>DXIC01000155.1 GCA_019113065.1 Candidatus Agathobaculum stercoravium
AAATTTATCCACATGCTGTGGAAAAATTTGATTTGCGATAACGTCGCGGCAGTTTCGTTTCGCGCCTGACCCGGAAGGCGGGGGTGCTACCGATGCAAGGCGTACGCCCAACGTTTTCATGAAGGCGACGCTCCGGCCGGGTGCCGGGCGGGTGCGCCCCGCTGGGGTGGCAGCCAATCCCCTGCCTGTCGCAATAGCAGTTGGGTGGCAGATGGAAAGCGCCACTTACTTTTACGCGCGCAGCGCGTCCTGAAGGGAAAGAGGGTGATTGACAAGAGGGAGAAAACCGCAGGTTGTCTCCCTCTTGCCCGCAGTGCGGCCGCGTAGGCCGCAAATTTCTACTTGGGGAAAAGCCTTCGGAAAATACGCGTCAGCGCCGCGATTCCCGGGCGCACCGCACAGGGCGCACTTACCCCTCCCACATATAGCCGTAGCCGCGCACGGTAACGATGTGCGTCGGGTCGGCAGGGTCGTCCTCGATCTTGATGCGCAGGCGGCGGATATTCACGTCCACGATCTTGAGCTCGCCCACATAGTGGTGGCCCCAGACCATCTCAAGCAGCTCGTCGCGCGAGAGCGCCTTGCCGATATTCTCCATAAACGCTTTCAAAAGCCCGTACTCGATCTGCGTCAGCTCGATCTTGATACCGTTCTTGAGCACTTCGCGCGCACGCAGGTTGAGCTTGAACGGGCCGGACTTGATCACGTCCTCCTCCGAGAAGGGCGAGCCGGACACGCGGCGGTACAGCGCGTCCACGCGCGCCGCCAGCTCGATCACCGAGAACGGCTTGGTCACATAGTCGTCCGCGCCGTTCATCAGGCCGGTCACCTTGTCCGCCTCCTGCGTGCGTGCGGTCAGCATGATGACGCCCGCCGCGTAACCCGCGGCGCGCATCGCGCGGCAGACCTCGTAGCCGTCAATGCCGGGCAGCATTACGTCCAGCACCGCGACCGCGATGTCCTGATTGGCGTGGTATTTTTCGAGTGCTTCCTCGCCCGTCTCCGCCTCAATTACCTCGTAACCGCTGCGCTTGAGGTTCAAAACCAGAAAGGAGCGGATATTTTCTTCATCTTCCAAAACCAGTATCTTGCGCTTCATGGATGTTCCTCCTCTTATTTATCTCATCAGTTATTCCAGTCCTGTTTGACCAGTGAGAAACCGTTTTTGATATCCTGTTCGCTGATTGCCAGTGCGCTTTGTTCCGCGTCGTCCGCGATCCGGGCAAAATAGACCGCCTGTGCGCTTTCGCCCAGCTGGATCAGGTCGCTCCGCCCGGCGTAGTATTCGCGGGTCGAGCCGGTGGCGGTGTAGATGGTAAACAGCGGGATCTGCTGATTGGCACTGATATATTCGGAAAACGTCACCGAACTCAGGCCGCTGTCGGTTGTTTTTACTGCGGTGATCCGGTCATGCCACGCGGCGTCGATATTCAGCCGCCAGCCGTCCGAGATATTGTCATACGTTGTTGCGACCGCCACCGGGGGCCGGTCCACGCTGTACACATACCAGTCCAGCATAAAGACCGCGTCGGATGCAGCGGCGTCCGTATACCCCGCCATCAGCACGGCGCGCGGCAGCTCGGTGATGCCGTCCGCGTTGATATCCGCGGCATAGACGGAGACCGGGCGGTAGGTGCTGCGCGTGATCGAATCCTCGCCGTCCAGCGCCAGGTTGATCAGCGTATCATTATTATAAACAAATATATCTGTCGTCAGGCCGACGCCGTTCGCCATGCGCTCCTCTGCGAACACTGCGGGCTGGTTCATCTGCACGCGTCCGCTGCGCATGCGCTCGACCGACACGGTCTCCGGGCTGGTCGCCGCCTCGCCCGCGAGCAGCAGCTCGTCATCCTGATACTGGTACAGCCGCGCCACGCGCCGCCCGCCGGGATCGGTCGTCAGCAGCAGCAGGTCGCGCGCGCCGTCGCCGGTCAGGTCGGTCAGTTCCATGGCGGAATACTCGGTCTCCAGCAGCACGCCCGGCACACAGGCATTGTCAAAATCGCACATGGTCAGCGCCCCTGTGCCGTCGCCGGTCAGGCGCCAGGTGACCACCATGCCGCGGCGGCCGTCCGGCGTGATCACCGGATAGTCGACCGACTGGACCGCAGTGCCCTGCCCTTCCACCGTGCCGGTGCAGACATACTGGTCGCCCTGCCGTTTATAGATATAGATCTGGAAATTATTGCTGGTCGCTGAGGTCGAGCCGCGGAAAAATGCGATCGCTTCCTCCACCCCGTCGCCATCAAGGTCCACCAGCTGGATGGAGGAGCGGTTTTCGCCCCCGGTCGGCGCAGTATAGGATACGCCGGAGGCGAGCAGATCCTCGAGCTCTACCTGCAACGTCTGATAGTTGGTCGAAGGCCTTGGCGCTGCCAGCAGGTCGTCGCCCGATGGGAACGTGCAGCCGCCCAGCAGCAGCAGGGACAGCAGCACGGGAATCATTCGGATCGGTTTCATGGATTTCTCCCATTCATCTTACTGCAAACATTTATACAGATTAAGTATAGCACAAAGCAGATGCGTTTGGTACAGGAATTTGCATAAATTTTATCCGCATTTGCGCCCCCCGGCGGGCTGTGCCGTGCAAAACCCGGTCGGCATTCCCGGCAGCTCCCCGATCCCTACATCCCGGCAGCTCCCCGATCCCTGCGGGCAATTGACAAATCGCCCCGGAGCGGGTATACTGAACGGGTATCATTCTTTTTGTATTTGCGGGTATGGCGGAATGGCAGACGCGCCAGATTTAGGTTCTGGTGTCTTTGGCGTGCAGGTTCAAGTCCTGTTACCCGCACCATCATACGAAGGCATCTGTCTCGGACAGGTGCCTTTTTGCTTGCCTGCACTTTCTCAGGCACAGGACTTGAACCTGCCATGCAATCGCGCCAGCGGGCGAAGCCTGCGCCGTAAGGCGCAGGCTTCAAGTCCTGTTACCCGCACCACGTCGGAGCAAGCTCTGTATCGCTTGCTCCGATTTTTTCAAAAATCAGAGCGCGCTCATGCCGCTGCTCCTCCTTTTCGCAAAA
>DXIC01000156.1 GCA_019113065.1 Candidatus Agathobaculum stercoravium
GTGATCGTGGTCCCTGCGGCGTTCAATATGACCACAGGCCCGGCGCACTGGGAGATCTCGTTCCGCATGCGGGCGCTTGACAATCAGGTTTATATGATTGGGGCTGCCCCGGCGCGGGATTATGAAGCGTCATACCACGCCTATGGGAATTCCATCGTGACGGCGCCATGGGGGGACGTGGTATGCAGAATGGATGAAAAGGAAGGGATGCTGCTTCAGGAAATCGATCTCGAACAGGTAAACAAAGTGCGCAGGGAGCTGCCCCTGCTCAAGCACCGCAGGAGCGATGTTTACGAGCTCGGTATCCGCTGAGGGCAATTGCGCAGTATTTACGAAACTTACTTTCGGTTTTTGATGTAAGCTCCGAAAATTTTGAGGGAGGTGTGGAACAGGTATCCTTAGCAGCCGCGGTGGTTGCCGCCGGGGTAAAAATTGCTGATTATATGGCTATTGGCATTTAAAAGAGAAAAGGAGATGTATCATGAAAAAGTTCAGGAGAATCACAGCTGCATTTCTGCTCGCAACAATGCTTCTTCCTTCGCTGGCGGCCTGTGGCGGCTCATCCAGCGAGGACAGCAGTGGGAACAGCCTCGGCGATCAGGATCCAACCGTCCTGACTGTCCAGGCAACCGTGGATCCGGCAATACTGATCCCCATGCACTCGTCCGTCGTATCGGATCATAACATTATTAATAATATTTACGACGGCCTGACCGAGATGTATATGGGCGATTCGAATGACATCCGCCCCGCACTCGCTGAGTCGTGGGAGGTAAATGACGATGCCACAGAGTACATCTTCCATCTGCGTCAGGACGTAAAATGGCATGACGGAAAGGATTTCACGGCAGAAGATGTTATCGGGACAATAGACCTGCAAAAGGAATCCGCGCTGACGCAAAATAAAATCACAATGTTCGAATCCTGGGAAGCAGTGGACGACCATACGGTCAAAATCACGCTCAGTTCTTCGTTCCCATACCTGCCGGCGCTGATGAGCTCGCCGCAGATGCTCATTGCACGGCCTGACCTGATTGCAGAGTATGGAGACAAGCGGGAAGCCGTAGTCGGTACCGGCCCGTTCATGCTGGATGAATGGACGACCGGCGAGGGCGTCACGCTCAAGGCATTTGAGGATTACTGGATGGGCAGCCCGAGCATCAAGACGCTTGAGTTTAAAACCATTTTGGATAACAACACCGCCATTAACGCGTTCAAGAGCGGCGAACTGGATGAGTACCGCTATGCCAGCGCGCTGGATATTGAACAGCTCAAGGACAATGAGGACGTCACCCTGACTACGGTGGAGAAGGACTCGACCCTGGTGCTGATCATGAACATGGACGATGTGCCTGTATTGGCTGATATCCGCGTGCGTCAGGCAATCGCGCATGCCATTGACGGAGAGGCGATCAACCTTGCTGTTTTCGATGGCCTGAGCGAGCCCAGCCGCCTGCCGTTTACCGAAAACTGCATGGGCTGGCTGCCGGAAGGCGAATACGAGGCATATGAATATGATCCGGAAAAGGCGAAGGCTTTGCTCAAGGAAGCCGGATATGATGAGGGCGAACTGACGCTGAAGCTGTCCTATGCTACTACCTCGCTTGAAACAAGCGCAGCCACCGCGTTCCAGGGCGCGCTGTCTGAGGTCGGCATCAATGTCGTATCCGACCCGGTCGAACAGAATATTCAGGCGCAGAAGGTATCCTCCTCCAGGGATTTTGAACTGGCGGTTTACAACATGGGCTTTACCGCTTCCAACCCGGTGAACATCTATAACAACAACTGGCATTCGGACAGCGCATTCCTGTTCTACAACTATAAGAAGGCTCCGAACAACGCAGAACTGGACGCGATGATCGAGGACGCCAATACAACGGCGGATCCGGACGAGGCAAGAGCAAAATATGAAGAGGTTATGCGCACTGTGCTGGACAATGTATATAGCCTCTCGGTTGTCCGCGTCAACCAGCAGATCCTGACCGATTCCAGACTGAAGGGCATCAACTACGATACGGTAACGACGTCGCAGCAGAAATTCTATTATTATCATTGGGATTTGGGAGAAACCGGAACCGAGACCGAAACTGAGAACGCGTAATCTAAGAGATAGGCACCGTCCGGCTGACGGCGATGTGGTTCGCTGAAACAGCTGAACGGTGCCTGTAAACAGAAGGGAGATTACAAATGGGAAAATACATTCTCAAACGAATTATCCTGATCCCGCTCATGCTTCTCTGTTCCACATTTGTTATTTTTTGCCTTGTCAATATTTCGCCGACAGATCCTGCGCTGATCATACTCGGTTCGGACGCGACCCCGGAGGCAGCGGCCCAACTGCGGTCGGAAATGGGGCTGGACAAGCCGCTTCTTGTCCAGTATGCGAATTATATTGTGGACGCAGTGCATGGGGATCTGGGTACATCGTACTTCACCAAAAACGCGGTCGTTGATGAGATTATGGCCCGCGTCCCCACCACGCTGAAACTGACGTTCGGCGGCATCATTTTTGCAATGATTATCGGTATCCCATTGGGCATCATATGCGCCGTCCGGCAATACAGCTGGGTGGACAATATTGTAACAACCGTTGCGATGTTCCTGGCGGCCATGCCCACGTTCTGGCTGGCGCTGCTTCTGATGCTGTATTTCGCCATGTATCTGGGATGGTTCCCAGTTATGGGCACAGACGATGGCGTCAAAAGCTTTGTGCTGCCGATCCTGACCGCGGCGTTTCCGTATATCGGGCATTACCTGCGCTACACGCGTTCGTCCATGCTGGACACCATCCGGCAGGATTATGTAACAACGGCGCGTGCGAAAGGCAATACCGAGCGGACGGTCATCCTGGGGCATGCGCTGCGCAACGCCCTGCTGCCGCTGGTTACGATCACGGGTCTGTACATCGCAGGCCTGATGTCCAATGCAGTAGTGGTGGAAAACGTGTTCGCGCTTCCAGGCATCGGGCTGCTGGTTCTTGAGTCCATCAAGAAAAAGGACATCCCCATGGTTTTAGGCTGCATCATTTTCCTTGCAACGGTATTTTTGATTATCACGCTGGTCATGGACGTGCTTTACGCCTATCTGGATCCCAGAATCAAGGCAGCCTACATGAAAGCGAAAAAGGCCGGCAAGAAAAAGGCGCCGCAGGAAAAGGAGGCTTAAATGGCACGGGTGAAAAAGGCGAAAAAGAACAGTATGATGCGGGAGGCATGGCGCCGGTTAAAGAAAAACCCCCGCGCCATGGTGGCCCTGTGCTTCCTGGTTTTCTTCTTCCTCGTAGCTGCTTTTGCCGACGTGATTGCGGATTACCAGATGGAAGCAGTCAAACAGGTTCCGCTGGACCGCCTTCAGGGCCCCAGCGCTGAGCACTGGTTCGGGACCGATAACTATGGCCGCGATATTTTCGCAAGAATTGTCCACGGCACACGCATCGCCATCCTCTACGGATTCGGGGCGACGCTGATCGGTATTGTCATCGGGAGCCTAGTCGGGACGGCTTCGGCCTATTTCGGTGGACGCGTGGACGACGTGATCATGCGTATTGTGGATGTAATGAGCACGATCCCCACCCTGCTGCTTGCGCTGGCGATCGTAGCGGGCCTGGGCAGCGGCTTGCCGCAGGTAGTTATTGCGCTTGCTGTCGGGCAGATACCGAACTTTGTGCGTGTTGTCCGGTCGGCCGCCCTGTCGGTCGTCAACATGGAGTATCTGGAGGCTGGCAAGGCGCTGGGCGCCAACCACCTGTGGCTTATCTCCAAGTATGTCATTCCGAACGTAATCAGCATTATCCTGATCCAGGGCGCCATGAACGTGTCGTTCAACCTGCTCATGGGCGCAACACTCAGCTTCGTCGGCCTCGGCGTCCAGGTGCCGACACCGGAGTGGGGCTATATGCTCAAGGAAGGCCTGTCCTTCATGGAAGGCTATCCGCATCTGGTTGTTATCCCGGGTATCTGCCTCATGCTGGTTGCATTGGCGATCAATACATTCGGCGACTGCCTGCGCGACGCTTTGGATCCGCGTCTGAAGGGCAAGGCATAAGGAGGGCCGGCAATGAACGAAAAACTTCTGGAAATAAAGGACCTTCATATCCAATATGTTACGGATGAAGAGGTTGTATATGCCCTGAACGGGATCAATTTTTCCATCCGCCGCGGGGAAGCGATGGCCCTCGTAGGGGAGACAGGCGCGGGCAAGACGACAACTGCCATGTCGATCCTCCGGCTGCTGCCCAAATATACGGGAAAGGTCAAGCAGGGCGAGATCCTGCTGGAAGGCACCGACCTGCTGAAGGCAACGGATAAGGAAATGCAGGATATCCGCGGCAGGCGCATCTCCATGATTTTTCAGGATCCGATGACAAGCCTGAACCCGGTCATCCCGATCGGTAAGCAGATCGGCGAGGTCATTGCGCTGCACCACAAAAAGATGGGCAAAGCCGAGGTGGAAAACAAGGTCGAGGAGATATTGAACCTGGTAGGCATCCCCGCCCACAGAAAGGTCGAGTACCCGCACCAGTTTTCCGGCGGCATGAAGCAGCGCGTTATCATTGCCATTGCCATCGCCTGCAACCCCGAATTGCTGATTGCAGACGAGCCGACCACGGCGCTGGACGTGACGATCCAGGCGCAGGTGCTCAAAATGATCAACAACCTGCGCAAGGAGTTTAACACAGCCGTGCTGCTGATCACCCATGATTTGGGTATTGTCGCCAACTTCTGTGACTCCGTGGCGATCATGTATGCCGGTGAAATCATCGAGCAGGGGACGCTGGAGGATATCTTTGACCACAGCCGCGGCCACCATCCGTATACGGTCGGCCTGTTCGGCTCGATCCCCAGTATCAGCGACCACAAGGACCGGCTCAGCCCGATCCCGGGGCTGATGCCCGACCCGACCGATTTGCCGAAAGGCTGTAAATTCCATACGCGCTGCCCCCATTGCATGGAAAAGTGCAAAGAAGGCGAGGTGCCTACCTTTGTGCAGGGGACGCACCAGATCAAATGCCATCTGATGCAGGGACAGGCGACAGACGGGGGTGTGTGATATGGGTGAAGTTTTATTGGAGTGCAGGCACCTGAAAAAATATTTTGATGTGCCGAACGGCGTGCTTCACGCAGTGGACGACATCAGCTTTTCGCTCGAAAAAGGAAAGACGTTGGGTGTCGTCGGGGAAAGCGGCTGCGGGAAATCGACCCTGGGGCGGACGATCCTCCGCCTGCTGCCGCACACCTCGGGTGAGGTGATATTTGAGGGCAAGGATATCCTGCAATATAGCCGGGGCGAGATGAAAGAGCTCCGGAAGAAAATGCAGATTATCTTCCAGGACCCCTTTTCCTCACTCAATCCACGTTATACAGTGTTTGAAACCATCCGTGAGCCGCTGAAAATCCACAAGATGTTCAAAACACAGGAAGAGACAAACCGGCGGGTGCGGGAACTGATGGAGGTAGTCGGGCTGGCCTCGCGCTATGAAAATACCTACCCGCATGAGTTGGACGGCGGCCGCCGCCAGCGAATCGGCATTGCGCGTGCGCTGGCATTGACGCCGCAATTCATTGTCTGCGACGAGCCGGTCAGTGCGCTGGACGTATCCATCCAGGCGCAGGTGCTCAACCTGATGATGGATCTGAAAGACTCCATGGGGCTGACGTATATGTTTATTACGCATGATTTGTCCGTTGTCAAGCATATTTCGGACGAGATCATTGTCATGTACCTGGGGCAGATTGTGGAGAAAGCCCGTGGGGACGATATTTTCGCACATCCCATGCACCCCTATACAAAAGCGCTGCTCTCGGCGATCCCCATCCCGGATATCCGGTATAAGGGCAAGGAAGCAGAGACCATAAAAGGGGAGCTGTCCTCCCCGATCAACCCCAAGCCGGGCTGCCGGTTTGCGCCCCGCTGCCCGCGGGCGACGGAAAAATGCAGGATGGAAAACCCCGAGCTGAAGGACATGGGCGATAACCATCTGGTTGCGTGCCACCTGTATTGAGACGCCGGCAGAAACAGGATGATACAATAATAATACAGCATTTTCGGAAGAAAGGAACGATAAAACCATGGTATACGACAGAATTGAAGCGCTGGAAAAGTACATCCCCCTCAACCCGCATATCCGGCAGGTAATCGACTACCTGAATGCGCACACGACCGAGGAGCTTCTGGCCCTGCCGGTAGGGCGGCACGAGATCGACGGCGACCGGTGTGTCATCATGCGTCAGTCGTTTGACGCAATGCCGGTGGATGATAAGGGGTATGAGCTGCATCGGACGTATACCGATCTGCAAATTGTCCTCAAGGGGATTGAATCCTGCTATGTTGAGAGCGTGGAAGATCCGGGCATCTATCCCGGTTACAAGGCGGAAGGCGATATCTGCATGTATTTCCCCAAGCCGGATGGTAAAATCACGCTTTATCCCGGCGTGTTTGCACTGTTGCAGCCGACGGACGGCCATATGCCCCAGCGGCAGCATAATGGCGAACCGTGCCATGTGGAGAAACTCTGCATCAAACTGATGAACGATCAGGTATAACGCCGATACAGCGGGAACAGCAGGCGATATTGGCAGAGGATGCAGCAAGGAGTGTGAACAGAAAATGGATATCATCATAAAAGGGGGTACAGTGGTATCTCCCTATGGCCGGAAGCAGACGGACGTCATGATCGATCATGGCAAGATCGTCGCGGTAGGGGATGCCGGCGGCATGCAGGCGGAGCGTGTCATTGACGCAACAGGGAAAATCGTAATCCCTGGCGGAATTGACCCGCATGTCCATATTGAATCCCCTTATATGGGACGCAAGGGCGGGGATGATTACTATACCGCCTCGGTGGCAGCTGCAATCGGCGGCACAACCGCTTTTATCGATTTTGTCAAGCCTTCCGGCGATACCCCCAAGCGCGAGCTGGCCAAAAAGCGGATTTCCATGGCAGAGGAACGGGGCGCGGTGGTCGATTTCAGTTTCCATGTCGTGCTCAATGGGGCGACGCCGGAGAACCTTGGCGAAATCCCGGAACTTGTCCGGATGGGGCTGCCCTCTTTCAAGATGTATACGACTACTACCAGGGACGGCGACATCTATGAATCGATGCGGGCGATCAAAGAGAGCGGCGGCCTGCCCTATATTCATGCAGAAAACGCCGGCATCATTGAATACCTGACCGCAAAGGCGCTCGCCGAAGGCCGGGGCGAGTGGATCAACCAGGCATATACGCATCCCAATATCTCGGAGGAAGAGGCGATCCAGAGGATGGCGCTCTTCGCCCGGCGGCTGGGGATGCCCGTGTTCATCGCCCATATATCCACCCATGAGGGCGCGGCCCTCTTGCGGGAAGCGAAGAAGGCAGGGCTTCCGGTGTACGGGGAAACCTGCCCGCATTACCTGCTGTTCACAGAGGACAGGCTGCGTGAAGAGGACGGTTTCCTGTATATGCAGACTCCGCCGCTGCGCCGCAGGGAGGACAACGAGGCGTTGTGGGAGGCATTGAAAACGCGGTCTATTTACAGCACCTCGACCGACCATGCCTCTTTCTCCCGATATGAGAAGGCCATGGATCTCAAGACGGACGAAAACGGGAAGTACATCAGGGAATTCAACAAGGTTACGAACGGTGTCCCGGGGATTGAGATGCGCCTTCCGACGCTGATCAACGGCGTGAGCGAAGGCAGGCTGACATGGGAGGATCTTGTCTATGTAAACAGCTATGCGACAGCAAAGATTTTCGGTTTCTATCCGCGCAAAGGCCTGATCGAAGCCGGGGCGGACGCAGATATCGTGCTGGTTGACCCGGACAAGGAGGTTACGGTGACCGGTTCCATGCTCCATATGAAGGTGGACTACTCGATTTTCGAGGGGATGAAATTCAAGGGCTGGCCGGTGATGACGATCCAGAAGGGTACTGTCCTTGCGGAAAATGGAGAATTTGCCGGTCCGAGGGGACACGGTACGTTCTTCAGGCGGGAGATGGATCCGGCTGTCCTGCGGACATCGGACTGGCAGTAACATAGGGCAAACTGTACGAAAATCAATAGGAAGCAGGACAGTGTTATATCTGTGTATCCTGCAAGCGTACAAATGGGGGCGGCGGTTTCGCCGCCCCATTTGCTAACTTGTATTTTGGGATATCCATACCAACTGAATAATATGGGCAACTCGAAGGAGAGGGTTTCATATGGAATCTGCAAAGAACCGGGCTGTACTGGATTGGATTGACCGTCAGGTCGCGCTGGCCAAACCGGATCGGGTCATCTGGGTTGACGGCAGCGAGGCGCAGTTGGAACAGCTCCGGCAGGCAGCATGCGCCACTGGCGAGTTACATCAGCTCAACGAGGACAAGCTCCCCGGCTGTTACCTCCACCGCTCTGACCCCGCCGATGTGGCACGGGTGGAGGGCCGGACATTCATCTGCTGCAAAAAACAGGAGGACGCGGGGCCGACCAACAACTGGATGGCCCCTGATGAAATGTATGCCAGGCTGCGCAGGCTTTATGACGGATCGATGAAGGGCCGTACCATGTATGTCATCCCTTATTGCATGGGCGTAGTCGGTTCCCGCTTTGCCAAATACGGCATTGAGCTGACCGATTCCATCTATGTGGTTTTAAGCATGGCCATTATGACGCGGATAGGGGAAAAAGTTATCCCATATCTGGATGAAGACTTTATCAAAGGGCTTCATGCGCGTGCCACCCTCAACCCGGAGGAGCGCTACATTGCCCAGTTCCCGGAGGACCATACGATTTTGTCCATCAACTCCGACTACGGCGGCAATGCCCTCCAGAGCAAGAAATGCTTTGCTCTGCGCATCGCATCCTGTATGGGACGCCGGGAGGGATGGCTGGCTGAGCACATGCTCATCCTGGGTGTCCAAAATCCCAGGGGCGAGATCCGGTATATCGCCGGGGCCTTTCCTTCTGCCTGCGGCAAGACCAACCTGGCTATGATCATCCCGCCCGAAGGCTACCAGAAGGACGGTTGGAAGTGCTGGTGTGTGGGGGACGATATTGCATGGCTCCGGACGGGAGAGGACGGCCGTTTGTGGGCGGTAAACCCGGAGAAGGGGTTTTTCGGCGTAGCCCCGGGCACCAATGCTAAATCCAACCCTAACGCACTGGCTACAATCCGCAAAGGGACTATCTTCACAAACGTGGCGCTCAACACGGAGGATAATACCGCCTGGTGGGAAAAACTCACGCCGGCCCCGCCGCAGCACATGGTGGATTGGCAGGGGAATCCGTGGAGCCCGGGCGCCGGTTCCGGCCCGGCAGCGCATCCCAACTCCCGGTTCACGGCGCCGGCAGAGAACTGCCCCTGCATCTCCCCGGCGTTCGATAATCCCTGCGGGGTACCGATTTCCGCCATCATCTTCGGCGGCCGCAGAGCCAGAACAACCCCTCTTGTTTACCAGTCCTTTCACTGGCAGCATGGTGTATTTGTTGGCTCTGTCATGGCTTCGGAAAAAACCGCGGCTGCCGAGGGGTGTGTAGGTGAGACGCGCCGGGATCCCATGGCCATGCTGCCTTTCTGCGGATATCACATGGGAGACTACTGGCAGCACTGGCTGGATATGGGGCGGTCGCTCGCTGACCCACCCAAGATTTTCAACGTCAACTGGTTCCGCACAGACGGCAAGGGGAATTTCCTCTGGCCCGGATTCGGCGAAAACCTGCGTGTGGTGGAGTGGATCCTCAAGCGGTGCTTCGATGAAGTGGATGCCCGTGAGACCGAGATCGGTTACCTTCCTTATGCGGAGGACATCAATACAGAAGGGATGGATATGGATCGGGAGACCCTGGCTTCCCTCCTCACGGTGGACCGTGCACTGTGGCTGGAGGAAGTCCGGCATATCCGCACTTTCTATGCCCGGTTCGGCGACAAACTCCCCCGTGCGCTGGAGGAGGAGCTGGCGGGATTGGAGGATCGGCTGAATGGCGATTTTCAGGACATCAGTAGTATCAGAAGCGCTTTTGCTGCATCCCTGGCCCGTCCCCGCTCTAATATGCGTTAATGGAAAGCACTAACCCTGCAAGGGACAATGCAAACCTGTTGAGAAACCCAGCTGGGCCTGAGGCAGCAGCTGGGTTTCCTGCATCTTTAATATGGAATAGATTTTGGACACCATCAGTGGGACGCCTGCTCGGTCGTCCCGCGGCACTTGCCGTACACCGCAATGGCAATTGCCATATCGAGCACACAGGAGCCGACGCTTTCATACAGAGTGATCTCCTCGCTGCTCCTGCGTCCTTCGATTTTGCGCGTGAGCAGGTCGCCCACGCTGCCGCGTACCTTGTCCCGGGTAATCAGCCCCTTATCCAGCGGCGTCAGGATATCACCCGCCGCAGCCCAAAGGCCTTCTGTGTGTTCGGTGACGGCAAAGGCAGCCTTTACTACGGCGCCTTCCGGCAGTTCCTGCATATACGGCGTAAACGAGCCGATCGCATTGATATGCGTGCCGGGCTGGAGTGCGTCTGCGTCAAATACGGGCGTGCGCGAGGGGGTGGCGGTACACAGGATGTCCGCACCGCGTACGCATTCCTCGGCGCTGCTGCACAGCCGGATATCATACGGACGGTTGCGCACAGCGGAAACCCGTTCCGCAAAGGCCTGCATCCGGGCAGGGGACATGTCATAAATGCGCAGCTCGTCCAGCGCGCGCACCTCCTGTATGGCAAGCACCTGCATAAACGCCTGCGTTCCCGTCCCGATGATGCCCAGCCGCGCGGCGTCCGGCCTTGCGAGCAGGGCGGTCGCAGTGCCCGTGCCCGCGCCGGTTTTGAGCGCGGTCAGGTAATTCGCGCCGATCAGGGCAAGCTGCTCGCCGGTTTCGAGCGAATACAGGCTGATGGTGGACTGGTCGCACGGCAGCCCATGCTGCATATTATCCGGGAACACCGCCGAGAACTTTGTCCCGAAAAACGGCGGTTCCAGACAGATCGCACTCAGCCACTGGCAGGAATTCCGCTCGCTTGCCAGCGGCATGGCGATGCGTTCGGTGGGGTAGCTCCTGCCCTCTGCGCAGGCGATGAACGCGCTGCGCACCGCCGCGAGGCAGTCGCGCATGGAAAGCGCGCCGGCCGCCTGCGCTTCCGGTATCAGGATCATATGTTCCATCTTTTGCAGCTCCTTTCGATGTGGGGATGTCAGACCGGGTTTATGCCCAGATGTCGCCGACCGTAAAGCCGTTGGTGAAAGGATCGGTCGGGTCAAGCACATAGGTGTTGTAACCGTAGATCCACGACTGACCGCCCACGGCGGGTACGACCGCGTCGTATTCCCCGACTTTGGTTTCCTCGAGCAGTTCGCCGGTATAGATGATGCCCAGAATGCCTTCATGGCGGAACTTCCGGTGCAGCGGGAGCTGGCCTTTCGCGTGCAGCACAGCCATCTTGGCGCAGGTGCCTGTGCCGCAGGGGCAGCGGTCGAGCGCAGCCGTCCAGGTGGCCGGGTTATCCAGATCGACCAGGCCGCTGCCGACACGGACTGAGTTTTCCAGTCTGCGTCCGGGTTGGTGGTCGGGCCGGAAAGCTGTACGTTGGTGATGCCGATGCCCGGATAGTCCGGATGCGCCACGGGAAGCTGCTGCTGCGCCGCGCCGAGGATCAGCGAGGTGACGCGGGTGATCTCCGCGCCGTGCGCGGGGGTCAGTTCCAGCCCCGGGAACTGGCGTACATCCGCGGTGACGTAGAACATACCGCCCCATGCGACGTCCACCGTCACCTTGCCGAGATGCGGCACGTCGATCTCCTTGTCCAGATACACCGCGAACGCCGGTACATTTTTGAACGTGACCTGCGTTACCTTACCGTTTTTGCATTCCGCTTTGATGCGGATCAGCCCTGCGGGCGCTTCGAGCGTAAACTCGGTGACAGGCTCCTGCATGGGGATCATGCCGGTTTCCAGCAGCACGGTTGCAACCGAGATCGTGTTGCCGCCCGACATGACCGGGTATTCCACCTGTTCCATGATGATAAAGCCCGCGTCAGCCTCCGGATGCTTGGGCGGCACCAGAAGATTGACGCACATCGGGGGATAGCCGCGCGGCTCGCGGCACATCAGCATGCGGATCTGGTCGTCGTTTTTCTCCAGCCACTTCATCTGCTCATATACGGTGTTGCCCGGGATGTGCGGCACGCCGCCGGTGATGACGCGCATCGGCTCGCCGGAATGCGTTTCCACGGTTGTAAAAATCCTTTTAAAGCTCATATTCTGCCTCCATCCTGCATGGTTTCATGCCTTTTGTCACCCTTACCCTACCAAATCGCAACCGGAAATGCAATTTGCAGACTGAACGAAACAGCAGCGCGTAGTTTTCCGCTTTTTACAGAGGGTTTGGAAAGCGGATACCATAAGCGCTGCTGGTCTGCTTTTTGCGCATACCACTGTCCGGGGCAAATCCCGCCGCATTGACATTTATTTTGCCGGTATTTATAATGGTAGCAGGTAAACAAGCGGAAAAGGCGGGCATCAGGCATGAAGCATCAATCGGTAGAACAGGACATTTATCAGATGCTTTTGACCGGGGCGGGCGTATCGCAGGACGGGCGGCTGCCCAGCGAACGGACGCTTGCCGAACAGTTCGGCGTCAGCCGGACGACCGTGCGCAGGGCGATCGACGAACTCTGTTTGCAGGGCTGGCTGATCCGCCGCCATGGCAGAGGCACGTTTATCAAAAACATCCGGGATATGCGCCTGTCGCAGTCCATTTTTTCCGTTACAAGATGTGCGCAGCATTACGAGGAGCTGGGGATGCAGCCGCAGGTGACCGTGCTCCGGCAGGAGGTCGTCCCGGCGAATGAGACCATCGCTTCCTATCTCCGTATCCGCAGCGGCGACCCGGTGCTCCTGCTCGAAAAGCTGTATCAGGCCAACCGCATGATCCTCAATCTGTCGGTATCCTATCTTGTGCCGGCTGATTTCCCGGGCGTTGAGCGGCTGGATTTTTCCACGCCGATCTGTGAAGTACTGCGCGCCAGGTACGGCGCGGTGCCGCGCAAAACGGAAAACACCATCGAAGCCGTCCTCCCTTCGGAGGAGATTGCGCGCCGCCTGCACATCACGCGGCAGACCCCCATCCTGCTGTTCGAATCGCTTACGACCGGCATCATGGACGGGCGCAGCCTGCCGCTGGAATATTACAAGACCTACCACCGCACGGATATCCTGCGCTTCAGCTTTGAGCAAATGCATGAAGCGGTCGAGTGAGCGGGGCGGAAACCATAATGCAGAATATCGGAAAGGGCACACAGCTGCTGTGTGCCCTTTTGTTTTTACAGTATTGTGCTATGCTGCATGGCCTGTTCGGTATCATGCGTTTCAAACAGCCGGATCATGGTTTGTTCCTCCTTTGGGATTGTGTATCCGCTGCCAAAGCAAAACAGCGCCGGTCATCAGGAGGATGGCGATCCCCGCGATGGAAAACCATACATGCACGCCAACCTGCTCGGCTGCCGGGCTGCTGAGCAGCAGCCCCACCGGCATGGTGACGGAAGAGACCAGTGTGAGCACGGAGAACGCACGGCCCATTTTGGCTTCTTCCACGGTTTCCTGGATATAGGCGGTCAGCGGGATGGTATGCACATTGCCGGAAGCCCCCAGCCCTGCGCACAGCAGCGCAAATATGAACCATCCGGCCAGTGTCGGCGGCAGCAGGCCGCAGGCGGCCGATATGGCGCCCATGCCGAACAGGCCGATATAGGAGGTGCGCAGCTTCCGGTTGATTTTAAGCACGCTGGAAAAGAGCAGGGAAGAGACGGCCATCCCCAGCGCAAAGCACAGCTCCACTGCGCTGCCGTACATGGCGGACAGGTCGAAGTAATCGCTGGTCATCAGCGGATAGAAGGAGGACAGCGGCGCATAGAAGAACATGCAGAGGGCCTGGGCGAGTACCAGACAGGCCAGGTTTTTATCCTTCCGGAATACGCACAGCCCCTCCCGGAACTCCGCCAGCATATGCGGTTTGCCCGGCTGCGCTTTTTTTGCAGAGGGGATCGGGACAGCAGCCAGCGTGATGCTGGCGAGGGCGGCTCCGACGACGTCGCTGACCAGCACGACCGGCATCGGGAAGGCCGCGTAGAGTGAAGCGCCGATGACCGGGCCGAACAGGAAAGAGCCTGCGTTCAGCAGCTGCATCCATCCGTTGGTCTGGACCAGAAGATCTTTCGGCACCAGCTGCGGGATGATGGACTGGATGGCAGGCTGCTGGAACGTGCTGCCGATGCCGCGCACGCACAGCATGATGAAGACCGTCCAGACCGGGAGGTCAAACAGGACTAGTGCCATCGCATAGAGAAGCGCCATCATCCCCATTGCCAGATCCGAGAAAATGCAGATGTGTTTCCGGTTCAGGCGGTCTGCCGCGATCCCGGCAAGCGGGCTGAACAGCGCCATGGGCAGATATGCAGCAAGGCCGGATACGCCCAGCATCAGCGGGGAAGCGGTCTGCTCCGCCAGCCACCAGATCAGGGCGAACTGCACGCCGTGGCTCCCGAGCAGGGAGACCGCCTGCCCCAGTGCAACGGCCAGGAATTTTGTTTTCCATTTGTCTTTTTCAAACATTTTGATAATCCTTTCCGGTTTCGTTATTGGATTTGCGTGAAAAGGACAATAAAAAACAGATAACCCTCGGTGAAATGGATTATCTGCTGCACTGCTTTTGCGATGATAAAGGGACGATGGCGCGGGCGCACCAAAAGTGACAGGCATACGAAAAGCGCCTGTCGAAAAGCCGGCCCAATGGATCTATCCGCAAAATGAGTACAACAAAATAACCCATCATAATAAATGATGAGGACGTTATTTATTGCCCTGTACTCAGCGGATGGACGACATCAAGCCACCTCCCTTTGGAAATCTGTTATGAGGATACCATATGGGGCGCGCAAAGTCAAACAGAAAAACGGCGGTTTGCTTCCGGGGGGAGGCAGGCCGCTGTTTTCGATGCAGACTGCCGATAAAAACATGGGGTAGGTTACCAAAAGGTGACCGGGGCACATAAAAGTGCGTACTTGTGCGGGATAGGAATGCCGCATACAATAGGGACAGACAGAAGGGAGGCTGCGGAATGGAAACAATGGATTTTGAGGTTGACCGGGAGAAATGTACGGGCTGTGGGCTGTGCGTCAAGGTATGCCCGGGCGGCATCCTTTCGCTGGACGGGGAGAAAGCCGTCTGGATGGCGGCGTTTTCCGAATTCGGCTGGAACGGCTGCTGGAAATGTGAACATTGCCTGGCGGTGTGTCCCGCCGGGGCAATTTCCATCTTTGGGCACAGGCCCGCGGACAGCCTCCCGCCAATCCCGCCGGATACCGCCGCACTGGTGCTGGACGCCCTGATTGCAAACCGGCATTCCTGCCGCCGGTATCAGGACCGGAACGTGGACGCCGGGGTCATCCGGGATATCCTGGCGCGGCTGGCCAATGCGCCGAACGGCGGCAACAAGCAGCAGGTGGAGTTTACGCTGATTGATGACAAGGGGCAGATGGAGCGGTTCCGACGTTTGGCCTATCGGGAAATGGAGCGGCTTGCCGAACAGGGCATTTATCCCAAAGGGTTTGACCGCGCTTCCTACGAGGATATGAAGCGCTGGGAGGAGACTGCCCGGCCGGATATGCTGTTCTGCGGCGCACCGCACCTGCTCATCCCGCACGCGCCGCTGGGGCGTGGCGAACCGGTGCAGGATGTGCTGGTTGCCGGGACGTACTTTGAACTGCTTTGCGCGTCACGCGGGCTGGGTGCGGTGATGATGACCTACCCGCTGGGCGTGCTCGATCTCATGCCGGCGATCAAAGCGCTGCTGGAAATCCCGGAGGATCATTACATCGGCATGCTGATCGGGTTTGGATACCCGGAGATCAGCTATGCCAGAGGCGTACAGAAAACCATGGATGCACACCGGGTGCATCGGCCGGAATTTTAGGAGGGTATCATGAAAGCACAGGATTGCCTGCAAATTTTGCGGGAAATCAAGGATGTGGCGTTTGCGACAGTGGATGAACAGGGACAGCCGCAGGTCCGCATCATTGACGTCATGCTGGTGGAAAACGGCAAGCTGTATTTCTGCACCGCCCGCGGCAAGGACTTTTACCGCCAGCTGGAAGCAAACGGGCAGGTGGCCGTTTGCGGTATGAACACCAAATATCAGATGGTGCGGCTTTCCGGCAAGGCGCATCGGCTGACCGGGCAGAAAGCGTGGATTGACCGTATTTTTGAGCAAAACCCGTCCATGAACGCGGTCTATCCCGGGGACAGCCGGTATGTGCTGGAACCGTTCTGCGTTGACAACGGGCAGGCCGAGTTTTTCGATCTGGGTACGGAGCCGATCAATCGGGCATGCTTTTCGCTGACGGAGGACAAAGTGCGGGGAAAAGGCTTCCGCATTACCGATGCGTGTGTTGGCTGTGGGAAATGCAGGCAAAAATGCCCGCAGCAGTGTATTGAACAGGGGGCGCCGTTCCGCATCCGGCAGGAGAACTGCCTGCACTGCGGCCTGTGCGCCGAGGTATGCCCGGTGCGGGCGGTTGTAAAACGGGGTGACCAACTATAAGATGTCAAGCCTATGAAGGGGAAATT
>DXIC01000157.1 GCA_019113065.1 Candidatus Agathobaculum stercoravium
CCGCTGATCGTCTCCATGCGCGGGCAGATCACCCAGCTGGTTGACCTGATCCAGGCGGAACTCAAGCAGAACCCGGACAGCCACTCGGTGCGCTACCTGTACCGCTACCTGTACAGCAAGCTGATCGAGAACTGCGCCGCACCGTCCATCCGGTATATCAGCGAGTATTACCATCTGCCGATCACGGTCGGCGAGCTTGCGAAGATCGAAAGCTATAATGTTACTTACTATACCGACTGGTTCAAGCAGCAGACAGGCTTCTCCCCGAGCTTTTACCTGCGCTGCATCCGGATCAATAAAGCAAAGGAACTGCTTGTCAATACCAATTTCAGTGTAATGGAAATCGCGGTAATGGTGGGTTACAGCAGTAACTCCACCTTTACCCGCGCGTTCCATAATATCACCGGCATGACCCCCAAGGCGTACCGGGAATGCCCCTGCTTCAAGCAGCAGCTGGGCTGATTGAGCAATCCGTAATACGGATTACCAAAAGCGTTGCGCTTAAAAATTAAGGAGTGAATTACCCATGATTACTGGAAAGAATGCAAACCGCAAATTCAAACTCGGCATGCATACCTACACCCTGCACCTGAGCGGCCTTGGCGAAAGCTGGGGTTTCCAGAGCGAGGGCAAGACCTATGAGTTTGAAAAGGTGATCAACCTTGACAAGCTGATGGATATGTGTGTGGAAGAGGGCATCGAGGTTATCCACATGACGCTGGTTGACCTGGACGACGACCTCTCCGACGAGCATCTGGCTGCGGTAAAGGCAAAGGCGGAGAAGCTCGGCCTGGATCTCGAGCTGAACATTTCGTTCAACGCGCCGTCCGACCCGCGCGTCAACTGCACGATCGAGGATTCCCTGGAAATCGCGCACAAGCTGGGCTGCAAGCTGGTCAAGTACTCGACCGACGTAGAGCATCCGCATCCGATCTCCCACTCCTGCATGTGCCCTGAGGCCATGGAGCAGATGGCGAAGATTGTCATGGACTTTAAGCGCAACATCCCGACGATCGAGAAGTACAACCTCAAGATTGCCATTGAGAACCACTGCGACCTGTTCGCGGACGAGGTCATCTGGATGGTCGAGCAGATCAACCACCCGCTGGTCGGCGCGTGCTGCGATACCATCAACTCCCTGATGCTGGCTGAGGGCATCAAGGACTGCATCGACAAGATGGCGCCGTACTGCTACTGTGTACACTTCTGCGACAACCGCGTATTTGCTGACCCGGACGGCACCCATTCGCTGGGCTGCGCGATCGGCGACGGCGACGTAGACGTTATTGAAGTCATGAAGATCCTGCGCGAGAAGGCGCCGGAAGAGCTTGACACCATCGACCTCGAGATCGAGCTGCCGCTCTCCGGCTACACCATCGAGGATGGCCGCAAGGAAGAGATCGAAGCAATGCGCAAGAGCATCAAGTACATGCATGAGGTGCTCGATATCGGCATCAAGGGCCGGTAAAAAACAGCTATCCGAGCGGTGATGGCCGGTATCCTCCCGGAAACAGCCGCTTCCCCTTATATCGAAAGCCATGTGACGGAATGCAGCGGGTATGCGCCCGCTGCATTCTGCCGTATATCGGCACTTTTGTGCAGGAAACCGGGCTGCTATTGGAAACAGCGCGGGAAAATGGTATGATATTATTATCAACTGAATGATACTTTTTCTGGACGGAAAGGACTGATGCCATTTGGAAATCCGCAAGTTTAACAAGGTGCTGGTCGCCAACCGCGGGGAGATCGCGCTGCGTATTTTCCGCGCGTGCTATGACCTGAACCTGCGCACAGTAGCGATCTACTCGCAGGAGGATACATACAGCCTGTACCGCACGCGCGCGGACGAGGCCTACCTGATCGGCGAAAACAAAAGCCCGCTGGCAGCGTATCTGGACATCCCGGGGATCATTGACCTGGCGAAGCGCCGCGGCGTGGACGCGATCCATCCCGGCTATGGCTTCCTGTCGGAGAACGCGGCGTTTGCCCGCGCCTGCGAGCAGGCGGGCATCACGTTCATCGGCCCTTCGCCCAGGATTTTGGAGCAGATGGGCGACAAGCTGACCGCCAAGACCATCGCGCAGGAGTGCGGCGTGCCCACCATCCCCGGCTCGGCTCGCCCGCTGGCCGATGTGGACGACGCCATCGCGCTCGCGGAGGAGTTCGGCTACCCGGTGCTGCTCAAGGCGGCCGGGGGCGGCGGCGGCCGCGGCATGCGCCGCTGCGACAGCGCGGAGGATATCCGCGTCAACTTCCCGCAGGTCAAGAGCGAGGCGCAGAAGGCGTTCGGCAACGAGGATATCTTCATCGAGAAATTCCTCGTCGAGCCCAAGCACATCGAGGTGCAGGTGCTGGGCGACCGGTACGGCAATATCGTCCACCTGTTCGAGCGCGACTGCTCGCTCCAGCGCCGCTACCAGAAGGTGGTCGAATTTGCGCCCGCGTGGAGCGTGCCCGAGGAGCTGCGCGCAAAGCTGTATGCGGACGCGGTCAAGATCGCGCGGCATGTGGGCTATGTGTCCGCGGGTACGATCGAGTTCCTGGTCGACAAAACGGGCAATTACTACTTCATTGAGATGAACCCGCGCATCCAGGTCGAGCACACGGTCACCGAGGAGCTGACCGGCGTGGATCTGGTGCGCTCGCAGATCCTGATTGCCGAAGGCTATCCGCTGTTTGACGAGGAAATCGGCATCCGCAAGCAGTCGGACGTGGTCGCGCGCGGCTATGCGATGCAGTGCCGCATCACGACTGAGGATCCCAAGAACAATTTCCTGCCGGACATCGGCAAAATCACGTCCTACCGTTCCTCGGGCGGCAACGGCGTGCGTCTGGACGGCAGCAATACCTATGTCGGCGCGGAGATCTCGCCGTATTACGATTCGCTGCTGGTCAAGATCACCTGCCACGACCAGACGTTCGAGGGCCTGTGCCGCAAGGCGCTGCGCGCGATCAGCGAGGAGCACATCCGCGGCGTCAAGACCAACATCCCGTTCATCACGAACATCTTGCAGCACCCGGCGTTCCAGGCGGGCAAGTGCCACACCAAGTTCATCGACGAGACACCCGAGCTGTTCGACTTTGAGGAGGGCAAGGACCGCGCCACCAAGGTGCTGCGCTACATTGCGGAGATCCAGGTTGCGAACCCGTCCGCCGAGCGTGCGCAGTACGACGCGCCGCGCTTCCCGCCCTACGAAAACGCGCCCCCGAAATGCGAAGGGCTCAAGCAGCTGCTCGACCGCGAGGGGCCTGAGGCGGTCAAAAACTATGTGCTAAGCGAAAAGCGCCTGCTGATTACGGATACCACCATGCGCGACGCGCACCAGTCCCTGCTCGCGACCCGCATGCGCACGCGCGACATGGTCGGCGCGGCGAGCGGCACGGCGGAGATCCTGAATAACTGCTTCTCGCTCGAGTGCTGGGGCGGCGCGACGTTCGATACCGCTTACCGCTTCCTGCATGAATCCCCGTGGGAGCGTCTTGAGCTGCTGCGCGAGAAGATCCCGAACATCCCGCTCCAGATGCTGCTGCGCGGCTCGAGCCTTGTGGGATACTCCAACTACCCGGACAATCTGGTGCGTGCATTCGTCAAGGAGGCCGCCAAGACCGGCATCGACGTGTTCCGTGTGTTCGACTCGCTCAATTGGCTGCCCGGCATGGAGATCGCCATGGACGAGGTGCTGAACCAGGGCAAGCTGTGCGAGGCTGCGATCTGCTACACGGGCGACATCCTCGATCCCAAGCGGGACAAGTATACGCTGAACTACTATGTGAACCTCGCCAAGGAGATCGAAAAGCGCGGTGCGCACATCCTATGCATCAAGGATATGTCCGGCCTTTTGAAGCCCTACGCGGCCAAGAAGCTGGTCACCGCGCTCAAGAACGAGGTCGGCCTGCCCGTCCACCTGCACACGCACGACACCTCGGGCAACCAGGTGGCGGCGCTGCTGCTCGCGGCGGAAGCGGGCGTGGATATCGTGGATACGGCGATCGACTCGCTGTCGTCCATGACCAGCCAGCCGTCCATGAATGCGGTCGTGGCCGCCCTGCACGGGCAGGAGCGTGATACCGGCCTCGACCCGGATCAGCTGCAAAAGCTCAGCGACTACTGGGCGGACGTGCGCCTGCGCTACGAGTCCTTTGACGGCGGTCTCAAGGCGCCTTCGACCGATATTTACCGCTACGAGATGCCCGGCGGCCAGTATACCAACCTGCAATCGCAGGTCGAGGCGCTCGGCCTCGGCAGCCAGTTTGAGGATGTGCGTGAGATGTACAGGCAGGTCAACACCATGCTGGGCGATATCGTCAAGGTGACGCCGTCCTCCAAAATGGTGGGCGACCTTGCGATCTTCATGGTGCAGAACCGCCTGACGCCCGAGAACATCCTCGAAAAGGGCGAGGCGCTGACCTTCCCGGATTCCGTGGTGTCCTATTTCAAGGGCATGATGGGCCAGCCCGAGGGCGGCTTCCCGCCCGAGCTGCAAAAACTCGTGCTCAAGGGCGAGCAGCCGATCACCTGCCGCCCGGGTTCGCTGCTCGAGCCGGCGGACTTTGATGCGGCGCGCAAGACGGTGGAGCAGTTCCAGCCGGGCGCGAAGGACCGCACCGTGCTCTCATGGTGCCTGTACCCCAAGGTAGTGGAGGAATACTGCCGCCACCGCAAGGAATACGGCTACATGTCCCGTATGGGCAGCCATGTGTTCTTCAACGGCATGGCGCTCGGCGAGACCAACCAGATCAACATCGAGGACGGTAAGACGCTGGTGGTCAAGTACCTCGGCCTCGGCGACCGCAATGAGGACGGCACGCGCACCGTGCTGTTTGAGCTGAACGGCATGCGCCGCGAGGTGGCGGTGCCCGACCCGCAGGCCCCGGCGCTGCACGACCATGTCGAGTTGGCCGACCCGACCGACAAGGGCCAGACCGGCGCGCCCATGCCGGGCATGGTATCCCGCGTGCTGGTGCACGAGGGCGACACGGTCGAGCAGAACCAGGTGCTGCTCGTGATCGAGGCCATGAAGATGGAGACATCGGTCGTCGCGCGCATGGCCGGCAAGGTGGACAAGCTGCTGGTGGGGGAAAACACCTCGGTCAAGGCCGGCGAGCTGCTCGCGGTCATCAAATAAATACGCCAGGGAAAACAGAAACCGGGCTGCGCAAAACGCAGCCCGGTTGAGGCTGTCGAAAAACATAGTT
>DXIC01000158.1 GCA_019113065.1 Candidatus Agathobaculum stercoravium
AAAGCGCCGCAGACATAATTGTGCGGTGTTGCCTTAAGCCTGTGCCGGAGATTTTCTTCCATGCAAAGGGAAACGCAGGGCTGGCCAACCGGCCCGCCCTGCGTTCCTGTTTCTTATCAAGTTGTATTGCCCGCCGCTCACTCGCGCCGTGCGATCAGGTAGATCACAAAAAAGCCGGACAACAGCGTGACCACGCAGACCAGCCACTGGCTGGCCGGCGGGATACCCGGGAATACCTCCAGTACGGACGCGAGCATGAACCCGAGGATGATCAGATAGGTCGCGCGCGGATGGCTGGACATCAGCCGGTCGAGCAGCTTTGTCGTCAGCACGATACCAATGCACAGGCCGATCAGCAGCGGGAGGAGGAATCCGATATCCAGCCCGCTGATCGCCGCCATCGTGCTGTCATACAGGTTGAGCATCAGCAGCAGGTAGGAAACGCTGATGCCCGGCAAAACCAGCGCCGCCGCCGAAACCACACCGGCAGCCGCAAGATACAGCGGCTGCAAGGCGCCCTGCATACCGCCGCCCTGCCCGGCGGGCGCGAGGTTGAACAGCGCCACCGCCGCCGCGCCGATCAGGATATATACCGGGATATGCCATGAAAAACCGGTGAGCCGGGCTTTCCGGTAGATCATCGGGACACAGCCCGCAACCGCGCCGATAAAGAAGAACTGGGTCGGATAAGGGAAAACCTCCAGCAGATGCAGCAGCGGCCGCGCGATAATCAGCATCCCCAGCCCGGCCCCAACGCAGAAACAGAGCAGGAAGCAGAAATGCCGTTTGACATCCTGGCGGAAATGGCTGACCGCCAGGATCAGCTTGTCATAAATTCCCATCATCATTGCCATGGAGCCGCCGCTCACCCCGGGGATCAGCATCGTCCCGCCAATGACAGCCCCCCTGGCCGCGGTCTTCAAAAGATCTTTCATCCAGCCTGCGCTCCTTTTATCCGTCCGCCGGCCGCAGACATCGCCTGCAGCTGCCTGCGGCCGGCCATTTGATTCATAAGATAGCACCAAACCTGCTGTGCGTCAACAAAGATCCATATTCTTTGCATAATATTTACATCTTGCAGCAGTGCGGCGGCACACCATATTGTAAACCCATATTTTATTTTTAGTTGACAATATGGCGTGTGTGTATTATGATGGCTGTATGCAGACGCCTTTATCCGTCTGAAATGAAAACGCAGGCAGGAGGACATCACATGATGCACGCAGAGAAAACAAGGGATTTGACCATGTGCGCCCTGTTTGTGGCGCTCATTGCTGCGGGCGCATTCATGCGGATCCCGACGCCTGTCGTTCCGCTCACCCTGCAGCTGCTGTTCACCATGATGGCAGGGCTGGTGCTCGGCGGGAAGCGCGGGGCCGCTGCGGTCGGCGCATACATCCTGATCGGCCTGCTCGGGCTGCCTGTCTTTGCAGAAGGCGGCGGCCCAGCCTATATTTTCAAGCCCAGCTTCGGATACCTGATCGGGTTCGCTGTTGCCGCATATGCGACGGGTACGATTGCCAACAAGGTCCCCAATCCCGGCTATGCACGCCTGTTTGCCGCGAATTTCGCCGGTTTGGGCATCATTTATCTGTTCGGGATGGCCTACTGCTATCTGATAAGCAATTTCTATCTCGGCACACCGCTCGGCCTGCGGCCGCTCTTTCTGTACTGCTTTGCCATGACTGTGCCGGGAGATATCGTACTGTGTGTCCTTGGTGCCTTTCTCGGGAAAAGGTTGATCCCAATTATAAAAAACAGCCGGATGTGAGGGGAGCGCAATGCAACTGAACCAATTGACCGACCGCGTCCTGCACGGGGGGCAGATCAGCAGGGAACAGGCGATGTTCCTGCATGAACAGCCGCTGTCCGCACTTTGCGCAAGTGCCGACAGGATCCGCCGGCATTTTTGCGCCAACCGGTTTGACCTCTGCACGATTATCAATGCGAAAAGCGGCCGCTGCTCTGAAAACTGCAAGTTTTGCGCCCAGTCTTCGCATTATCATACCTCTGCCGCATCGTACCCGCTGCTGCCCGCCCGCCAGCTCGCAGCCCATGCAAAGGCCAGCCGCAAACGGGGCGTCCTCCGCTATTCGATCGTCACCTCCGGCAGGCGATTGCCGGAGGCCGAGGTGGCACAGGTCTGCGAAGCGGTCCGGGAGATCCGGGAAAAGTCCGGCATTTCTGTCTGTATCTCTGCCGGCCTGCTTGATGAACCAAGCTATCGGCAGCTGAAAGAGGCCGGCGTGACACGGGTGCATAACAATCTGGAAACCTCCCGCAGGTACTTCCCCCATATCTGTACGACCCACACGTTTGAGGACAAGGTGCAGGCCATCCGCGCCGCGCAGGCGGCGGGGCTTTCCGTATGCAGCGGCGGCATCATGGGGCTGGGCGAAACCGTGGGGGACCGGATCGACATGGCGCTCACCCTGCGGGAGCTGGGCATCAGGAGCGTGCCGGTGAACATGCTCAACCCCATCCCCGGAACGCCCCTTGCGGGCATGCCCAGGCTGACGCAGGACGATATGCGCCGGATCGTAGCCGTATACCGGTTTATCCTGCCTGATGCGGCGATCCGTCTTGCAGGCGGCAGAGGATTGCTCGCCGATAAAGGCGAAAGCTGTTTCACCTCCGGGGCCAACGCCGCAATCTCGGGCGATATGCTGACGACGGCAGGCATCACAACCGAAACAGACCTGGCGCTTCTGAGCCGGCTGGGATACGAGGTGAAGCTGTAACATGAGCAAAAACCTGTTTATCACCGGGACGGGTACCGATGTGGGAAAAACCTATATCACCGGCCTTATCGTCAAAAAGCTGCATGAAAACGGCCTGCATGCCGCGTATTATAAAGCGGCCATGAGCGGCAACGGCCGCCGCCCGGACGGCAGCCTGATCCCCGGGGACGCTTTGCATGTAAAGACGGTTTCGGGGATCGAACAGCCGCTTGCGGAAATGTGCCCATATATCTATGAAGCCGCAGTTTCCCCCCATCTGGCAGCAAAACTGGAGCAGATGCCCGTGGAGATGGACCGGGTTTTGCAGGGTTTTGACGCGCTTGCCAGCCGATACGCCTATGTAACAGCGGAAGGCTCAGGCGGCATCCTCTGCCCGCTCCGCTTTGACGGCCGGGAAATCTGGCTGGAGGATTTCATCACAGCCCGGGATTTGGGCTGCCTGCTGGTTGCGGACGCCGGGCTGGGTACGATCAATGCCGTCCTGCTGACAGCGGAATATATGAAAGCCCACCGTATCCCGCTGAAGGGGATTATTTTCAACCGATATGAGCCGGGCAACCCGATGCACGAGGACAACAGGCGGATGTGCGGGCAGCTGGCCGGGCTGGACGTGCTCGCCTGCGTCAAGGAGGGGGATACTGCGTTGGATATCCCGCTTGCCGTTTTGGAAGCGCTGTACGGACAGGAGCGAGGGACGATATGATCTGGTATCCATATGAGCAGATGAAAACCATGAAAACCCCTTACAAAATCGTCGATGCAGAAGGGGTCTACCTCTATACCGAAGGGCAGAAGCTGATTGACTCGGTTTCCTCCTGGTGGAGCGCGATCCACGGGTACAAGCACCCGGAACTCAACCGGGCCATCGAAACGCAGCTCCGCAAGTTCGCCCATGTCATGCTGGGCGGGCTGACCCACGAACCGGTGCAGAAGCTGTCGGACAAGCTGCAAAGCTGGCTGCCGGGCGATCTGGATTACTGCTTTTTCTCGGATTCCGGCAGCGTTGCCGTCGAGGTCGCGCTCAAGATTGCCCTGCAATATTTTATGAACCGGGACGAGGCCCGGCGGACCATGGTCCTGGCACTGGAACACGCCTATCACGGGGATACGTTCAAGGCAATGGAGGTGGGCGATGATGAGGACTACCATTTTGTCCTCAATGCCTATGGCCAAAGCAGATATGTGGTCCACATCCCCACGGAAACCGGGGCGCTCGAAAAGGCCTTTGCGGCGTATCATGACCGGCTCAACTGCTTTATCGTGGAACCGCTGCTGCAAGGCGCGGGCGGGATGCGGATGTACGATGTTTCCTTCCTGAAACGCGCCAGGGAACTTTGCGACCAATACGGCGTGCTCCTGATTTTCGACGAGGTCGCCACCGGGTTTGGGCGGACCGGGAACCGTTTCGTTGCGGATCTGGTCCTGCCGGATATCCTGGTCCTGGGCAAGGCGCTGACCGGCGGCTGTATCGGCCATGCTGTTACCGTTGCAAACCGCAGGGTATATGAAGGGTTTTACGATGAGAACCCCTCCCACGCGCTGATGCACGGCCCCACTTTCATGGGCAATGCCCTGGCTTGCAGCGCAGCACTGAAATCCATCGAACTGTTTGAACAGCAGGGCTACATGTCCAAAATCCGCAAAATCGAAGCAATCACCCGGCGTGAGATGCAGGGGTTCTCCGACCCGCGGGTCAAAGAGGTGCGGATCATGGGGGCCTGTGTCTGTATTGAGGTTTACGACCCGGATACCATCGCAGGGTACCAGCAGTTCGCCTGCGGACGGGGGGTGTTCAGCCGCCCGTTTTTGAATTATATGTATGCGATGGTGCCCTATATCATCCGGGAAGACGAACTGGTTGCAGTGCTGCAAACCATGAAGGCATGGTTTGCCGAACGGTGACCGCCTCCCGCCTTCCCCCCTATCCGGCTGTTATGCAGCCGCCCCCTTTCAGCCCAATCCCAAGCAACAAAAACCCCGCCGTTTCCAAAGAAACAACGGGGTTTTGTGGAGCTTGCGGCCGGACTCGAACCGGCGACCTGCGCATTACGAATGCGCTGCTCTACCAACTGAGCCACGCAAGCAGATATGAAATTGTTGGCTTTATGCTGCAAATCTACGTTTTGCGGCGCGCGGCGCTGCTCTGCTCATTTTATCCGCGCACGGCGCGGGAAAGAGGATAGCGGCCTACGGGCTACCAACTGAGCCACGCAAGCAGATATGAAGTGATTTCCGAACTGCCGCAAATTTGTGTTTTGCGGACGAGTGTACCAACCGAGCCACGGGGCACTTCTGATTGTCAGCCTTGATAGTATACCATGGTTTTGGGATTTCGTCAATCTTTTTTTGATTTTTTCCTTGACTTTTTCTTCCGGTTCGATATAATAGTAAAGTATCCTTGCTCACATCAGAGGGTGTGGGCCAAAAGTCCAAAAGGAGGTGCTAAGAAAATGGCAAAGATTTCTGGCAAGTATGAGACGATCTTCATTGTCAACCCCACGCTGGAAGAGGCAGCGGCTACCGCTGTCGTGGACAAGTTCAAGTCCCTCATCGAGGCGAACGGCACGAACGTAGAGGTTGAGGATTGGGGCAAGCGCCGTCTGGCGTACCCGATCGAGGATCAGACGGAGGGCGTTTACACGCTGGTCCGTTTTGAGTCCAAGCCGGAGTTCCCGGCTGAGCTGGACCGTATCTACAAGATCACGGACGGCATCATGCGTTCGATCATCGTCTGCCTGGATGACTAAGGCGGTGAACTGAGCATGCTCAACAAGGCAATTCTGATGGGTCGTTTGACCCGTGATCCCGAACTGCGCCACACCCAGAGCAACATGGCTGTGTGCTCGTTCCGCCTTGCGATCGACCGCGACCGCAAAGGCCCGAACGGCGAACGCCAGACCGACTTCATCGACTGCGTCGCATGGGGCCGTCAGGCGGAATTCGTTGCACAGTGGTTTACCAAGGGTATGCTGGCGATTGTCGTCGGCCGTGTCCAGTCCCGCCAGTGGCAGGATCAGAACGGCAACAACCGCACGGCCATTGAGGTCAACTGCGACGAGGTTTCCTTCGGCGAGACCAAGAAGTCCCGCGAGGCAAACGGCTACGCAGGCGGCGGTTACGGCGGCTATGATAACGGATCGCAGATGCGGCCCGAGCCTGCCGCGTCCCAGGTTGCTCCCGCATTCGATCTGCCCGCGGGCGATTCGGATTTCCAGGAGCTGGCCGACGACGACGGCGATGTCCCATTCTAACAAAGAGGAGGTTACGCGACAATGGAAGAAACCAAGAAGGAATTTACGCCCCGTCCGGAGCGTTCTGAGCGCCCGCAGCGCGGCCGTCGCCGCCGCAAGGTTTGCGCTTTCTGTGTTGATAAGGTCGAGCACGTTGACTACAAGGACGCTGCCAAGCTCCGCAAGTATATGTCCGAGCGCGGCAAGATCCTGCCCCGCCGTATGACCGGCACCTGCGCGCATCACCAGCGCCAGCTGACCGAGGCGATCAAGCGTGCCCGTCACATTGCTCTGCTGCCCTACACCGCAGAGTAATCCGTTTTTTCAAAGTTATAAGGATACAAAAAAGACCGTTTTTCGTAAGAAAGACGGTCTTTTCTTTTTGCTTTCCGCTCAGCTTTTGGATTTGGGCTTGGCCAGCAGCGCAAAAAGGCAGCCGAACACGATCGCTGCCGCGATGCCGCCCGCGGCGCCGGTCACGCCGCCGGTGAACACGCCGAGCAGCCCCTTTTCCGCGACCGCCCTGGCCACGCCCCTGGCCAGCGAATACCCGAAGCCCAAAAGCGGTACGGTCGCGCCCGCGCCCGCGTAGTCCACCACGGGCTGATAAATGCCGATGGCCTGCAAAAACACGCCGATTACCACCAAACTGACCAAGATGCGCGCCGGGGTCAGCTTGGTCTTGTCGATAAACACCTGACAGACCGCGCAGATCGCGCCGCCCACCCAGAAGGCGTTTACATACTCCATCCAGTTCATGCGCCGCTCCTTTCGATCACGACCGCGTGGCAGATGCCCGCGATGGGCTGGCCCTGCTGCACCGAAGTCGGGCTCATCATCGCGCCCGTGCCCGCGAACACCAGCCGTTTGATTTTGCCCGCCTGCATATCGCGCAGCAGCGGGCCGCACAGCACCGCCGCCGAGCAGCCGCAGCCCGAGCCGCCCGCGTGCGCGTCCTGCTCATCCCCGAACAGCAGGCTGCCGCAGTCCGAATACACCGGGGTCAGGTCGATATTGTCCTCGCGCAGCAGGGTCAGCAGCAGGTCCGCGCCGACATGCCCGAGGTCGCCGGTCACAATGCAGTCGAAATCCGCGGGCTGCGCGCCGAGGTCGGCCAGCAGCGTGGACAGCGTGTCATAGGCAGCGGGGGAAGACGGTGTTTTAGGACCATGGTGTTTTTTCAGCTCATGCGATCTGCCCATGGTCCTGGATATACTCCTTTGCCGCCGCATAAGCGTCTGAAAATTTGAACTGGATGGTAATGCCGCCGCCCTCATGCACATAAATCATGTCGATCAGCTCGACGACGGCCTCGCGCGTCAGCTTTTGCAGGCTGCGGTATTGGACGAACTGCGTCAGGAACGAGTTGGTTTCATCCACGCCGTTCTGCACCTCGTCGATCCGCGCCTGCACCGCGGCGATCCGGCCGTCCAGCCCCGCCTGCCGCTGTTCAAATTGCGCTTTGAGCTGATGATACTCCTCGCGGGAAATATCGCCCGCTTTCCAGTCCGGATACAGGGACAGTTTCATCTGTTCGATGCGTTCGCGCTCAGCTTCGAGCTGCGCCCGCTCGTCCAGCAGACGCTTTGCGTTGTGGCCGCGCGTGCTGCTCCGGTTGATCTCGGCAACCAGCTCGTCCATCTCGACCGCCAGCGCGATCTGATGCCGCAGTGCTTCGAGCACCGCCTGCTCGAGCCGGTCGCTGCGGATGGTGTGCTTGGTGCACGCGCCGCTGTGCTGCTTTTTGAACGTCGAGCAGATATAATAATGATAGTCGCCGTACGGCTGGGAGATCGTCTTGCGGTGCATCGCCCTGCCGCAGTCCGCGCACCGGAGAAAGCCGGAAAACAGGTAAACCTCCTTTTGCGCCGGCGCGGTGCGGGTATCCCGCGTAAACAGCGCCTGCGCCCGCTCGAACAGCTCTGCCGGGATAATGGCCTCATGCGTTGCCGCGACCTCGATCCAATCCGCCTCCGGCACTGCCTCGCTGACATGCAGCTTATAGCTTTTGATGCGGTTTTTGCCCTGCACCATCGTGCCGGTGTACAGCCGGTTGCGCAGGATGCGGCGCACCGAGCTGTCCGGCCACAGGCCGTCCAGCTTGTCCGAAGCCGGGTGCCGGTAGTTCATGCCCTGCCGCCGCTTGTAGACGGACGGGTTGGGCACACCCATCTCGTTGAGCCGCTTTGCGATACCGAGCACGCTCATCCCGCCGACGAACCAGTCGAAAATATCCCGCACAACCGCGGCGGCCTGCCCGTCAACCAGCAGGCGGCTGTGGTCGGCCGGGTCCTTGCGGTAGCCGTAGGACGCAAACGAGCCGATGAATTTGCCCTGCCGCCGTTTGAGGTCGAGCGAAGCGCGCACCTTATTCGAGATATCGCGGCAGTACTCGTCGTTGATGATGTTCTTGAACGGCACAACCAGATTGTTGACCGAGCGCGGGTCGAGGAAGCTGTCCACACGGTCGTTTACCGAGATGAAGCGCACATCCAGCAGCGGGAAAACCTGCTCGAGGTATTCGCCGACCCCGACATAGTTACGGCCGAAACGGGACAGGTCTTTGACGATCACGCAGTTGACCGTGCCCGCGCGCAGATCGTCCATCATGCGCCGGAACCCCGGCCGGTCGAAATCCGTGCCCGTGAAGCCGTCGTCCGTATAAAATGCGGGCGCGGCCAGATCGTCCTGCGCCGCGGCGAACTCGGCCAGCATATCCCGCTGGTTGGCAATGCTGTCGCTTTCCTCGCGGTCGCCGTCCTCGCGGGACAGGCGGACATACAGCGCGGGTTTCCACAGCCTTGTGGATGGTTTCCCGGACGGCTGTCCGTATTTACTTTTTCGAGCCATTTTGTGTGCCTCCCTTAAAAAAAACAGGCGGCACGCCGCTGGCTGTGTTTTGCACGATAATTGTACCACAGCGCACAGTATGCCGCAAGTTCCCCCGCATATTATCCGGTTTTTGGCATTATTGCAGCCGTTTGCAAAGGCTCATCAGGCAGGCCTGCAAACTGGGGGCGCCGTCGTCGAACAGCACCTCGACCGCCGTCTCCCCCACGCGGAACCGGTGCGGGTCGCCGGCCGCGGCTGCAAACAGGCGCAGCCGCTCGCCCACCGGCAGGGACGGGTCGATGCGCGCCTCGCGGATGTCGGGCAGCGGGCAGTACTGCGGTGTGTTTTTGTGCATGTACTTCCCTCCTTTTTCCTATAATATGCACATAAATATTATCTTTTATTCAAATTGCCTGCCGTTTGAGCAGCTTCCGTGCGCACGGCCCCCATGGACAGGACCGGCCCATCCGGCTTACTCCGCCGGACCCCATAACCAGAACTTGCGCGCAACCACGGAATCATTGGCAAAACCCGCTTTGGCCATCGGCACCAGCGGAGTATCCATCCCGCCCAAAACGGATTCACCGCCGGCCGATACGGACCATGATCCGACACTTATGGGCTTCCTTAATCCAACTGCTATCTCCGGAGATGCATGACAAATGTATACCGGACAGACCCCAGCGATGGGAAAAACATTTCCGGCAAACTCGAAGGGAAGGACTTAGCTGCCCTGCTTGCGGCAAAGACGACCCCAAACAATGACGGCTTCAACACGGACGCGGTTTCAGGGGCAACGATTTCCTCGGATGCGGTGAAATACGCGGTTGTAAACGCGCTGCGCCTGCCACCGGTCCACGTCAGCGATAAAACCGTGCTCGCGCCGGCGGTTACCGGCTCGTGGGGTTACACCGTAACCAGCATTTCAGGCTGGGCGAATATCCCGCTGAGCGTCTCTGCTGCATCGGATACGGCCGTCTATTACACGACGGACGGCAGCACCCCAACGCAGGAGAGCACGGAACTGGACCTCCATAATGGTTCAGGATCATTGCGGATCAGCTGCGGCGGCACTGCGGACTATCCGGATGGGCAGAAGATACCGGTTCAGTTTGCGGCGTTTGATGCGGACGGGAACAGCAGCCGCGTTGTGACCGTCTGGGTGGTATTTGCAAAGCCGCAGGGCGCTATGCCGTTTGAAGCAGGCGACTATACTGCAACCGTGGACGGCATTACGGCATCGGTTTCGGTTGTAAACGATTATGGCGGCTACCCGATCATCCAGGCCGTCACGCTGGATGCTGACGCGCAGGCCGCCTATGCGGATTTCCTGCCCGGGCTGGTGGCAGAGGTCTGCCTGAAGCAATCGGCGGATATCATGCCGCTGGATGGGTATGATACGGCCGGACAGCAAAAAGTGCTTGCCGCTATTGCGGCCGCAGTGGCGCAGGCCGGGCACCCGCCGGCGCCATCCTGCACGGTATCGCCGGAAGTGCCGAAGTACAGCGGTACCTACGGCCCGTATGCCTTCGATTCCCCACCCGAGGTCACGCTTTCCAGCACGGCCGAAGGCGCAACGCTTTATTACATGCAGTCTGACAGCGCATATCCATATCCAACGTCGGAATCGGACGGCTGGGCCGAGTAAGCCGTTTTCGCCGGCGTTTACGCTGGCCGACGGCGGCAATGCGTATATTCACTTTGCCGCGGTGCTGGACGGCGTCTGGTCGGAGGTCGACCATATTTCGATCCAGTACAGCAAACGAATGGATGAGGATGCTTTCCTTGTCGGCGGGCAGGCATTCAGCTCCTTCAATGCTGCTGCACAGGCAGTGGAAGAGGGCGGAACAATCATCGTCAATACCGGGGAAGTGAACCTGCTTGCGGATGTTGTGATGCCGAACGCGGCCTGTACGATCACTTCGCCAGAGGGAAATTGTTGGACCTGTTGACAAATCCCTCACCTGGTCATTCCTATGTTAT
>DXIC01000008.1 GCA_019113065.1 Candidatus Agathobaculum stercoravium
GAAGCAGTTGTCCGCCAGCCAGCGGTTGATGTGGCGGCTCTCCTCCGGGCCGCTGTTCTGGAAGCCGCGCATGCCCTCGCCGAAAATGTCCACCTGCGTCTGGTTGCCTGCTTTGAGACGGGTCTCCCGCGTGGTGGTTGCCTGGCCGGGGAGCGGCAGGGCGATGCCCTCGGCCTCGAACGCCTCGTTGACCGCTTTCAGGAAGGGGTAGACGCGGCCGATGCCGAGGTATGCGGTCGCCTGGTACACGGTCTCTTTGATCTCAACCGGGGTGACCCCGAAATGCAGCGCCGCGGGCACCATCTCGCGGAATGCGTCCAGCCCCTGGCAGCCCAGCAGGGCGGCAAGGATGGCGAGAAAACGGGTGCGGCCGTCCAGATCGTCCTGTCCCACTACCTCGTCGCACGCGAAATTGCGGAACAGCTCGACAAATTCCGGGTCGGTCTGCTCGAGCGGACTGGCCTTGCCGGGGAACATTTTTTCATAATACGCCTTGGCAGATGCGGTGATTGCCATAACAGCGCGCCTCCTTTATGGGAATAGGGAATTCTGACAGCATAACTTTAACACCTGGAGTACACTCCAAGTCAAGCCCTTTCCGCAAAAAAGGTTCCACCCGGAACGCAAAAACCACACGGCATATTCAGGAGCCGTGTGGTTTTTGCGGCAGGATCACGCTGTGGGGAGGAAAAGCAGGTTGAGGTCAACCGGGCCGGTGATGCCGGGCACCTGCCCGCTGTCGGTATACTGCCACATGGCAAAGCCGCCGGTCAGGGTGGGGGCGGTGGTGTAGTCCGCGTACCAGATCGGGTAGTGGTCGAGCTGCTCCATGTCGTACATGGTGGTCGCCCAGTCGTTGTTGGTGTAGATCATCGGGATATAGCCCGCATCATATACGCGCCGGCAGAATGCGAGCGCATTCCGGGTCACCTGCTCGCCGGTCAGGCCGTCCGTGCGCGCCTGGTCGGCGGTGTATTCCTCCTGGTCGAAAACCACCGGGTAATCGACCGGAAGCCCCTCGATCAGGCCGAGCAGGTAGTCGGCTTCCTCCTCAGCCTCGGCTTCGCTCAGCGCCTGGGAATAGAGGTAGACGCCGACGTGCAGCCCGGCGTCCGCTGCGCCGCGGATGTTCTGCTCATACAGGTCGTCCGGCACGAGCTTGCCGGTTTCGTAGCCGCGGTAGGCGGCGCGGACGATCACATAGTCGACGCCCGCAGCCTTGACCGACGGCCAGTCGATCGTGCCCTGATAGGTGGAAACATCAATGCCGACCGAGGCGGTCACGTTGCCGTCCGCGCTTTCGTAAGTATAGAAGGCGCCGCCGGTTTGCAGCAGGCTTTGTTCGACCTGCACATTGCGCAGGCCCAGCTCATTTTTGATGATGCTGTGCTGCGCGCGGTAGATGAGGATGCCTGCGGCCACTGCCGCGACAATCACGAGCAGCAGCAGGATCAGCAGGGCGAGACGCCGGGATTTCTTTTTCGCGCGGCGCTTTGGCCGCCGGGGATATAAAGGCTGGCTCATAGGTACTCCTTGCAAAATGGATTTCGCATGAACAGATTATATCACACCCACCGGCGTTTTTCTACATAAAACATCAGGCTTCGCGGACTTCACTGGCTGGCATGCCCAAAACTTTTTCACAGGAAAACGCGGCCTGTGCGATGGCACAGAAAAAGCCGCCCCATGGGCGGCTTTTATCATACCGGGCGGATCACGCCGCAGGCTATTTTTGTCCCGGAGTCCCCGGCAGGCTGGGAAGTGAAATCATCCCGCCTGCTGTGGATGACTACGGTGCGGCCAATGGCCTCCGCTGCGCGGAAGCGGTTGGTCAGCACGGCCATAAACGCATGGCCGCCGCAGGAAAACAGGGGCGGCAGGTCGCCGGCGTGGTGCGGATGCGCACAGCCGCCTGGGTTGTAGTGCCCCTTGGTATCGGCAAAATCCTTGCCGCCGCAGGAATTCCCTTCGTGGATGTGCAGTGCAAAAATGCCGGAAGCACATGACGCCGTATCGCCGGGCAGCCGGTAGATGTCGGCCACCACCAGCGTGTTCGCCCCATATTGGAAAAAGGATACCGTGCCGCATGGCCCGGTTGGGCTGCCGCCGATGCGCGCCATCGCGCACGGCTGTCCAAACTGTAAACGCAAGGTTGATCACCCCGCTGTCAGACTATGCGCAGGGCGGGAAAAGGTGCAGGATACGGATGTCGGGATTAAAAAAACGAGGCAATATGATATGCATATATGGCGGAAAAACCGCCCCGCATCATTAGAATTGCCTCTGAAAATCATCTGACTATAACGGCATCATGAACAAGCATCGCAAAAAATATAAAATGGGCGGGGCACAGGCCGTCAAGCCTGCGTCCCGCCGGGATTGCAGAGACCGGCAATCAGCTGCCGCATCTCCTGTTTGGATTTGACATGGTGCGTCTGCTCGAGGATCTCCTGTTTTTCAGCCTCGGACAGGGCTTCAAACCGTTTCATGGCAGCCTCGTTTTGCGCCAGTGCCATGCCAAAGCCCAGAGGAAGTTCCATCAACATCACCGTGGATAGTATGCCCGGGCGGGGAGGGGTTATGCATCTGCTGTGCAGCGACACCCATTGGCCCCGCTTAAAACAGCAGCACCGGTTCCCGCTCAATGACCTTGAAAAATGGCTCGCCGAAGTGCAGATAAAAGGCCAGATAGATAATCAGGGCGCGCGGCGGCGGGCGGAAGGCCAACGGCCGGCCGATGTACTGCTCCATAAGCGGGCCGTCCAGCGCATCGATACACAGATTTGAAGTGCGCTCGATCTGACGCGCAGTTGTAGGGAAGGTTTTGCCTATCCTGTTAGCCACGATTGGATAGATGTCCTTGCTTACAGCGATTTCATCCATTGGAACCCCTTGGGAGAAGAGGACATCGGCTGTAATGTCTACGGCGGTTGCCAGCGCGCGGATGTTTGTGCGCTCTGCGCCGATGATGGAGCGGATAATACGTTCGGATTTTGTCATAGCGGATCACCTTCATCTTGAGGATATTTCCATAATATGACAAATTGCGCGCAATAGGACGACTGGCGACACGATACGACAAAAATTCTATTTATTGGAAATTGGAAATGGAGGGAATATGGATGGAATAAAGGAAAGGCTCCGGGCAATTACGCCGGAGCCAGAGGGACATATACTCCTTCACAAAGGGTTCACTGGATTAAGCCGGGATGACGCATCACAAAGAGTGCAATATTGTCAGCCCGTGCTGCGCTGGGCAGCAGTCAATCTGGAAAACCTGATGCACGGATGGATGGGCCAATGATCCGAACGCCCGGCTTTTAACTTGCTTCCTGAGAAGGCACGGTATTTTTCTTTAACCAGACAATGGCGGATTCAACCTGATGATCGTGGATATCCGTGACCTGAATCCTGAGGAAAGCGGTTTCCAGTTCCACTTGCGAGCCATCCTGTGGAACCGCCCCTAAAACGTCAAAGATAAGGCCGTTAAAAGTGTCATATGTATCGCTTTCCAGATCCAAACCGAGTGCGGCGGAAACTTCATCCAGCGGCGCGCAGCCGCGGATGCGCCAGCAGCCCTCTTCCACCTCTTCGATATCGGGCGCCGGATCGTCAGGCTCATCGTCGCCGAGGTCGCCGACCAGCTGCTCCACCAGATCGTTGAGCGTGATAATACCGGAAACACCGCTGTATTCATCCAGCACAACAGCGATCCGCTCATGGTTCTGCCGCATGTTGCGGAACAGGACGTCCGCCTTTACGCTTTCCGGGACAAAATAGGCGGGCTTGACCGCGTGCTGCATCACGGACGCGCGGGACTGATCCGTCAGCCGGAAGTAGTCGCCTGTATAAAGAATGCCGACCACATCATCTGCCGTCTCGCCGCATACCGGATAACAGGTGTGGCGGCTGCGGGAAATGCAGTCTTTCCATTGCTGCATGTCTTCTTCCAGCCATAAGAAGACGGTGTCCGTCCGGTGGGTCGCGATTTCTCCTGCGGTCAGATCGTCAAATTCAAACACATTTTGGATGAATTCCTTTTCCTCGTGGTCGATCGCGCCTTTTTCGCTGCCGGTATCGACCATCATGCGGATGGATTCCTCGCTGACCTCATCATCATCTGCGTCCGGGTCAATCCCCAGCAGGCGGAGGATGGAATTGGTGGAAATGGTCAGCAGCCACACAATTGGGGAGAAAAGTTTGGCAATCGAGCTGATCATGGACGACATGGCGAGCGCGAGCGGTTCTGCTTTGCGCATGGCGACCCGTTTGGGGACGAGTTCACCGAATATCAGGGTGAAATAGGAAAGCACAATGGTGATCAGCACGATAGAGATCGTATCCAGTGTTGCGGCGGGGATGGGGACTCCCATGCCGACAAGCCAGCCTACCAGCCGGTCGGAGAAATTTTCCGCAGCGAAAGCGCTGCCCAGGAAGCCGGAAAGCGTGATCGCCACCTGGATCGTGGCCAGGAAGCGGGCGGGCTGGCTGGTCAGCCTTGCCAGGCGTATGGCGCGTTTATCGCCGGCCTCGGCCATTTTAGCGATTTTGTTATCATTGATTGAGATCACCGCAATTTCTGCGCAGGCGAACACGGCATTGAGCATGATCAGGATTGCCTGCAAAAGCAGCATGAGTAATATAGAGTCTTCCAAGTTGTTTTCCCTCCTAAATAAAATAAAAACGCATAGAGAAGCGAGCCCTCAGTAAAAAGGGCTGTACCTCCTATGCGTAAAATACAGTATCACACTATTCAGAATAAAAATGTTGTTTCGATCGGTGTCCGAACTGTCTGCGTCGTCCATACGGCGTTGCTGATCCTTTCAGTAAGTTGATGGACAGGATTATATCAGAAGATACTATGAAAGTCAAACAAATCCCGGAATATTAACACAATCGAAACAGTTGGCCGGGATACAGGCAGCACGGGTGAAAATATAAAGGGGGGGATGATGCATATGGGCATAAAACGCTTCCGAGTTTTAATATGGGCAATCCCATTTATGCCCGCAACCCCGCGCCGCGTCTGAGAAAAATGAAAAAACCCGCATGATGCGGGCTTTTCGCGATTGGTGACCCAGCGGGGATTCGAACCCCGGACACCCTGCTTAAAAGGCAGGTGCTCTGCCTGCTGAGCTACTGGGTCATATTAAATAAACGATTTAAAATTAAAAAAACACAAAATTAAATCCTCCGGATTAAATTTTGAAAGGAGGCGCAAC
>DXIC01000159.1 GCA_019113065.1 Candidatus Agathobaculum stercoravium
CGGCGATGCGGCCGGGGAGGACGGCGGCTATGATGAAACGGGTGATGAAAGCGCCGGATAGCCGCCGCGGCAGGCGAGTGACGGCAAAACCAAGGAAAATATAGCCAAAAGCGCACCGGAAGGCTTTTTACGCGGCATGCCGGGCGTCTCTTTGGTGGAAAGATACAGATAATCCCAAGATTTTTTTAAGGAATTCACTAATTTCTGTTGCAAAATGGAACAAATAGAGGTAAAATTAAAACAATGGGGACGGCTCGCCTGAAATATGCAGCGCGCGCCCCGCAAAGAGCGTAAAAGATAATCTGAACGATTCTTTATCATAAAACGGAGGATGGCAACAATGGGTTTTGAGTTTGAACAGGGCTTGGATAATGTAGTTAATATCAAAGTTATCGGCGTCGGCGGCGGCGGCGGCAATGCGGTCAACCGCATGGTCGAGAGCGGCGTGCAGGGCGTTGAGTTTATTTCGATCAACACGGATATGCAGGCGCTGAATTTCTCTCAGGCCGGCACCAAGATCCAGATCGGTGAAAAGCTGACCAAGGGGCAGGGTGCGGGCGCAAACCCGGAAATCGGCCGCAAGGCTGCGGAGGAGAGCAAGGAGCAGATCGCCGCAGCGCTGCAAAACACCAACATGGTATTCATCACCGCCGGTATGGGCGGCGGCACGGGTACGGGCGCAGCCCCGGTTGTGGCGCAGATTGCCCGCGAGATGGGTATCCTGACGGTCGGCGTTGTCACCCGCCCGTTCGCATTCGAAGGCAAGAAGCGTCTGGAGCAGGCGCTGGGCGGCATTGATGAGCTGAACAAGAATGTCGACTCGCTCGTCATCATCCCGAACGAGCGCCTCAAGTACGTATCCGAGCAGAAGATCACCTTCAAGAACGCGTTCGAGATCGCGGACGGCGTGCTCCGTCAGGCGGTCGCCAATATTTCCGAGCTGATCACCGTGCCGGGCTTCATCAACCTGGACTTTGCGGACGTGACCTCGGTCATGAAGGACGCAGGCTATGCACATATCGGCACCGGCCGCGCAGCCGGCAAGGACAAGGCTGCCGAGGCGGCGCGCCAGGCGATTTCCAGCCCGCTGCTCGAGACCTCGATCGACATGGCGCACGGCGTTATCGTTTCGGTCATCGGTTCGGACGACATCGGCCTGGACGAAGTGGAAACCGCAGCGACCATGGTGCAGCAGGCGGCGCACCCGGATGCACACATCATCTTTGGTGCGTTCATCGATGAGACGATGGACGACGAGATCCGCGTTGTTGTTATCGCAACCGGTTTCGACAATATCCCGAACTCCGCGAAGATGGACATGGAGGGCGCGAAGAAGAACGAATCCTCTTCGAGCGGCCTGTTCACCGAGGCTTCCACCGCTGCGGCGGAGGAGAAGCCCTCCCCGGCAAAATCCCAGACCACTGAGCTTGGTTCGGACGACGCTGCGTTCGATGTGCTGATGCGTATTTTTGATAAGGATCACCGCTGATCCATTACCCAATAGTGAGAAAACAAAACAGCCCTGAAAGGGGCTGTTTTGGTCTGAAAGGGCCTTGTAAAATTTTCGTAAAAAGGAGCGTGATCATCGTGAGTGCAGACCCTGGAAGTAGATACACAAATAACACTCGCGGTGGCGCGCCTGAGTGCCGCTGCCGCTGAAAGGCGGTAAGATATGGTTGAATTTTACAAGACGGTCGACGGCCGCGTGACCGAAATCGGCGGTTTCACGGAAGGCTGTTGGGTCAATATGGTGCATCCCAGCTCGGACGAGCTGGAGGCAATCTCCCGTGCGGCGCATGTGGAAGAGGAATTTGTCCGCGCGGCGCTCGACCCGGAGGAAAGCTCGCGTGTCGATACCGAGGACGACCAGCTGCTGATGATCGTCGACATCCCGATGGTGGAGAAAAGCTCGGTCGAGGACGGCGGGCAGATGTTCAGCACGCTGCCAATGGGCATTGTGGTGGCGCAGAACGCGGTCATTACGGTCTGCCTGGAGGACAGCATTATCCTGCGGTCGATCGCAGAGGGCGCTGTCAAGGGCGTGCATACTGCGCTGCGCACGCGTTTCGTGTTCCAGATCCTGCTGCGTGTGGCGGGGCGCTTCCTCAAAAATCTGCGCATGATCGAGCGCGACTTTACGCGCATCGAGAAGCGGCTGTATGATTCGCTGCAAAACGAGGAGCTCATCCAGCTGCTCGGGCTGAGCAAATCGCTGGTCTACTTCTCCGCGTCCCTCAAGGGCAACGAGGTGACTATGGAAAAGGTATTGCGCGGCCGCGTGCTCAAGCTGTATGAGGACGACCGCGACATCCTTGAGGACGCGCTGATCGAGATCCGGCAGGCCATCGAGATGGCCGGCATTTACTCGAGCATCCTGTCCGGCACGATGGACGCGTATGCGTCGGTTGTATCCAACAACCTGAACATCATCATGAAGGTGCTCACGGTGCTGACCATCATCATGACTATCCCGAACATCATTTTCGGTTTCTACGGCATGAATATCGGCGGGGAGGCCATCCCGGGGGATTTCTTTTGGTGGATCCCGCTGCTGATTTCAGCAGCGGCATGCTTCTTTGCATGGTTCATGCTCAAAAAGAAAAACCTGTATTGAAACAGGCGCCGCGTTTGCGGCGCTTTTGTTTTGCCCGGATTTGACAGGCCGGGGCTTCCTTATATAATGATACCGCAGAGATAAAAACACGGCCCGGTTGGTAGTCCGGGCGCGGCGGGCTGAGCCTGCCGTCAGTAACCTGCCTCCTTGGTTGTCCGTTCTCTGTGCGCAAGGACGAAAAAAGGAGGACGAATTTCATGCGCACAGTAACATGCCGGGTGACCGTATATTTTGACGGTCCGTTCTGGGCCATGCTCTACGAACGGGAGAGCGGCGGATGGTACGAGGCAAGCCGGACGGTATTCGGCGCGGAGCCGAAGGATTACGAGGTGTATGCGTTCCTGCTGCAAAACTGGCGGCGGCTGCGGTTCAGCCCGCCGGTACAGGCGGGGGAGCGGGCACACCGGCCGGACAACCCCAGGCGCCGCCAGCGCGCCGCCCGCCGGGCGGTTGAGCAGGCGGGGACGGGTACCAGGGCGCAGCAGGCGCTTGCCGCCCAGCGCGAGCAGGGAAAGCAGGCGCGCCGCGTCCGCACGCGGGCGGAAAAGCAACGCGAAGCCGAAGAACGGTACGAAAAGCACCGGCAGAAGCGCAGGGAAAAGCACAAGGGGCACTGAACAGTGCCCCTTGTGCTTTGTGATTATGGGATGTCGATGCGGATGTCATTGACCTCGATATAGGAGATTTGGGAGAGGTCGATCAACTGATAATAGTATTGGTTATAGGTATAATACCAGCTGCTGTGTGAGCCTGAACCGCCACTTGATTCAAAGGGCAGTTCGTTGCCGTTGGAATCGTAAAAACTGACCGGTGGCAGTCCTGTTCCGTTTGGGAATTCTACTTTGCTCATATCACCAACATACGTTACAACTGTCGACAGCGGAGTAAGCGTGATATCGCTCATAGTGACTGTTTGCCCGGTGGACTCATACGGCAAGACTGTCTCTATGTTTGGATGAAGGGTGATAGATGGCGTTTGATAATCAAGATGAAAGTCAGAAAAAATGAATGGCTCTTCACAAATCAGTTCGCGTTGGATATCGAAAGAGAGGGTGCCTTTTTCGCCGACCTCGTGCTCCTCGTAGATGCCGTCAATTTGTATCGTTGCAACTGCGCCCTGAAGATCCTGATTGATATTATATGACAGCGTAAAAGGTACCGAATACGTTTTAGGGTCATACTGATCCCATGCGTAGTCGATGCCACCGCCCATGACGGCTTGCTCAAAAGCGGATTCTCGCAGCGTGAGCTTCCAGCCGTTCAGGCCGGGCCTCGCAGATTCGTCCAGTGGTTCGGGCATCGTCAGAGTACCCGAAATGAGAAGTCTGGAATCATCTCCGATGCATTCTGTCAACCGGATCGTGTAGCCTCCGTGCGACTGTTCCAAATCGAGCGGAAGCACGCTTTCCGCGAGCGTCTGTTTTGCGGCAGGGGTAGAATTCGCGAAATACGCCTGCAAAATGGGCGCAAGCGAATTGGCCGCCGCGGCCGTAACGGTCAGTGCGCAGGCCACCGCCGCTGCAATACACAGCACCCGCCGCGGATGCCGCCGCCTGCGCGGCTGCTGGGCGGCATTTGCCGCCTGTTCGAGTTTCCTTATCAGCATTTCCTGTTCCTCCTCGGTGAAGCGCAGCGCATCGAGCGCGTCGTTATACCGTCTCATATCCGCTGCCCTCCAGTTCTTTCCTCAGTTTTTCGCGGGCGCGGGCAAGCCGCTGCCGGATGGCGGCGGGTTTGGCCCCGACCATCGCCGCGATCTCTTCTGCATGATAGCCCTCGTAGTAATAAAGGTAGACTGCCTCGCGGTATTTGACCGGCAGGCGCTGTACCGCGGCCAGCACACCGGTATTTTCCTCGGGCAGGAAGGGAACCTCGCGCTCGATCAGCTCGTCCAAGGGTACGGAGCGGCGGCGCCAGCCGCTTTTGAGTACGTCCTTGCATTCGTTGACCGTCATGCGGATGATAAAGGCGCGGGTCTCGCCCTCGCTGTCAAAGCGGCGGTCGCTTTGCAGCAGCTTGAGGAATACATTCTGGCAGATATCCTGCGCGTCCGCCCGGCCGAGCGAATAGGTGAAGCACAGGCGCAGGATCATGCCCGAATACCGCTGCACAAATGCCGCGGCATCCGCCGCGCTTTTCCAAACCGGCATCCCGTTTGCCCCCTTTCACCTTTATAACGAACGACCCGCCGGCGGTGTGACAAAAAGCAGGGAAATCTTAAGAATTTCCTGCGGAAATCCATATGGTTTTCATGCTATACTGTGGTATGATTTGACGGCGGAGTGTGACGGGAAAGAATGATGAAAATTGCAGAAAAATTTTTTGAAATTTTGTGCGAACAGAGAAAAATGTGAATGAATTGTGAAAAATCATTAAATAGTTATTGCATAATGCAGCAATAGTGCTATTATAGTACAAGGAAAATGGAATGTACTATATCAAGGAAAACATGAGGGAGACGAGGAATGCCATGCTTCGGTTTTTGGATACCCTGCAATTCGTATTGTTCGTATTCTTTACGGCGGCGTACGCCTATCAAATCGTATATCTGGTGATCGGCCTGGTCGGCAAAGGGCGTCACGGGAAACAGGACGCCAGGCTGCACCGCTATGCGGCAGTGATATCGGCCCGCAATGAGGAAGGCGTGATCGGGGAGCTGATCCGCGACCTCAAAGCGCAGAATTACCCGGCTGGGCTGCTGGACGTGTTCGTTGTCGCAGATAACTGCACGGACAGCACGGCGGCGGTTTCGCGCGAAGCGGGCGCGGTCGTCTATGAGCGCTTCAACAAGGTGCAGGTCGGCAAGGGCTACGCCCTCGACTGGCTGTTCAAGCGCATTTTCGCGGACAAGGGCGAGCAGACCTACGACGGCTTTTTCGTATTTGACGCGGACAATCTGGTGGATCCAAACTTTGTCCGCGAGATGAACAAGATGTTCGATACCGGCGAGTATGCGGCGCTGACCAGCTACCGCAACTCCAAAAACTTCTGCGACAACTGGATTTCCGCCGGCTACGCGCTGTGGTTCCTGCGCGAAGCGCGGTTCCTCAACCGCCCGCGCACCCAGCTTGGCGTCAACTGTGCGGTTTCCGGCACGGGCTTCCTGGTAGCGGGCGACGTGATCCGCGAGGACGGCGGCTGGCCGTACCATCTGCTGACCGAGGACATCGAGTTTTCCATCTCGTGCGCGGTGCGCGGCCGCAAGATCGGCTACTGCGGCACCGCAGTCATCTACGACGAGCAGCCGGTCGAGTTCCGCCAGTCCTGGGATCAGCGCCTGCGCTGGAGCAAGGGCTTCTATCAGGTGGACGCCAAGTATACCGCGCCCCTGCTGCACGGGTGCTCGCGCGGCGGCAAAAAGGGCATGTCCTGCTATGATATGCTGATGACGGTCGCCCCCAGCAACCTGGTGACGATCGGCGTGCTGGCGCTGGCGCTGGTGGTGTGCCTGGGCAGCCTGTCGCAGCCTGCGTTTATTACATACCGCATGCTTCGTATGCTGGGCCGCATCCTGCTGGCGACGCTTGAGGGCGTTTCGTTCAGCCTGTTTGTGTTCGGTGCATTCACGATGGCTGCGGAATGGAAGCAGATCAAGGGTATGGCGTGGAAAAAGATCCTGTATGTGTTCACCTTCCCGCTTTTCATGCTGACGTACATCCCGATCTCGCTGGCGGCGCTTGTCGGCAAGGTAGAGTGGAAGCCGATCCGTCACGGCCTGACCAAGGCGCAGAACGAAAAGGAACGCGCGTAACGACAATAAAAGCTGCTGCAAGGGGTTTCCTTGCAGCAGCTTTTTGTTATTGCTGGATGCGGTGCGGCCCGCCGCCGGCGTACAGCTCGCGCCGGATCGCGGCGAACATCCGCTCGGCCATGTCCAGATAGCGGCGGATCTCGCGCTCATCGATCTCAAACGGCAGGTCGGTGGGGTAGCGCGTCTCGATATACAGGTCATTGAGCGCGGCGCTCTCGTCCAGGTATTCCGAGAAGGCATCCGGGTCCTGCTGGATGGCCTGACGGCACAGGTAGGTCAGGTTGTGCCCGTCAAAGTGGCGGCCGGTGCGGTAGAGCAGGTAGCCTTTGAGCGCCTTTTCGATCGCCTGCTGGCAGTGGAAGGCGATGTTGTAGTGGTCGCCGCCATAGGTCAGCAGCAGGCGTGCGCATTGCAGGTCGCACAGCGCCTTGTCCAGCCATTTGTAATAGAAATGGCTGTCCGACGCCCCTTTACGTCTGCGGGCCATAAATCACCTGGCCTTTCCGGGCAATCCATGCGGCGTACGAGGTTTCGTCCGCGATGAGGTCATCCCACTCCTCGTTGGTGTACACGCTCAGGTTGACCGGCACGTCGGCCGAGAGCGCCAGATGCAGCCGGGTGCGCAGCCGGCGGCAGTCCGTGCCGTCCGGCACGACCACGCACAGGCTGAACGCCTTGAGCTTGCCGGTGGACATGGTGCGCTTTTCCGCGAACAGGATGATCTCCTGCGGGCGGCAGGCGCGCAGGATGTCCTCCACGACCTGACGGATGGATTCACTCATGATATCATGCCTCCTGTGGTTCAAACGGCGTCAGTACGGCGAGCGCCTCGAAACGCGTTTTCCCGTCTGCCTCGCCGCGCACATAGCGCGCGCCGTCCACCGTGCCGCAGAGCAGGGAAAGCTGCTCGCCGAACGCGGTCTCGGCCGTATAGTTGACTTGCAGCGAGGAGACAAAACCAGGCTGGCGCTGCAGATCCAGCGCGTCCGAGACCAGCTCGACCACGCGCACGTTGTTGACATGGTTGTTGACGTCCAGATCGGAATACAGCACCGGATGCACATGGTGCGCGCGTACAGTATCGCACGACAGCTTGGGCAGCGGTTCAAACAGCTCGCCGCGCGCGGTGTGCAGGTAGCCCTCGGATACGGGGAAGCTGTTTGGGCGCAGGATGCGGTGGGTCTCCGGGTCGAGTGTGACCCACATGGACTGCGCGTCGCCGACCGGCTCGCTGCCTGCATAAAACGCAAAGCAGCGGTACCAGCTCACGCCGCGGATACCCGGGCACCAGGTCTCGCACCGGATGCGTTCGTAGGGGCGCAGGGGGCGCGACAGGCGCACTTTCATGCGCGAGAGCACCCACAGGATGTGCAGCTCGGCCGGGCCGAGGTGGAGCTGTTCTGCGTGTATCGTGGCCGCGTCCTGCATGATGTTCCACAGGAAGGACGGCTTGGCGATGCCGCGGTTGTCGATGTGGCTGTAATTGACCTCATATTCACGGGAAAGAAGATCAGCCATGGAAACCCCTCCTGTCCGTCAATAAAACAGGCTGATGATGAAGCGGGAGACATAATCGAGCAGGCTGGCCTGCTTGCCGGTATCCTCCGCGATATTGTCCGGCAGAATGCCGTCATCCTGTGCTGCATAGTGCGCAGACAGGAAATCCTGGCATCCCGGTACGTCCATCAGAGAGGAATAGCTGAAGAATACCTCGCCCTGGATGTCGATGCTGCTGTCCAGCAGGTCCAGCTGGCGCTCGAGCTCGTCCGTGCCGTACCATATGTCGCCCGGCTCGGCCTCAGCCGCGCGGTATGCGCCGATGCCGATGTAGAGCGCCACATCGCTCGTGGAGACGACATCCTGCCACCAGTCGACAAGGATCTCAAAGTCCGCGATCTCGTAGCCGATCGACCAGTAAAGCTGCGGGCAGATATAGTCCACCGTGCCGCGCTTGATCCACTCGACCGAGTCGCAGTAGATTTCACGGTAGGAGGAGCGCCCGTTGGTGGCGCTGCCGTGCGGGTTGTCCGCCTTGTTGTCCCAGATGCCTGCGGGGCTGACGCCAAAGGCCAGATCGGGGTTGATCTGATGCAGGGTCTCGTCCAGCGCTGCGATCAGGTCGTTGACGTTGTCGCGCCGCCAGTCGCCGATGTCGTCGAAATCCCCGCCGTAACGCGCGTAAGCAGCGGCGTCGTTAAAATCTGTGCCCGGATAGAAATAGTCGTCCAGATGGATGCCGTCCACATCGTAGCTGCGCGCGATCTCAGCTGCGCCATCTACGACAAGCTGCTGCACAGCGGGCAGGCCGGGGTTGAAATAGTAATTGCCGTCATACTCCACGACCCATTCCGGGTGCTGCCTGGCGGGGCTGGTTTCAGGCAGGGCGTCCAGTTCGGACTGTCCGTCCCGGGTGATGCGGTAGGGGTTGAGCCAGGCGTGCAGCTGCAACCCGCGGCTGTGCGCCGCATCCACCCAGTAGGAGAGCACATCAAAGTTGCCGTCCGGCGCCTGCCCGGCCGTGCCGCTGACATAGCGGCTCCACGGGAAAAGATTGGACTGGTAAAGCGCGTCCGCCGAGGGGCGCACCTGCAAAAATACGGTGTTCAGGCCCATCGCGGCGACATTGTCCAGGATGGCGTCGGCCTCGCTTTTGAGCGCATCCGCCGACAGGCCCTGGGCGGAAGGATAGTCGATATTATACACGGTGGAGACCCACACGCCGCGCATGCCGTCCTTCGCGGGCTGCGCCGCGTAGGCGACTGGAAGCAGCATGGTAAGCACCAGAATAACGGAAAAAATGCGTCGTTTCAGCATGGTGACACTCCTTTGCAAATCGGCTGTTATGTCATTCCTATTTTACCATTGCGCCCCGCAGAAAGCAAGGATGATTGACTTTGTGCGCATTTCATCGTATGATGGAGGACGGACAGAGAAAAGGATGTGAATGGACCCATGCAGAAAAAAATTCTGGCGCTGCACGACCTGTCAGGCTTCGGGCGTTCGTCGCTCGTGCCGATCATTGCAGTGCTTTCCGCGGGCGGGCACCAGTGCGTACCCCTGCCGACCGCGGTATTTTCCACGCATACAGCAATCCCGAACTGGGTGACGACCGACCTGACCGGGGCAATGCAGGGCACGATCGAGCAGTATGATGCGCTCGGCCTGCGGTTTGAGGCAGTGTATGCGGGCTTCCTTGGCTCGGCCGACCAGATCGACCGGGTGCGTGAAGCGGCGCAGCGGCTCAAAACGCCGGACGGCGTGACGCTGATCGACCCGGTGATGGGGGACAACGGCAAGGTATACGACACCTATACGCCCGAGATGTGCATGCGTATGCGCGAGCTGTGTGAAATTGCGGACATCATTACGCCAAACACGACCGAAGCGGCTATCCTGCTGGACTGGGATCCGGCGAGCAGGCCGCGCGGCGCGGACGAGGCGTGGGCGTGGATGCGTGCGCTCCAGGCGCGGTACGGCGCGCAGGTCGTGCTGACCGGGCTGGATTTTGAGGAGGGGCGTGTCGGCTCGGGGTGCCTGTCCGGGGAGGGCGGCGCACTCAGCCTGCACCGCCGCATCGACCGGTATTACCCGGGGACGGGCGACCTGTTCGCATCGGTTATGCTGGGCGCGCTGCTGAACGGCGCGAAGCTCGCGGAGGCCTGCGACTGTGCGGGTGAGTTTGTCAAGGACTGCATCGCATATACTGCGGCGCAGCAGACCAACCCGATGCACGGGGTACAGTTTGAAAAGCTGCTCTACAAGCTTGTGGCGCAGCCGGAGTGAGCAAAAAAGAATAAAAGTGGCGTGCAGCCTTTGCAGGATGCACGCCACTTGATTTTGCAGGGACTTTCCACCTTGATCGGAGTCAAGATAGGGGATGGAAACATCGAAGCGCCGCGAGCGAGAGCGAGCCGCGGCCGAGTGGCCGCGTCCACTTTTGGGCGGCCCTGCCGCCCAAAAGCAGTGAAAATCTCCAGGATTCCAAAAAGAAAAACCTGTCTATGACAGGTTTTTCTTTTTGGAGCGGCTGACGAGGCTCGAACTCGCT
>DXIC01000160.1 GCA_019113065.1 Candidatus Agathobaculum stercoravium
ATCAGGAGATTGAGATTTACTACCGATTTATCGGCAAAATTGATTAACTTGCATCCATATCCTTAACTATGGGAAACAGAAAAGACCTATCCCGATATTGTCAGCGTCGTCAAAATGAGCGACCTGTACCACGTCAGCCTGGACCATCTGCTCAAGGGCGGGAGTACGGGCTATGTGGATTATCTGGGCGAGCGCACGGATGCGGTCAAAAGCAGGCGGCAGCAGTCTTTTCTGGCGCTCGTGCTGGTCTATCTCGGCATCTGGGCCTTTTCCCTGATCTTATTCTGGTTTTTCACCAGCGGCTCGGACGCGATGGGATACTGGATCATGTTCCTGTGGGTCGTGCTGCCGGTGACGACTTTTGTCATCTCCCTGCTGACCGGCAGGAACGATTACGGCGGGCGGCGCAAGTGGCTGGCCTGCCCGGCCTGCGGCGTGCTGTACATGCTGGCGCACTATGCCACCTTCAGCGCAGCGAATATGGCGGCAACCGGCCGGTTTCACCTGCCGTCGTTCTCCATGTTCGTGACGGGCGCGGCCATTGCGCTCGTGGGCATCGCCATTGGGCACAGCTATCCGCGCCATCCGGATTCCTCCAACAAATAGCATACGGCAAAAATAAGCGGGCTGTCCCCCAACGGGCAGCCCGCTTATTCTGTCAGTTTTTCCCGGAGCGCCTGGATGGCGCGCTTTTCGATGCGCGACACCTGCACCTGCGACACCCCGATGATTTTGGACACCTGCTGCTGGGTCAGGTCGCGCGAAAAGCGCAGCGCCAGCACCTGCCGGTCGCGCTCGGGCAGGCTGCGCACCGCGTCCCCCAGCGACAGGTACAGGCAGGTGCGCTCCTCCATTCCCTCGTCTCCCACGAGGTCGCCCAGCCGCCCGCCGCCGGACAGCTCGCGCTCAAACGAGTCCACCGCCACGTCCGCCTGTTCGCACGCCGCGACCTCCTCCGCGGTCATCCCCGCCGCTTCCGCCAGCTCGGAGACCGTGGGCGAGCGCCCGGTTTTGCTCTCCAGCTCGCTCTGCACGCGCCGCAGGCGCACCGACCGCTCCTTGACCGCACGGCTGACCTTGACCGCGCCGTCATCGCGCAGGAACCGCCGGATCTCGCCTGCGATTTTGGGCACCGCGTAGGTGGAAAACTCGTTGCCGAGCGACGGGTCGAACCCGCGCACCGCCTTGATAAACCCCACGCAGGCCAGCTGGTACAGGTCGTCCGGCTCCGCGCCGCGTCCATAATACCGCCGCGCAATCGACCAGATCAGGCCGCTGTTTTCCTCGATCAGCCGCGCCTCCGCCTCCCGGTCCCCCGCGGCCGCCTGCCCGAGCAGGACGCGCATATCGGTCGTCACGCGTCCCGCCCCTTAAGTACCTTGAACATGGTCACAACCGTGCCCTTGCCCGGCGTCGAACGCACGCGCATCTTGTCGGTAAAGGTCTCCATGATGGTAAACCCCATGCCGCTGCGGGTGTCGTCCCCGGTCGTAAACATGGGCTGGCGCGCCTGCTCGACGTTCTCAATGCCGCGCCCCGCGTCCTTGACCTTGAGCTCGAGCATCCGCCCTTCAAACAGGCGCACGGTGACCGTGATAAACCCGCTCTTATCCGCGTAGCCGTGCACGATCGCGTTGGTGACCGCTTCACTCACCACGGTTTTCACATCGCCCAGCTCCTCCATCGTCGGGTCGAGCTGCGCCACAAACGCGCCTACTGACTGACGTGCAAACGCTTCGTTGACCGAATGGCTTTCAAATTTCAGGCTCATTTTATTGATGACAGCGCGCACCTTACTCCCCCCTTTCAAAGATCATGACCTGCGGCAGGCCGGACGCCTCGAACACCCGCATGGGCTGGGGCGGCGCGCCGCGCACGACAAAGTCGTACCCGCTGCGCGCGCAGGTGCGGTGCAGGTGCAGCACGACCGCCAGCCCGGAGCTGTCCATGAACGTCAGCCCGGACAGGTCAAGCACCAGCTTGTCACAGGGATAGAGCACGAGCAGGTCCTCGGCCTGCTCGATGGCTTCGCGCGCGGCATGGTGGTCGAGCTCGCCCGCGAGCGAAACGGTCAGCGTGCCGCCGCACTCCGCCTGTGTGATATGCAGCATATATTGTCACCTCAATTATTATGCAAAAGGAAAAGGCTTGTACCGGTCTGGTACAAGCCTTAGTTTACCAATATTTACCTAATTATTCTGCCGTTTTCTGTCGCGAACGCAGGATTTTTTCAGCCTCGCCGATCAAAAACAGCGACCCGCAAACCAGAATGCAGTCTTTGGGGGCGGCGTTGCCGAGTGCAAGCCCCAGCGCCTGTTCCGCGGTATGGCAATCATAGACCGCAGCGCAGTCCCGCTCGGCCAGCGCCGCGATGGTGTGCTCATTGACCGCGCGGTCATCCGCCTCGGGCGCGCAGGCATAAAACACATCCGCGCGGCGCGCCATTTCGCGCACGCAGTACTCATATTCCTTGTCGCGCACCATGCCCATGACAACGTGCAGGCGGCGCATTTTGAGCAGCTCGTCCACCGCACGGCACAGCGCCTCGACGCCCGCCGCGTTATGCGCGCCGTCCAGCAGCACAAGCGGCTGCTCAGCCAGCCGTTCCAGCCGCCCCGGCATGCGCGCCCGTGCAAGGCCGCGTACTGCGGCCTCCACCGGGATATCCCAGCCGCGCTCGCGCAGCGCGGAGACCGTGCGCAGCGTTGTTACAGCGTTTTGCAGCTGGTGCCGCCCGGGCATGGCAATCGTGTAGCCCTGCCCCTCGTAGACAAAGGCCGAACCGTCCAGATCGCACCGGAGCAGGCGGTAATCCAGCGTACCGGAATACCAGATCGCGCCGCGCGCTTCGCAGGTATGCTGGATGACGATCCGCGCTTCCTCAGGCTGGCCGTCCGCGCACACGACTGCGGACGCAGGCTTGATGATCGCGGCTTTTTCCCCGGCGATCTCCGCAATCGTGTCGCCCAGCACCGCCATATGGTCGCGCGAGATGGGCGTGATGACGGTAACTTCCGTGTTCCTGACCACATTGGTCGCGTCGCAGCGGCCGCCGAGCCCGGTCTCGAGCACGACAATATCGCACCTCTGTTCCACGAAATACAGGAACGCCAGCGCGGTCGTAAATTCAAACTCGCCGATGGATTCGCCTTCCGGCAGGGCAAGGCTCTCGCATGCAACCGCCACGCGCTCGGCAAGGCGGGTCAGGTCGGCGTCCGGGATCATCGCGCCGTCTACGCGGATGCGCTCATAAAATTGCACAAGATAGGGCGAGGTATACAGCCCCACGCACAGCCCGGCGGCACGCAGGGCCGAGGCAATCATGCACGCAGTCGAGCCCTTGCCGTTCGTGCCCGCAATGTGGACAAAGTGCAGGCAGTCCTGCGGGTCACCCAGCGCCGCGCACAGCGCGCGGATGCGGTGCAGCCCGGGCTTGCCCGAGAAGCGGCCGAGGGAGTGGATGTAATCTATCGCGGTTTGGGGGATTTCGGTGTCCATAATCAACCTCTTTTACTCTGTATTTCTGGTGAGCCGCGCCGTCCACGCGGACATGCGCTTTCCGTCCGCAAACGACACACCCACGTTTTCGTAGGTATCCGCATCGACCCGGCGAAGCGTTTCCGTGCCGCTGTACCAGCCGTCCGCGGAGCGGTAGGCGGAGACGATGCACGGCCCGACGACCTCAAACGTGCCGCGCAGCGTGCCGAGCGCCGGGTTATGCGACTGCCAGCACAAGGTGTCCGGGCGGTCGGACAGGGCGATCTCATAGCGGTTGGTGAACCGCACCGCCGGGCCGGACTGCACTTCCAGCCATCCATCCAGCGTCCATTTGGCTGCACTGTGCTCGATCTGCACCGCGCCGGACAGCGGAAACGTCTGTCCCTCCGCGTCATAATAGGTGCCGTGGGCCGTCCAGTCCGCGGTTTGAAAGAAATAAGTGTGCTCCATACCCGTTTCACCTCCCGCATATTACCCAATATTATAACACAACTCTGCCAAAAGAAAAGGAGGAACCGCAGTTCCTCCTGTATCTTTATCATATTTTTAACCCAGCGCGGCGATGGATTCCTCCAGCTTTGCGAGGTGCTCGCGCAGCTTGTCCGCCTTTTCGCGCTCAACAGCGACAACCTTCTCGGGCGCCTTGTTGACAAAATTCGGGTTATCCAGTTTTTTCATGACAAATGCAATGTCGTCCTCGACCTTGGCCTTTTCCTTCTCGAGACGCGCGCGCTCGGCGGCGAAGTCGATCAGGTCGCCCATCGGCATATAGAGCTGTGCGTCGCCCGTGACGACGCTCGCCATCCTGGCCGCGTCCTCGGGCACCGCGTCGATCAGCTCGATGTCGGACGCATATGCCAGCTTGGGGAAGAAGCCCGCGCCCGCGGCGAAGGTGTCCTTCTTCTCGGTCAGGACGAGTACCTTGGCCTTCTTGGAGGGCGGCACGTTCATCTCGCTGCGGCGGTTGCGGATCGCGCGGACTGCGTCCATCAGCGTCTCCATCTGCGCCTCCTCAGCGGCAAAGTGCAGCTTCTCGTTGTACTCCGGCCACTGGGACACCATGACGGACGGGCCCTCGTGCGGCAGCGCCTGCCAGATGGTCTCGGTGATGAACGGCATGAACGGGTGCAGCAGCTGCATCGCGCCGGACAGCACATAGCACAGCACCTTCTGCACGTTCTCGTCGCCATTCTGCAGGCGGGTCTTGGCGATCTCGATATACCAGTCGCAGAAGTTGTCCCAGATGAAGTCGTTGAGCTTCGCGGCGGCAAGGCCGAGCTCGTACTGGTCGATGTTGCGGGTGACTTCCGCGATCAGCGTGTTGTACCTGGAGACGATCCACTTGTCCTCGAGCGCGAGGTCTGCCGGCAGCTCGACCGCCTTGTCCTTGTCGATCGTCAGGTTCATCTGGATGAAGCGGGATGCGTTCCAGATCTTGTTGCAGAAGTTGCGGCTCGCCTCGACGCGCTCGGTCGAGAAGCGCATGTCGTTTCCGGGGCTGTTGCCGGTCGCGAGCGTAAAGCGCAGCGCGTCCGCGCCGTACTGGTCAATGATCTCGAGCGGGTCGATGCCGTTGCCAAGCGACTTGGACATCTTGCGGCCCTGCGCGTCGCGCACCAGGCCGTGGATATACACGGTCTCAAACGGGGTTTCGCCCATGTGCTCGACGCCCGAGAAGATCATGCGCGCAACCCAGAAGAAGATGATATCATAGCCCGTGACCAGCGTGGAGGTCGGGTAGAAATAGTCAAGCTCCGGGGTCTTTTCCGGCCATCCGAGCGTGGAGAACGGCCACAGCGCCGAGGAGAACCAGGTATCCAGCACGTCCTCTTCCTGACGGACGTTTTTGCTGCCGCACTTCGGGCAGACGTGGATATCTTCCTTGGAAACGGTCATCTCGCCGCAATCGTCGCAGTAAAACGCCGGGATGCGGTGGCCCCACCACAGCTGGCGCGAGATGCACCAGTCGTGCACGTTTTCCATCCAGCGCAGGTAGGTCTTGGAGAAGCGGTCGGGCACAAACCTGGTCTTGCCCTCCTTGACCACGTCCATGGCGGGCTTCGCGAGCGGCGCCATCTTGACGAACCACTGCGCGGAGGTCATCGGCTCGACCGTTGTGCCGCAGCGGTAGCAGGTGCCGACGTTGTGCTCGTGGTCCTCGATCTTGACCAGGTAGCCGCCTTCTTCGAGATCCTTGATAACCGCCTTGCGGCACTCATAGCGGTCCATACCCTCGTACTTGCCGCCGTTTTCGTTGACGGTCGCGTCCTCATTGAACACGAGGATCTGCTCAAGATTGTGGCGCTGGCCCATCTCGAAGTCGTTCGGGTCGTGGCAGGGCGTGACCTTGACGCAGCCCGTGCCGAACTCCATATCGACGTACTCGTCGCCGAAGATCGGGATCTCGCGGTTCATGATGGGCAGGATGCAGGTCTTGCCGATCAGGTGCTTGTAGCGCTCGTCGTTCGGGTTGACGGCCACGCCGGTATCGCCCATAAAGGTCTCCGGGCGGGTGGTCGCCACAACGAGCTCGCCCGAGCCGTCCGCGAGCGGGTAGCGGATGTGCCACAGCTTGCCCGGCTGGGTCTCGTACTCAACCTCGGCGTCACTCAGCGCGGTTGCGCAGTGCGGGCACCAGTTGATGATGCGGTGGCCCTTGTAGATCAGGCCCTTATTATACAGGTTGACGAACACCTCGCGCACGGCCTTGGAGCAGCCCTCGTCCATCGTGAAGCGCTCGCGCTCCCAGTCGCAGGACGAGCCGAGCTTTTTCAGCTGGCTGATGATGCGGTCGCCGTACTTGTTCTTCCAGTCCCACACGCGCTCGAGGAACTTCTCGCGGCCAAGGTCATAGCGGGTCAGGCCCTCCTCCTTGCGGAGGTTTTCCTCTACCTTGATCTGGGTCGCAATGCCCGCATGGTCGGTGCCGGGCATCCACAGCGCCTCGTAGCCCTGCATGCGCTTGGTACGGATCAGGATGTCCTGAAGCGTCTCGTCAAACGCATGGCCCATGTGGAGCTGGCCGGTGACGTTCGGGGGCGGGATGACGATGGTATAGGGCTTTTTGTCCGGGTTGACCTCGGCATGGAAAAAGCCGGAGTCGTTCCAGAAGCTGTACAGCTTGTCCTCGACCGATTTCGGGTCGTAGGTCTTTGGCAGTTCGCTCATTGGTCTATCTCCTTTTTGAAATATATAGCGTAATGAATTGCAGGAAAACAAGCCTATTTGAACATGGAAAAAGTGCCGGATCAGCGAGATGATTTTTCGCCAGACAAGGCGCCCTGACGCAGCAATACTTTGTGTATTGCAAGGAGAGGCAACGCCGTATGGCAAAAAAGCAGCCGCTCAGCCGGTGCTTTTGACTTGTGAAAATAGGCTTCAAAAAAAGCACGCCTTCATCCGACATAGGACGAAGCGTGCTCCGTGGTACCACCTAAATTCGCGGCAGATGCCGCGCACTCATTGGCCCGTAACGCGGGCAACGGGACGGCTTACCGGTTTTTCAGCCATCCTGCTCCAAAGCGACCTTCTCCCCGTCCGCCGAAGGGCTTGCACCGAACCGCCCTCTCTCTGAACGCGCAAAGCAGGGATACTCCTCTTTTTCATCGCATTTTGCGTATTAACTTAATCAGTATAGCCATATTATATGGATTTGTCAAGCAATTACTCTTCTTTTGTATCAATTTCTCCGTGTTCAGCTTCGTAATCATGGATACACCGATAAATCAAGTGCATAACCTGTCCATTGATCGAGCGGCCTTCATATTTGGCAATGTACCGCAGTTTTAACCGTGTTTGATCATCCAGCCGGAGAGATAAATGCTTTTTCTTTTCCATATTTACACCCATTTTGAATTTGTTATGGGTTCATTTTACGCGCATAATATGTTATTATGTATTTAAGAACCCATTATGGGTTCTTAATAATACATTGAAATGGAGTTGTCCACATGTACCGCTATGGATTCTATTATGCACGCACTTACCGTCTCAAGCGCTGTCCCCGCTGGATGAAGCCCATCATCCGGCAGGTGGAAGCCGCTGAGAACCTGCTTCGCTACTGCTATTTGGCGCCCGACGTTTCCGACTTATTCAGCCAGTACAGCCGCGGCGAAATCCTCCGGCTGCAGGAGTATGCACGGCAATATTACCGCAGCGGTTGGAGCCATGGACGCTGCCGCCGCACCCACCGCCGCCGGATTTGCTGAACTGTAACTTTTCTCCCGTTCCCCTTTTGTTATAATGTGGGTAAAGAGGGGGATCAAAACACCAAAAAAGCTGCCCGGATGATAAAGGGAGGATACAAATGACAAGAACCAAAAAATTCTGGCTGGCCGCTGCCGCCATGGCGGCGCTCGTGGTCATTTCCGGCCTTGCGTGGCAGGCGGCCGGGAAATATCAGGCCATTCATGCCAACATCGGCACCGTGCGCATGGAGCAGGCCGCACGCACTGCCCCGGACGGCGTCCTGCAAGCGCAGGAGCTGCTTGCCGAGCCCGTGGAGCAGGACGGCGTGACCCTGCACCGCGCGGCGTACTACCCGCAGGCGCAGACGCTCATCTGCTTTTTCGAGGGCGAGGACCCCAACCGGGACATTTATCTGGCAGCGCTGCCTGACGCAAATGCCATCATCCTGCCCGAGGAATACGGCATCACAACCGAGATTTTTGAGGACGTGCCGCCCGAAGCACTCGCCGGCGGGATCGTTGTGGAGCTGACCGACTGGCAGTTTGAAAGCGCGCACCCGGTCACCTTTGCGCTTGGCGGTTGATTTCAGTAAAAAAATCCGGAAATCCCCTTGCAATTGGCCCTCAAGTGTGTTTTAATAAAACTGTTATGGAATAACGAAACCTGCGATGAACAGGGAAAGTAACGCCATGTATCCTCTTTTCAGAGAAGGCGGCCTTTGGCTGCGAGCCGCCCAAAGAGAAATGACGTGAAGTTCCCCTGCGAGCACCGGCGCTGAACGGCTTTTACCAGTAGGCGCAGGCGGGGTAACGCCCCGTTACCGGCGTTCAATGAGTGCCCGGCCTGTCCGGGAATCAGGGTGGTACCACGGAAGATGTTTTCACGCCTTTCGTCCCTATCTGCGGGACGAAAGGCGTTTTTGCGTATAGGGGGTATCCAAATACCCCCTATATACGGGAACCGGTTCCGAAGAAACCGGTTTCATACGCGCTCACGCGCAAAAACCTTCGTTCCAACTGTAAAATCACATTCCAAAGGAGAATGAAAACATGAAAGAAAAGCTGCAAGGCATTTTGCAGGCCGCCAGGGAGCAGCTCGCCGCCGCCGCGGACGCGCGTGCGCTCGACGATGCACGCGTCAAGT
>DXIC01000009.1 GCA_019113065.1 Candidatus Agathobaculum stercoravium
CAACCAGCTGCGCGGCCGTGCCGGCCGTCAGGGCGACCCGGGCGAATCCAGCTTCTATATCTCGCTCGAGGACGACCTGATGCGCCTGTTCGGTTCGGAGAAGATCCAGAACATGATGAACTCGCTCGGCATTGACGAGGATGAGCCGATCGACCAGAAGATCCTGTCCGGCGCGATCGAAAACGCGCAGAAAAAGATCGAATCCCGCAACTTTGCCACCCGTAAGCACGTGCTCGAGTACGACGACGTGCTCAACACCCAGCGCCAGACCATCTATGCCCAGCGCCTGCAGGTGCTCGAGGGCAAGGACGTCAAGGATAACATCATGGGCATGATCGACGACACGATTGCGCGTGCGGTGCATGCCGCGGTCGGCGAGCACAACCTCATTTCCCCGGAAATGGTCGAGCAGGCGCGCCGCCCGTTCATCGGCCTGTTCCTGCGTCCCGAGGACTGCACGTTCACGCCCGAGGAGTGCGACGACCTGACCGCCGAACAGCTGACGAACGTGCTTGCAGACCAGGCGCACAAGGTATACGAGGCCAAGGAGCAGGCGCTCGGCGCGCCGATCATGCGCGAGCTCGAGCGCGTGGTGCTGCTCAAGAACGTCGATACCAAGTGGATGGACCACATCGACGCGATGACCGAGCTGCGAAACGGCATCGGACTGCGCGCGTACGGCCAGCATGACCCGGTCGTCGAGTACAAGCGCGAGGGCTTTGACATGTTCGATGCGATGATCGACGCCATCCGCGAGGACACCATGCGCATGATCTTCCTGGCGCAGGTGCGCACCCGCGAGGAGCCCAAGCGCGAGCAGGTCGCCAAGGAGACCGCGGCGGCGGGCGCGTCCGACGGCACGTCCAAGCCCGAGCCCAAGCGCGTGGGCAAGAAGATCGGCATGAACGACCCGTGCCCGTGCGGCAGCGGCAAGAAGTACAAGAAATGCTGCTACCTCAAGGCGGATAACCCGTATAAATAAGGAAAAGAAAAGCGGAAACCATTTCGGTTTCCGCTTTTTATGCTGGTACAAGGGATTGCACTGCTGATAATCCCGCAAATCACAAAGGATGTAAATCATTATATCCACATGCTGTGGAAAAATTTGATTTGCGATCACGCGGCGTTACTTCTGCCGGCGTTTGAAATCCAGATACCCCTGCAAAATGAGCGTCGCCGCGACCGCGTCCACGGTCTTGCGGTGTTTTTTCTCCTTTTTGCCCGTCTGGTGCAGGATCTCATGCGCGGCGACCGTGGTGCGGCGCTCGTCCCATAAAACGACGTGCAGCCCCGTGCGCTCTTCGAGCGTTTTGGCCAGCGCTTCGCACTTCTGCGCGCGCGCCCCCGCCGTGCCGTCCATGTTTTTCGGCCAGCCGAGCACGATTTCCTCGATTTTGTTCTCCTGGATAAACGCGGCCAGCTTGTCGACCAGCTTGTCGTAATTCCATTCGTGGATGACGCCCGGCGAGCCGGCCAGGAAGCCCGAAGGGTCGGAAACCGAAAGCCCGGTGCGCGCGTCGCCGTAATCAATGCCCAAAATACGCATACATATACTCCTATATCTTGTGGTTAAGCTAAGTATATCATAAAAACGTAAAAAAACCAGAACATTTTTGGAAAAAAGCCTTGACCCATGGAATTTGCAGTGCTATACTAAAAGAACCTATGCAGGTTCTTTTTTTGCGCCCATTTTTTGTGTGTCACGGAAAAGGGCGGCGGAACGCTGTCAGAGGGAGGCAAAAGGTCCCTCGCCCATGCCAAAGGGGCATGGGATGGGACGAATATTAAAAGGAGGTGCCGTTATTCATGCGCGTTAAAATCACGCTCGCCTGCACCGAGTGCAAGCAAAGAAACTATGACACAAACAAGAACAAGAAGAACAACCCCGACCGTCTGGAAATGAACAAGTACTGCCGTTTCTGCCGGAAGCACACGCTGCACCGCGAAACCAAGTAAGAGAAAGGAAGTAGCTGCATGGCTGAAGAAACCAAGGCGAAGAAGCCCGGGTTCTTTGCGCGTATTGGCAAGTGGTTCCGCGAACTGAAAAGCGAGTGCCACAAGATCGTTTGGCCCACCCGCCAGCAGACGGTGAACAACACGCTGGTCGTTATTGCCTGCGTAATCATTGTCGGTATTTTCATCTGGATCATCGACATCCTGTTTGGCCTTGGCGTCCAGACGCTGCTTTCGTTTTTCGCCGCCTAAAAGGAGGCAATTATGTCAGACGCTGCAAAATGGTATGTGGTACACACATACTCCGGCTACGAGAACAAGGTAGCCTCTTCGATCGAAAAAGCGGTCGAAAACCGCAAGCTGCATGACCTGATCCCCGCCGTCAACATCCCGACCGAAAAGGTCACCGAGGTAAAGGACGGCAAGAGCCGCGAGGTAGAGCGCAAGATCTTCCCCGGCTATGTGCTCGTCAAGATGGTCATGACCGATGAAACCTGGTATCTGGTACGCAACACCCGCGGCTGCACCGGTTTTGTCGGGCAGGACAAGTCCGGCGGATCCAAGCCCATCCCGCTGACCGAGGAAGAGATCCTCGCAATGGGCGTGGAAAAGCGCGAAATCGAGGTAAACTACGCCGCTGGCGACAGCGTGCGCGTCATCGACGGTCCGCTCGCAGGCTTTATCGGCGTTGTTTCGTCGGTTGAGCCGGAGAAGAACAAGGTAAACGTCACGGTTTCCATGTTCGGCCGCGAGACCCCTGTCGAACTCGAGCTTGACCAGGTCGAAACGCTCGACGAGTAAAAGCAGAAGCCAGGCTTCTGTTATAGGGGGATATCCCCTATATGCAAAACCGGCAGGAAAACCGGTTTTGTGATTCCCCCGCCCGGCGGCATCCGGGCATTGTCCGGCCCCGGCCGGACGGATATGGGGCGCCCCGGCGGCGTCCTGTACAGAAGTGGGAGAGTATGAACGCATACTCGCCAGACACCACATTTTTTGAAGGAGGAACCTTTCAACATGGCACAGAAAGTAGTAGGTTATATCAAGCTCCAGATTCCCGCAGGCAAGGCAACCCCGGCTCCCCCGGTAGGCCCGGCCCTCGGCCAGCATGGCGTCAACATCATGGCCTTTACCAAGGAATTCAACGAGCGCACCAAGAACGACGCCGGCATGATCATCCCGGTTATCATCACGGTTTACGCTGACCGTTCGTTCAGCTTTGTCACCAAGACCCCCCCGGCGCCGGTCCTGATCAAGAAGGCTTGCGGCATCGAGTCCGGTTCGGCTGTCCCGAACAAGACCAAGGTTGCCAAGCTCTCCAAGGCGGACTGCCAGAAGATCGCGGAGACCAAGATGCCCGACCTGAACGCTGCTTCCCTCGAAGCTGCGATGAGCATGATCGCGGGCACCGCCCGTTCGATGGGTATCACTGTCGAGGAATAAGTTTTACAAATAAGCTGAATGGATTTTGACCGCGTTTGCAGGCGGTCAAAGTGGGAGGGTAAGGTTTAGCCTGTCCCGCATTACCACTTAAGGAGGATTTATTGTGCATAAAGGTAAAAAGTATGTAGACAGCGCAAAGACGATCGACCGCTCCAAGCTGTACGATCCCGCTGAGGCGCTTTCCACCGTTATTTCCACCGCGAAGGCCAAGTTCGACGAGACCGTTGAGCTGCACGTCAAGCTGGGCGTTGACTCCCGTCACGCTGACCAGCAGGTCCGCGGCGCGATCGTACTGCCCCACGGCACCGGCAAGAATGTCCGCGTAGCGGTATTCGCCAAGGGCCCGAAGGCGGACGAGGCGCTGGCTGCCGGCGCTGACATCGTAGGCGCTGAGGACCTGATGGAGCGCATCCAGAAGGAAAACTTCTTTGAGTTCGACGTTGTGATTGCGACCCCGGACATGATGGGCGTTGTCGGCCGTCTGGGCCGCGTGCTCGGTCCTAAGGGCCTGATGCCGAACCCGAAGGCAGGCACTGTTTCCATGGACGTTGCGAAGGCTGTCCAGGAGTCCAAGGCTGGTAAGATCGAGTACCGTCTGGACAAGACCAACAT
>DXIC01000161.1 GCA_019113065.1 Candidatus Agathobaculum stercoravium
AAGGGAATGGGGTTGATTGGCAAGAAGGGGAAAACCGCAGGTGTTCCCCTTCTTGTCCGCAGCGTGGCCGCGCAGGCCACATTCCCGCCAGTTAAGAACTGGTACATGCGTTTACCACATACAGAGGCACAGCTTCCCGGGCGCGCGCTACGCGCCCCTACGGGACGGCAGCACTTCTCTGGGGGACTAGGGTCAAAGCTCCTGCCGTCCCTCGAGCGCGCGGGTGAGCGTTACCTCGTCGACAAATTCCAGATGCCCGCCGACCGGAATGCCGTATGCCAGGCGGGTGATCTTGATGCCGAACGGCTGGAGCAGCCGCGAAATATACATGGCCGTCGCCTCGCCCTCGGTGTCCGGGTTGGTGGCGAGGATGACCTCCTCGGTGTCCTCGTCCGCGACGCGCTGCACCAGCTCGCGGATGCGGATATCATCCGGCCCGACATGCCCCATCGGCGACAGCGTGCCGTGCAGCACATGGTACAGGCCCTTGTATTCCTTGGTGCGCTCGAACGCGACCACATCGCGCGGCTCCGCGACCACGCAGATGGTCTTCTGGTCGCGCGTTTTGTCTGCGCAGATCGGGCAGGTCTCGCTGTCCGTCAGGTTCTGGCAGCGCTTGCAGGTAAAGGTGCGCGCCTTGGCGTCGCGGATCGCGTCCGCGAAGCGCTCCGCGTCCTCTTTGGGCAGGTCGAGCACATAAAACGCCAGCCGCTGCGCGGTTTTCTGCCCAATGCCGGGCAGCTTGGCAAATTCCTCGATCAGCCGCTCGACCGGGGGGGCGAAAAAGTCCATCAGAACAGGCCGCCGCCCAGTCCGCCCATGCCGCCCGTGATCGCGGACATCTGGCTCTGCGACTTCTCCGCCGCGCCCTTGAGCGCTTCATTGACCGCCGCAACGACCAGATCCTGCAGCATCTCAATATCGTCCGGGTCGACGACGTCCGGCTTGATCTCAATGCTCTTGAGCGTGGATGTGCCGGTCACGGTCGCGGTCACCATGCCGCCGCCCGCGGTGCCGGTCGTCTCCATCTGGGCGATCTCCTCCTGCGCCTTGAGCATGCTCTCCTGCATCTTCTGCGCCTGCTTCATCATCGCCTGCATGTTCATGCCGCCGCCGAAGCCGCCGCCAAAGCCCTTTCCCTTTGCCATATGGTAATGTCCTCCTTACAGTTCTTTTACTTGGATGTCCAATGCTTTCGCGCGGCCGATGATCTCATCCACCGCGGTATTTTTCTTTTGTATGGGCTCGTCGCCCGCCTCGCGCACCTTGACCTTGATCGGCGCGCCGGCAAGCGCCGCCGCCTGCTCGCGGATGACCTTCATGGTCGGCTCCGCTTTCGCCAGCATGGCGGTGATGCTGTCCTCGCACAGGATGACCAGCCCGCCATCCTCTTCCACGCCCCGCGCGGACAGCTTGAGATTGGTGTGCGCGCCGGTGTTGATCTTGCCGGTCAGCGCTTCGAGCAGCTTCGGCCAGTGCGGCCAGTCCGCAAGGCCGGAAGCTGCCGCGGGATTCCCCTGTCCGGCCGGTGCGCCGGGAGCCGCCTGCTCCTCGCCCAGCCAGGGCGGGGCATCGCTGTCGTCCGGCGGCGGGGGCGCGTCCCCATCCCCCGGCGGGGGCGGCGCATCCGTGCCGCGCGCGGGCGCTGCCGCGCCCTGTACGGCCTGCACCGACACGCCGTTTTTCAGCTTTTCCTCGAGCGCTTCCACGCGCCCGCCTAACGTATCATAATTCTCCGCGCCCAGGCTGCACAGCCGCACCGCGCACAGCTCGGCTTCCACGCGGCGGTTGGCCGCGCTGCGCATCCGGTCGAGCGCATCGCCGATCACGCGGCTCCACGCGATCAGCGTGGAGGAAGCCAGCCCGTCGCACAGCTTCTGCAAGGTTTTCACGCTGTACGCGGGCGAGATCAGCGCGGAAACGTCGGTCTTGCTGGTTTTGACCAGCAGCGCGTCGCGGATCAGGCCGAGCATCTGGTCGTAAACCGAAGCGAGGTCGCGCCCCGCGTTGTAGTATTCATCCAGCAGGCCGACCGCCGCGGCGAGGTCGCCCGCCTTGAGCGCCTCGGCCAGCCGCACGCCGTCATCCTGCCCGAGCACGCCGAGCGCGGCCGTGACCGTCTGCTCGTCCACCGCACCGGCTGCCGCCGCGCGGTCGAGCATGGAGAGCGCATCGCGCATCGCGCCGTCGGCCAGACGCGCGATCAGGCGCGCCGCGCCCTCGGTCAGCTGGATGCCCTCGCCCGCCGCTACGTCGAGCAGGCGGCGCGCGATGTCCTCCGCGCCGATGCGCCGGAAGTCGAACCGCTGGCAGCGCGACAGGATGGTCGCGGGCACCTTGTGCAGCTCGGTGGTTGCCAGAATAAACAGCACATGCTCGGGCGGCTCTTCGAGCGTCTTGAGCAGCGCGTTGAACGCGCCGATCGAGAGCATGTGCACCTCGTCGATGATGAAAACACGCTTTTTGACCTGTGCGGGGGTATAGCGCGTCTCGTCGCGCAGGTCGCGGATGTTGTCCACGCCGTTGTTGGACGCCGCGTCGATCTCGGTCACGTCGAGCACCGAGCCGTCCAGAATGCCGCGGCACGCCGCGCACTCGTTGCACGGGTCGCCGTTTACCGGATGCTCGCAGTTGACCGCGCGCGCAAGGATCTTCGCGCAGGTAGTCTTGCCCGTGCCGCGTGTGCCTGTGAATAAGTAGGCGTGGCTCAGCCGCCCGGACTGGAGCTGCGCGCGCAGCGTGTCCGTGATATGCTGCTGGCCGATCACGTCTGCAAACGTCTGCGGCCGCCATTTGCGGTATAATGCCTGATACACGCGCTTACAGCTCCTTCCTGCAATTTTTTATGGGGATGGACGGCAGCCTTTTACCGTCCCCTCTACACACCACAAAGAGGCGGGCGCAAGCCCGCCTCCAAGCGTTCAGAATACAGCGCTGCTTGCAGCGCCATTTGAATAGAAAATCGCGGCAGCGCCGTGATTTTCATAAAAAGTCAGGACACAAGGTGAATTGCCGCACAGCGGCAAGAGAAGGTGGCCTGGGCCATGCGCCTGACTTTTTATACCAGTCGGAGCAAAAGTTTCGTTTATCGGAACTTTTGGCCCGTCCCGATGTATCCGGGCCGCAGGCTCGGTACATCGTTTCGATTGAAAGCGTGGTTTCAATCGAACCCTCGTTCAGCGCCCCACAAGACCGCACGCGGCCAATTCGAAAGCGTACGCCCGGCTGCCTTTCCGCGGTTCGGGCTCAAAATCGGCAGCTCTGCGGCACACGATGGTTTCTGCTTAATGCTGCTCGGTTCCCCGCCTGACATGGTTCACAGTCCTCCGTTGCGCAGTACCGGTCTCTCATCGCCCTGTGGGCGGCTGCCTCGCCGCGCGTACGTCCCTCCTTGCCCGCATCATCCCCGCTTTAGCGGATTGCGGGTGCAGGGCACCGCTAACGCCCCGATGTGTGCGGCCTTGTGCGGCGCTGAACGATATTCGTTTGTTAGTTTACACGGCCCTGCCGCGTTTTATGCCTCCGGATCGTCCGGCGCCGGTGCCTCCGGCTCGGTCGTGCCGCCGCCGGTTTCGCCGCCGGTGCCCGGATCGGTTGTGCCGCCGCCGGTATCACCGCCGCCGGTGCCCGGATCGGTCGTGCCGCCGGTTTCGCCGCCGGTACCCGGGTCGGTTGTGCCGCCGCCGGTTTCGCCGCCGGTTTCGCCGCCTTCCGGATCAGTCGGCGTTGTCGTGCCGCCCTCGGGATCGGTCGTGGTGAAGTCCTCGCCCTCCTCCGGGGTCTCGGTCTCCGTATCGGTCGTCGGCTCCTCCTCGTCCTCTTCCCAGTCGCCCTTCATGCCGCTGTTGGTGAAGCTGTATGCCTCCTCGATATTCTGGTGGCTGCAAACTTCGGTCGGCACCTGATCCGCCCAGAAGCGGCCGGTCGCTGCACGGCCCGCGGCGCGGCACGCGCCCGAAGCGCGCAGGCCGGTGTCCATGCAGTACTGGACGTCTTCAAAATCTTCCGGATGCGAGTCGAACACCAGATTGGAGTCGCCCTCGTGCACCTTTTCCATCACTTCCAGCCAGATCGCCGCCGCGTTGCGGCCATACAGGCCGTCCAGCGTGTAGTTGTGCTCATAGCCAACCCATACTGCGGCGGAATACTGCGGAGTCACGCCGCAGAACCAGATATCTGTATTCGAAGTGGTGGTACCGGTCTTGCCGGCAGTCTCCACGCCGGAGATCTGCGTGCCGGAGGCGGTGCCGTAAGCGGTGACGTTCTGCAGACAGTCCAGCATATAGTACGCGGTGCGCACATTGGTAAATCCCTTATCGGTATATGGGGTGTTTTCCAGAATGACGTTGCCTTCCGAATCGAGCACCTTGGTATAGGTGCGGGTGCCGCCGAACACGCCTTCGTTGATGAAGGTGGCAAAGCCGCCCGCCATCTCGCGCACGGTGACGCCGTCGGTCAGGCCGCCGAGCGCCAGCGGCGCAAGGTCGATATCCGACTGCACCGTACCGTCCGCATTGGTGCGGCTGCCGACCAGCTGGATATCCAGCTGCTGGGTCAAAAAGTCATAGGATTTCTGCGGGGTCAAGGCGTTGAGCACCTGTACCGCAATGGTATTGACCGAGCTTGCGATACCGCTTTCCACGGTCATCGAACGGCCGGACGGGTAGCGGCCGTCGTTCATCGGCCAGGGCATGCCGTTTTCGTCCTCGCGCAGCGCGCGATCGTATACCGTTGTGCTCGGCACGACGACGCCCTGATCCATCGCCGGCCCATAGGTGGACAGCGGCTTGAAGGACGAACCGGGCTGGCGGCGCGCGTCAGTCGCATAGGAGAACTCGAGCTTGCCGGTCTTTTCGCCGCGGCCGCCCGCGATGCCGACGATATTGCCCACCTTGTCCGTGATGACCATGGCGCTCTGCGGGCGCTCGCCGTATTTCTCCGTGTTCGGGAATACCGAATCATCCGCCCAAACCTGGTCGAGGATGTTCTGGATGCTGGTATCGATGGTTGCATAGATCTGCAGGCCACCGGAGTTGACCATATTGCTGGCCACCGTCTCGGAATAGCCCTTCTGTGCAACGAGGTCGTCAATGACGTCCGAAATCACCGCGTCCGTAAAGTAGGAATAGGGGTCGCCGACCTCTTCGATATAGTCCTCGTACGGGCGGTAGTTGAGCTCCTCCGCCACTGCGGCGTCGTGCTCCGCCTGATCGATCATGCCCTGCTCGAGCATCTGGTCAAGGATGATGACCTGACGCTCCTTTACCTTGTCCGGATGGTTGTACACATCATAGATGGACGGGTTGTTGGTCAGGCCCGCGAGCACCGCGCATTCCGCGAGCGTCAGTTCGGACACATCCTTGCCGAAATAACGGTCCGCCGCGGTCTGTACGCCGCCGCAGCCGTAGCCCAGATAGATCGTGTTCAGGTACATCTCAAGGATGCGGTCCTTGTCGTTGATCTCCTTTTCCAGCGCGAGCGCGCGGAAAATCTCGTTGATCTTGCGCTTGACCGAATAATCGTCCTCATCGGTCGCGTTTTTGATCAGCTGCTGGGTGATGCTCGAGCCGCCGAACTGGTCGTCGCCGACCAGCCAGTTGACGACCGCCCGCGCCGTGCGCCACCAGTCCACGCCGTTGTGCGAATAGAAACGCGCGTCCTCAATGGCGACTACCGCGTCCTTCAGGTCCTGCGGGATCTGGTCGCTGCTGACCCACTCGCGGCTTTCCTCGCCGCGGACGGTTTCATACAGCGTCTGTTCCCCGGTCGCGGGGTCGGTTGCGTAGATAAAGGTGTTCAGGTTCAGGCCAAGCCCGCTGCTGAGCTGGGCCGCAGTCTCCTGCGCAGAGGGGTTGATATAAGCATGGACGTAATACGCGAACGCAATGCCGCAGAAGCAGGCGCAAAGCACACCGATAAGCAGCAGCGTCAGCAGCGCGCGCGAGATCACATGCCCGATGCCATTTCCTTTTTTCCTAGCAGATGCCAATCCGGTTTCCTCCTTGCACGGCGGTGGCTGCGCCGCAGGGTCTTATCCTATCGGACGCAGGATGCGGCCGATTTGTTCCCAACACACGGTAGTACATTGTCAAACCCATCCGGGCTGCGCGGTATCCGCATGGGACAGCCGGATCACCGGCGCGCCGGACGCTCTGCGGCTATTATACCACAGTATCGCGCAAATTCCAAACAAATTTTACATGTATTCCCGAATACTTCACAATTTTGTGGGAATACTCAGAGAAAATCCATTTCTGCACGGGGAGGTTTGAACATGTTGCAGGGCTTTTACATGCTTGCGCTCCAGCAGGCGCGCCGCCGCAGGCGCATTGCGCTGCTCGCCTGTACGGCGGCGGTTTTGAGCGCGTTTTTTGCTGCGCGCGCCTATTTTACCCCTGCCGCCGTGCCCGTCAGCGCCGCGCAGGCGCCCTATATCGCGCAGAGCGAGGGCGGCAGGCTGGTCATCTCGCACGACGGCGAGGTGGTCATGCGCACGGACATCGACACCCGCGCCCTGCCCGCCGCCGACCGCGAAGCGCTCGCGGACGGCATTGTGCTGGCGGACGCAGAGGCGCTGGCCAAGCTGCTCGAGGACTACGGATCGTAATGCCGTGGCTCGCCCGGGCACGGCAAAGCGGGCGCTGCCGCGCCCGCTTTCCAATGATACGTGGGTGTCAGGCGGCCTGTTCTGCCGGCCAGAGGGATTCGTACCAGTCTTCCAGATCGACCACCGGGTCGCCCTCGGGCGGCTCGGCCGCCGGGGCGGTGTCCGAAACCGCCTGCGTCAGGTCGATGGTGATTTCGGTAACGCTCCGGTTTTTCTCGTGTACGGAAATCATGACCTGCCCGGAGCCGGCTTCCAGCGCAAACGAAAAGTTTGCCATCGTATCGCCGTACAAAGTCGTATTCCGGCTCTCGAATGCACCCGTAATCCCGCCGGACCGTGTATCGAGCGTGTACGAACCCTTATTATAGTAGCTTTGCCCCCATTCCGTATCCTCATAGGAATCCTCGAGCGCCGCCGTATACCGCGCGCCGCTCTGCGTAAACTTGTCGTCCGCCGCGTATCCCGCTGCCCAGTCGGCATTCCAATGCGCGTTGTACCACAGCTCGCTGTAATTGCCCCAGACCTCGCAGCCCTGCTCCGCCTGTGCCAGCAGCAGGCCGCCCATGGTCAGCCCGCTGCCCATCGCCGCAAGGCTGTCCGATACGTCCCCACCGGTCAGCCCCAGCGCGTTCTCCATCAGATCCTCGACCCGGAACCAGGTCTCGGGCGTAAAGCCTGCATCCGCCCCGCCGGGCGCCTCCGCGGCAAGCAGGGTGAACAGCAGCGGGCACCGCAGATACAGCGTATCCGCGTCCGCGTCGTAGATCATCTCAAAGCGCACGTTTTCCAGCTGCTCCCGCATCAGCTCCACCCGCTGCGCCAGCTCCTCGCCAAACAGCCAGCCGCTCTGCTCCGCGATCATCTGCACCAGCGCATAGATGTCGAGCCGGATATCCATTTCCATGCTTTGCCCCTGGGCAACGACCTCGAGCGTGCCGTCGAGCAGGGTGTACTGCTCGTCGCCGTCGATCGAGTCGAACGCGGTGTGCAGCACCCGGATCACCGCGGCTGTATACAGCGCCTGCTCCCCGTCATAGACGGGCTGCACCGCCAGCCATTCGTTGACCACCGTAAACCGCCCGTCCAGCTCTGCGATGAGCGCCTCGCGGTCGTACAGCACCGCGGCCTGCTCCCGCTCGTCCCACTGGACAGCCAAGCCGAACGCCTGCGCGAAAAAGCGCACCGGCACATAGGTGCGGCCGTCCTTTTCATACGGCGCAACGTCCAGCTGCACTTCCTCGGTCACTGTGCCGTCCTGCGCGTCCACAATGCGCATCCGGTCGCTGCCGGGCGCAAATTCATACCGGACGCCGTCCTTTTCCGCGGTCACGCCGCCGCCGGCATAGCCGACCTGCGCGCCCAGCGCCTCCGCGAGCGCGCGGAAGGGCACCATCGTGCGGTTATCCACGGTTTCCGGCTGGGCGTCCGGGAAGGCCACGGTCTCTCCGTCCAGCTGCACGGAGAGCGGCGGGACGAACGCCCATTCGTCGTTCCAGGCCAGGTTGACTGCCACTTCCCGATAGAACGCCTCGCGGCTTTCCCAGGCCTGCCATTCTGCGATGTCCTGATCCAGTTCTTCCAGGCTGTCATAACCATAATAAACAAGCGCGATCTGCGGGTCGGCCAGAATGGCCTCGTAATGCTGCCGGTAATGGTCGGCATAGGTGTCGTAGTCCCAGCGCCCCGCGCCGTAATCCAGTATGAACGCCTCCGGCGAGTCGTAGCCATACTGCTCATACAGCGGCGGGTCGACATCCACTGCGAGCGCCATGGGCTGCGCGCCGCACAGCAGCACCGCCGTCAGGGCCAGCGAAAGCAGCTTTTTCCCAAATCGTTTCATGATAAGACCCCCTCACTTTTTGTTACCTTTATTGTAAGCCTGCCGCGCTGCACCGTCCATTTGCTTTTTCCCCATTTTTCCGCGCAAAAAGCAGGCACAATCCCCATATGCCTGGCATATCTTACCACACAGCTGCATAGCGTATTACCGAGGGGGCGTTACTTATGTTCATCACCATCACCCGCGACACCCTGTGCCGCGTCGCTGCGGGCGCCGGCGTGTGCGCGCTGCTCGCCGCGCTGTTTTTCCTGCTGCCGCAAAACGGGCCGTCCGCCGCGCAGACCGCCGCCGGGGCGGAAGCCGCGTCCGCGTCCATCAGCGACTGGGGCCTGTCCTTCCAGACGAACGGCCAGCCGCCTGTCGGCAACGCTTCATCCGAGGAGCTGGCGCAGTACGGCGCGTACTATCTGGGCGACACGGGCAAAAAGACCATCTACCTGACCTTTGACGCGGGCTATGAAAACGGTTACACCCCCGCGATACTGGATACGCTCAAAAAACACAATGCGCCCGCCTGCTTTTTCGTGGTTGGCAACTATATCGACACCGCGCCTGAGCTGGTGCAGCGCATGGTGGACGAGGGGCATATCGTGGGCAACCACACGCTGCACCACCCGGATATGTCCACCATCGCAGATCAGGAGTCTTTCTCTGCGGAGCTGACCGGGCTGGAAGAGAAATTCACCGAACTGACCGGCCAGCCCATGCAGAAGTTCTACCGCCCGCCGCAGGGCAAATTCAGCGTGGAAAACCTGAAACAGGCGCAGGAACTGGGCTACACGACCGTGTTCTGGTCGCTCGCCTATGTGGACTGGTACACCGACAACCAGCCGACCGACGAGCAGGCGTTTTCCAAGCTGGTGCCGCGCATCCACAACGGCGCGATCGTGCTGCTGCACTCGACGAGCGAGACCAACGCCCGCATCCTTGACGAGCTGCTCACCCGCTGGGAGGAGGAGGGGTATACCTTCGGCAGCTTGGCCGAGCTGGCAGGATAAGTCAGTCTCCGGAAAGCAGCTTGCGTTCCGCCTGCTCCAGCGCGCTGTCCAAATCCGCCAGCAGGGCGGCAAGATACCGCCCGTCGTCACTTTTTGACAGGCAGTCCTCCAGACGGCAAACCGCCATGCGGATATCATGCGAAAGGCTGAAATCGGCATCCTTATAATTGCGCCTTGCGGCTTTCTTTTTGGGCGCCGGGGCGGGCGGCGGGCCGTCGAAAATGGAAAATTCAATTTCCTCCGGCGAAAACGATTCCCAGACCTCCGGTTTGTGCCGATTTTTGGAATCCATATCAATCACCTCTCATGAGTATTATGTGTCATTTTGACACAAAAATCAATAGTTTCATATTGACACATTATACTTAATCTATATGGGGTGATATTGTGAGGCTGCGCATCAAAGACCTGCGTATAGATCATGACTTAAGTCAAGAAGCAGTGGCTCAGGCCATTCATATTCCGCGCGCAACCTACTGCAATTATGAAAGCGGACGGCGCAACATCCCCAATGCCATCCTTTGTGACCTTGCCGACTTTTACAATGTCAGCCTTGACTATCTGCTTGGGCGGACGGATGAATATACACCTTTCAAAAAATAACCGCGCCGGTGACGGGCGCGGTATTTTTCTGTCCGCAAAGCCGGTTTCAGGCTCCCTTACGCCCTACCCGCTTGTTTCCCCCGCCCTTCCCGTGGTATACTGAAATCAGGACAAGCAAAACAGGAAAGGATGAACCCCATGGAAAAAGCCAAGGTCTATTTTGCGGACTTCCGCACGACATTGACTGAAAACCTCCAGCAAAAACTCACCCGCCTGATGAAGGCGGCGGGCGCAGACCAGATCGACTTCGATAAAAAGTTCACCGCCATCAAGATCCACTTCGGCGAGCCGGGCAACCTCGCCTTCCTGCGCCCGAACTGGGCGAAAACGGTCGCGGATTTCGTCAAGGAGCGCGGCGGCAAGCCCTTTTTGACCGACTGCAACACGCTGTACGTCGGCGGGCGCAAAAACGCGCTCGACCATCTGGACTCCGCCTATCTCAACGGCTTTTCGCCCTTCTCCACCGGTTGCCACGTCATCATTGCGGACGGCCTCAAGGGCACGGACGAGGCCTATGTACCGGTCGAGGGCGGCGAGTACGTCAAGGAGGCCAAGATCGGGCAGGCCATTATGGACGCGGATGTATTCATCTCCCTGACCCACTTCAAGGGCCATGAGGCTTCGGGCTTCGGCGGCGCGCTCAAGAACATCGGCATGGGCTGCGGCTCGCGCGCGGGCAAGATGGAGCAGCACAACGCGGGCAAGCCGCAGGTCGACCAGAACCCCTGCGTGGGCTGCGGCATGTGCACCCGCATCTGCGCGCACGACGCCATCACCATCACGGACAAAAAGGCGCATATCAACCACGACAAATGCGTCGGCTGCGGCCGCTGCATCGGCGTGTGCCCGACCGACGCGATCGGCTGCGGCTACGACGAGTCCAACATCGTGCTCAACCGCAAGATCGCGGAGTACACCAAGGCGGTCGTGGACGGACGGCCGTGCTTCCATATCTCGCTCGTCATCGACGTGTCGCCCAACTGCGACTGCCACGCGGAAAACGACGTCGCCATCGTGCCGAACATCGGCATGTTCGCGTCCTTCGACCCGGTCGCGCTCGACCAGGCGTGCGCGGACGCGGTCAACGCCGCGCCGGTCAACCCGGCAAGCCTGCTGTGCGACGAGCATGAGCGGCACCACATCCACGACGCGAACGACCACTTCCACGCCGTGCACCCGGACACCAACTGGCAGTCCGCGCTCGAGCACGCGGAGAAGCTCGGCATCGGCACGCGCCAGTACGAGCTCATCAAAATCTGACCCCCGGATATGCAAAAAGCGAGGCTTTCGCCTCGCTTTTTCTTATATCTGATTGAGCCCGACAGGCATCGCCAGCTTGAGCGCGACCATCGCAGCCAGCACGGCGGCGAAAACGCCCTTTGCCCTGCTTTCGCCCAGATGTTCGCCGAGCCGCGCGAAGGAACGCTGCATGCGCTCCTCTTTTTCGTCCAGGCGGCCGAGCAGCCAGCGCCCAATCAGCTCGAGCGTGCCGATGGTCTGCAAAAACGCCCACGCGACCAGCAGCGCGGTCCCGACAAGCGACCGCTCCTGCGGATAGGCGAACAGCACCAGGCAGAACACCCAGCCTGCGACCGTCGCGATGTGGTGCAAAATCACACCGAAGCGGACAAAGCCCTTCACTGCGGCATCATTTCCCTTCCCTCGAATGCCGCGCGGCGCTTGATGTCCGCCATCACGGTATCGAACTGCGGGATGTCGAGCGACTGCGCGCCGTCGCACAGCGCGTTTCTGGGATCGTTGTGCACCTCGATGATCAGGCCGTCCGCGCCCGCGGCGATCGCCGCGCGGGAGAGCGGCTGCACCATGTCGCGGCGGCCGGCCGCGTGCGAGGGGTCGATGATAATGGGCAGGTGGCTGAACATCTTGACCAGCGGCACCGCGGAGATGTCCAGATTGTTGCGGATCAGGTTTTCAAACGTGCGGATGCCGCGCTCGCACAGGATGACGTTGGTGTTGCCGCCCGCGAAGATGTACTCCGCCGCCATGAGGAACTCCTCCATCGTGGCGGACAGGCCGCGCTTTAAGAGAATCGGCTTGTTCGAGCGGCCCAGCTCCTTGAGCAGCATGAAGTTCTGCATGTTGCGCGCGCCGAGCTGGATGATGTCCACGTCCGCGAACAGGTCGAGATGCTTTTCGCTCATGATCTCGGTCACGATCGGCAGGCCGGTCTGGCGCTTGGCCTCGAGCAGGAGCCTCAGCCCCTCGGCTTCCAGCCCCTGGAAGGAGTACGGCGAGGTGCGCGGCTTGAACGCGCCGCCGCGCAGGAAGGACGCGCCCGCCTTTTTGACCGCTTCCGCGACCATGACGATCTGCTCCTCGCTCTCGACCGAGCACGGGCCGGCCATAACATTAAAATAGCCCGCGCCGATCTTGCGCCCCGCCACCTCAAGGATCGTGTCCTCAGGATGGAACTTGCGGTTTACGGCCTTGAACGGCTCGGTCACGCGCTGTACGCGCTCGACCACGTCATAGGCCATGATGTCCCCTTCGTCGAGCTTGGTGGTGTCGCCCATCAGGCCGAGGATGGTGGTGTTTGCGCCCTCGGAATAGTTGATCTTCAGCCCCATATCCATAAAGTGCTGCATCAACCGGTCGACACGTTCCTTGTCGCTGTTCTGTTTGAGTACAACGATCACTTCAGTTCACTCCTATTACAATAAATTTGGACAGGAAAGCCGGACAGC
>DXIC01000010.1 GCA_019113065.1 Candidatus Agathobaculum stercoravium
GTGGCCCGCATGGCCTACCACACCGAGTGGCCGACCGACAGGCGCATTGAAGCGCTCCCGTACGAGATCATTCCGGGCGAGGTCGGCAACTACCGCAACGACATCTTCCTCGAGCGCGCAATCGTCGGCGAGCGCCTGCGTCTGGCGATGGGCCTGCCGTGCCGCAATGCGGCCGAGCACTCGCCGGTGTCCGACAACATTGACGCTGCAACCCGCGAGGAGACCTACTACACGCCGCCGCTGATCAACATTATCAAGTTCGCCTGCAACGCCTGCAAGGAGAACGAGGTTATGGTGACCGAGGGCTGCCAGGGCTGTCTGGCGCATCCCTGCGTTGAGGTCTGCCCCAAGGGCGCTATTACGCTCGACCGGTATAACGGCCGCTCGCATATCGATCAGGATAAGTGCATCAAGTGCGGCCGCTGCATAGACGTGTGCGCGTATCACGCGATCATCAAGCAGGAGCGCCCCTGCGCCGCGGCCTGCGGCATGGACGCCATCCACAGCGACAAGAACGGCAAAGCGGATATCGACTATGACAAGTGCGTTTCGTGCGGCATGTGCCTGGTCAACTGCCCGTTCGGCGCAATCGCGGACAAGTCCCAGATTTTCCAGATGATCCGTGCGATCCAGGCGGGCGAGCGCGTTTACGCGGCGGTTGCCCCGGCGTTCGTCGGCCAGTTTGGCCCCAAAGTGACCCCGGGCAAGCTGCGCGCCGCGATGAAGCAGCTCGGCTTTGCAGATATCCTGGAGGTCGCGATCGGCGCCGACCTGTGCGCGGCGCAGGAAGCGGAGGACTTTATAAAAGAGGTCCCGGAAAAGCTGCCGTTTATGGGCACTTCGTGCTGCCCGGCGTGGTCGATGATGGCGAAAAAGCTGTTCCCGGAGCACGCGGACTGCATCTCCATGGCGCTGACGCCCATGACCCTGACCGCGCGCCTGATCAAGCACCATCAGCCGGATGCAAAGGTCGCGTTCATCGGCCCGTGCGCGGCGAAGAAGCTGGAAGCAATGCGCAAGGACGTGCGCAGCGAAGTGGACTTCGTGCTGACATTTGAAGAAATGGCCGGCATTTTCGATGCGCGCCATGTTGATCTCGAATCCCTGCCGGAAGACCCGCACGGCGTCAACGACGCTTCGACCGACGGCCGCAACTTTGCGGTTTCGGGCGGCGTCGCGCAGGCGGTTGTCAACGTCATCAAGGAGAAGTACCCGGACCGCGAGGTCAAGGTCACCAACGCGGAGGGCCTGCGCGAGTGCCGCAAGATGATGATGGCGGCCAAGGCGGGCAAGTACAACGGCTACCTGCTCGAGGGCATGGCCTGCCCGGGCGGCTGTGTCGCAGGCGCGGGCACCATGCAGCCGATCAAGAAATCCGCGGCGCAGGTCGGCCTGTACGCCAAGCAGGCGGAGCACGCCACCGCGACCGGCACCGAGCACATCAAGGAGCTGGACAAGCTCGTCGACTAAATTCGATGGAAAGGGCAAGCCTTTCCATCGAGGGGACACACCGCGCAGGGGCGCGGATGTGTCCCGGACGCGATATTTGCGCGCCGCAGGCAGTACACAAAATCGCTTTCCTGTATAAAAATGCCCGGCAAAGCCGGGCGTTTTTATGAAAACAGGCCGCAAACGCGGCCTGTTTTCTGTTTTATGCCGCGCTTAGCGCGGGTAATTCTCCATTTTCCATCGTCAAATGGTGATGGCGACCTTAATGACATTGTCGCGCCTGCCCTCGAACAGGGCATAGGCCGCGTCGATATCGCGCAGCGGGAAGATATGCGTGATCAGCGGGGTGGTGTCCAGTTCGCCCGCGGCAATCAGCTGCAATATCTCCGCACAGTCGCAGCCGTCCACACCGCCGGTCTTGAAGGTCAGGTTTTTGCCGTACATCTCGGGCAGGGGCAGCACCTGCGGCCTGTCATACAGCGCAACGATGGTGACGAGCGCGTTCGGCCGCGCGCATTCCCACGCCAGCCGGAAGCTTTCCTCTGTGCCGCCGACCTCGAGCACCACGTCCGCGCCGCCGTGCGCGCTGTTGTGCCGCACGAACTCCGCTGCGTGCGCGGGCGAAACCGTGAGCACATCCGGGTAGTGCTCCTGTACGAACCGCCGCCGCGCGGGGTCCTGCTCGCACACGATCAGCCGCCGGGGCTGGTGCAGCAGCGCGCACAGCAGCGTGCAGATGCCGGTCGGGCCTGCGCCGATGATGAACACGGTGTCCGTGGGCTTGATCTCCGAAATGCGCGCCGCCCAGTAGCCGGTGGCGAGCACGTCGCCGACAAACAGCGCCTGCCGGTCGGAAACGCCCTCCGGGATGATATTTAAGCCCTGGTCCGCATAGGGCACGCGCACATATTGCGCCTGCCCGCCGTCAATGCGGCAGCCGAGCGCCCAGCCTCCCTCGGGGTCGGTGCAGTTGTTGACATAGCCGTGCTCGCAGAAAAAGCAGTGGCCGCAGAAGGTCTCGACGTTGACCGTCACGCGGTCGCCGGGCCTCACGGATGTGACCGCATCGCCCACCTGCTCGACCACGCCGACCATCTCATGCCCGACTGTTACGCCGGGCACAGCGCGCGGTACCGAACCATGCTTGATATGCAGGTCGCTGGTGCAGATGCTGGCGAGTGTGACGCGCACGATCGCGTCGCGCGGGTCACGCAGGATCGGCTTCGGCTTGTCCAGCAGGGCAAAGCGCCCTTTTTCCATATAGGTATATGCAAGCATGCTCCACGGCTCCTTCCTCACTTTCCCTTATTATAGTGCACCGGAATGGTAAAGTCAATTCTCGGGGAGGCGGGATGGCCGCGCCGCAGGCCGGTAACAAAGGGCAAAAATTTTTGTGATATTTCCGCCCGCCCGCGGGTATTGTCTATGAAAGGCCTTTCAAAACCACAGCAGACGGGGTGAACCATGGACGAGGCACAATTTGAGGAGATCGCAAGGCAGTACAGGGATAACCTGTTCGCCATTGCGTTCCAATATACCAAAAACGCGGCCGACGCGGACGACATGGCGCAGATCGCGCTGATCAAATGCTATGAGGCGAAAAAGCCCTTTGAAAGCGAGCAGCATATCCGGCGCTGGCTGATCCGCGTGACCGTCAACGAGTGCAAACGCTATCTGGTATCCCCCTGGCGGCGGTATACCGCGCCGATCGAGGACTATGCGGAAACGCTCGGCTTTGAGACCCCCGAGCAGTCCGCGCTGTTTTTCGCGGTGATGGAGCTGCCGCAGAAGTACCGCGTGCCCGTGCACCTTTACTATTACGAGGACTACTCGGTGCGCGAGATCGCGGAAGCGCTCGGCCTGCGCGAGAGCGCGGTGCAGACCCGCCTGCTGCGGGCGAGACAGAAACTGAGACAGAAGCTGGAGGGCTGGAACGATGACTGATAAAGAACTGTATAAAGCGACCTTCGCACATCTGCACGCCTCCGGCAGCGAAACCAGGCAGGAGGCCAGACACATGAAACAGGGTCATATCCGTAAGGGCGTAGTGGTAGCCGCTGCGGCGGCGCTGACCGTGACCGCCGCGGGCGCGGCGAACGTCGCAACCGACGGCGCGCTGCTCGAGAGCATCCGCGTCGTGTTCACCGGCGAGGTGACCGATACCCAGGTAAACCCGGACGGCTCGACCACCTATTCGGTCAAGGGCGAGGACGGCAGCGACATCGCCGTCACCATTCCGGAGGAAAAGAACGAGGACGGCTCGTACACCACGCAGTACGCCGTAGAAGGCAAGGACGGCGAGGCCGGGGAATACGACATCACGGTCAGCGAGGACGGCACGTCCAAAATCATCGAGGAGGGCGGGGATACCGGCGCCCCCAGGAGCGTGACCGTCACCGGCAGCGTTGTCGGGGACTGAAAAACACGAACCCATGCAAAAAAGGAGGCCATTGGCCTCCTTTTTGCCGTTACAGCGTCCCCAGCGCGGGAAAGAACCGCGCGAGGAAGAAAAACACCACGGGCAGGAAGATCGCGGGCAGCAGGTTGCCGACCTTGACCTTTTTGTCAAACATCAGGTTGAAGCCGATGGCGAAGATCAACACCGAGCCGATGCAGGACAGCTGGCTGATAAGCTCGTCGGTCAGCCACGGGCGGATGAACCGCGCCAGCAGCGTGATGCCGCCCTGATACACGAACAGCGGCAGCGCGGACAGGTACACGCCCTTGCCGAGCGAGGCCGCGAACACGATGGCGGCCACACCGTCGAGCACGGCCTTTGCGATCAGGATGGAGGGGTTGCCGTTTAACCCGTCCTCGAGCGAGCCGACGATCGCCATCGCGCCCACGCAGAACAGCAGGGAGGAGGCCACAAAGCCCTCGACAAACTTGCCGTCCTCGCCGCCGCCCGCAAAGCGCATCTGGCACCATGTCCCGAAGTCGTTGAGGCGGGTCTCGATATCGAGCGCCTCGCCGATCAGCGCGCCGATGACCAGACTGAGCACCAGCAGCATGGTGTGCTGGGTGGAGAGTGCGCCGTCCTCGATGGTCACCAGCCCGGCGACCGCGCCGCCGATGCCGATGAAGAACGTGCACAGGCCGAGCGCCTGCATGATGGTGGTTTCGAAACGCCGCGGCAGCCCGCCCTTGAGGAAAACGCCGAGCGTAGTGCCCGCGATAACGGCGCCGCAGTTGACAATGGTTCCCAGTCCGATCATATGTAAAAATCCCTCTTTTGCTTTACTGTGCTGAAATGTATTGTAAAGCAAAAGAGGGGGAATGTCAATTATTGCTGTGGTACGGAGGACGGCATGGTGCGTTCGATATATTCGAGCAGAATGGCGACCAGACAGCAGATCGGGAAATATGCGAGCGGGATTTCCCAGCTCAACCCATGCCACATGCAAAGGTACATATACAACACACAGGCAATCGGGAGCGAAATACCGAGGAATGCGAGCGAATGGCGCAGGTAGCTGCCTTTGCGGCGCATCCAGTGCCGTGCAAGCAGGTATAACCCTGTGACCATGACAATACCGGCGACTGTGTATTTGATGAGCCACCAGACCTGCGCCCAATCCATCAGCGTGGAGGTGAAGCACAGTCTGGCCGCGATCATCACAAGCGGCACCATAGTAAGCAGGAACAGACCGAACAGAAACCGGTTCGGAATAACGGATGCTGCCGGAACTGCCGTCGGGGCAGCTGTCTGCAAGCCAACTGCTCCCGCAGCTCCTCGCCTGAGCCGATGGACGCGACGACGATGCCGGTCGCCTCGGCCTCGTTTTTGCCCTCGTCCAGCAGGGCGCTGAACTTATCCTCCAGATTCGCCAGCATATCGGCCTTGACCCGCAGGACATCCCCGCGCTGCGGCAAGGCGGCGAACAATGCTTCCACATAGTTACGGATCGCTTCCATCTGTCATATCCTCCTTTGCAAATCGGTCGACCACGGCCTTGAGCACCCGCCACTCCGCGCATTTGGCGGCGTAGGCTTTGCGCCCCTCGTCCGTGATGGTGTAATAGGTGCGCGGCCTGCCCTGTGTCTCGCTGCCCTGATAGGGGACGATATATCCCAGCTTTTCCAGCCGCCCGAACGCGGAATACAGCGTCGTTTCCTTGATCGGGTACTCGCCGCCGCTGCGCCGCTCGATCTCGCGCGAGATGGCGTAGCCGTAGGAGTCGCCCTCCAGCAGCAGGCGCAGGATGAGCATGTCGTTATATCCGCGCATCACGTCGCTTCCCAGCATGCCATCACCTCGATACTTCATCTGTCGTAGTAATTATAACAAAACTACTACGACAGGTCAAGTAGTTTGCGCAAAAAATTTCCCGCCGGGGAAGCGGCGGGAGAATCAGTCATCCGTCAGGCAGAACGGTGTTTTGCGGAAGTGCCCGCCGCCGACGCGACGTTCGGGCGCAGGGTAGGCGAGGGCATACAGGTCGTCCGCGAGCGCGTCGCGCGCAAGGGCGGGCTGCAAACCCTCGGGCAGACTGCGCTCGGCGACCGGCTTGATGATGACCGGCAGGGCGTAGGTGTCTTTCATGCGGCGCAGGAGCGCCCGTCCCTGCCTGCCGATGGCGAGCACGCGGATATATTCCGGCTCGGGCGATATGGACTGCGGCAGATCGAGCCACGCGCGCAGCAGCACGCGCCGCACGCGCGCGAGCGGGTAGCGCCGGGTCTGCGCGGCGGCGCAGACGGCGGAAAAGCTGGGATTGTCGCGGATCGCATCCGCGAGACGGTGCGCCAGCCCGTCATCCCCGCTGCAAAAGGGGAGCAGGGCAGCCACGTCCAGCCGCCGCAGGTGCGCGAGGATGGCCTGGTCGACCGCACTGCGGGTGACCGGCGCTGCGCCGCGCTGTATTTCCCGTTCGAGCACGGCAAAGGACGCTTCCGGCATGAGCGGGCGGCAGGTTCCCGTATCCCCACCCGCCAGCAGGCCGCGCAGATAGGAGGCCGAGGGCAGGCCGTCCGCCGGGGTATCGCTGTCGTGCGCGCCGCCCTTCCGCTCGACGGCGAGCGGCTGCATCCGGCTGCCGCGCGCGGCCAGCGCGCGCAGGTATTCGATCCCGAGCGTGTTGTTCGGACTGGCGAGAAGTGCGCCCGCCGCCGGGTCGGCGGCGCTGACCGCCTGCTGCATGGCCGCGGCATAGGGCAGCCCGGCGGCAAGCCCCTGCCGCAGCGCCTCACTCTGCCCGCGGGACAGGCCTGCCGCCCGCTGCAACAGTGCGAGGTCGGCTTGCTCCGCGCCGAAGGACAGGTGGGTCACGCAGCCGAGCGCGTCCAGCAGTGAGACCGCGCCTCGCGCGAACCCCTCGGCCGAGGACAGGCAGGCCGCGAGCGGCGTTTCCAGCACAAGGTCGGCCCCGCAGCGCACGGCGGCTTCGGCGCGCGCGTATTTCTCCATCACCGCAAGGTCGCCGCGCTGCACGAAATTGCCGCTCATCGCGCAGACGATTGCGCTATCCCCGCCCAAAACGCGCCGCGTCTCGGCAATATGGTGCGCGTGGCCCGCGTGGAAGGGGTTGTATTCGGCGACGACGCCGCAGACGGTCATGGGCAATTCTCCTTAAAAACGGTGGAATTTTGGTGAGTTACGGGTAAATTATGGCTTGTACAATTGAGCCAAATCGTGTAAAATAGTGTTACAGCATTATTATATAGGCTTCCGCGGCTTTGTGCAAGCCGCCAAATACGGCATGAGGGAGTTTTGCAAAATGAAAGTTCTGGTTATCAACGCTGGCAGTTCTTCGCTGAAGTACCAGCTGCTCGACACCGATTCGGGCGAGGTCATGGCCAAGGGCCTGTGCGAGCGCATCGGCATTGACGGCGTCCTGACGCACACCGGCAACAAGTCGGACGAGAAGTTCAAGTTCGACATCGCGATGCCGACCCATAAGGAAGCGATCCAGTCGGTTATTGACGTCCTGCTCGACCCCGAAAAGGGCGTAATTTCTTCCATGAGCGAGATCGACGCAGTCGGCCACCGCGTGGTACACGGCGGCGAGTTCTTCTCGGACAGCGTCATCATCACCGAAAAGGTGCTCAAGGCGATCGAGGACTGCGTACCGCTGGCGCCGCTCCACAATCCGCCCAACCTGATCGGCATCCAGGCTTGCCGCGACGTTATGGGTCCGGACGTCCCGATGGTCGCTGTATTCGACACCGCGTTCCATCAGACCATGCCGCAGTCGCACTACATGTACGCGATCCCCTACGAGTACTATGAGAAGTACAAGATCCGCCGCTACGGCTTCCACGGCACCAGCCACAAGTATGTTTCCCAGCAGGCTGCCGAGATGCTCGGCCGCCCGATGGAGGATCTGCGCCTGATCACCTGCCATCTGGGCAACGGCTCTTCGATCTGCGCGATCAACCGCGGCAAGAGCTATGATACCTCGATGGGCTTCACCCCGCTGGACGGCCTGCCGATGGGCACCCGCGCCGGCAACCTCGACCCCGCGATCATCGAGTTCCTCTCTGAGCACGAGAACATCTCCGCGGCAGAGGTCATCAACATCCTGAACAAGAAGTCCGGTATGCTGGGCATTTCGGGCGTTTCTTCCGACTTCCGTGACCTCGACGCTGCGATTACGGACGGCAATGCCCGTGCGGCGCTGGCCAAGGAAATGTTCAACCTGTCGGTTAAGAAGATCATCGGCTCGTACATCGCGGAGATGGGCGGCGTAGACGCCATCATCTTCACCGCGGGCGTAGGCGAGAACGACCGCTCGGTCCGCTGGGACGTTTGCGAGCATATGGAATACCTTGGCATCAAGATCGATCCCGAGAAGAACAAGTACCGCGGCAAGCAGATGGATATCTCCATCGACTGGGCGCGCGTGCGTGTGCTGGTCATCCCCACCAACGAGGAGCTGATGATCGCAAAGGACACCGAGCGCCTGGTAAACGAGGCAAAGGCGGCCAAGTAACACACAAAGATTGCAGAAAACGGGGCGGGGCGGCAAGGCTTTGCCCTGTTTTTCTGCCGTATGGGGGCTATTATGCAGCAATTCGATCTCCGGCAGGAGAAAAAATACTGTTCCCGGCTGGGCTGGGCGCTGGTGCTGACGCTGGGCTGCTCGCTTGCGTGGCAGGCGGTGCTGACGTTTGCAGCGATGTTCCTGGGGCTGATGAACCTCGGTTCGACCGTGTTCTACCTGCTCTCGCTGGTGGGCTACTATATCATCGCGCTGCCGCTGGCGTTCCGCGTCTGCCGGACCGTGCCCGCGCCGCCGCTGGCGGACCGCGGGATGCAGCCGCGCCGCATGGGGCGCTGGTTCGTGATCGGCGCCGCGCTCATGTGGCTCGGCTCGCAGCTGGGCACGGCGCTGAACGGTCTCGTGTACCGCATTGCGGGGATGCAGCCGGTCGATGTGGTGAGCGAAACCTTTGGGATGCTGCCGCTGCCGGTCATCCTGCTGGGCGCGTGCATCCTCGGCCCGGTCTGCGAGGAGCTGCTGTTCCGCGGCCTGCTCGCGGGGCGGCTGGCGCGCTATGGCCAGAAGCCCGCGGCGCTTGTGAGCGCGCTGCTGTTCGGCCTGTACCACGCGAACCTCAGCCAGTTTTTCTACGCGTTCGCGCTCGGCCTGCTGCTGGCGTATGCGTATTTCTACACCGGCACGCTGCGCGCGCCCATTGCGCTGCACATGCTGTTTAATTTCTTTGGCTCGTTTATCGTGTTCGTGCTCCCGGAGAACGGCATCCTGCCCGTGCTGTATGTGCTGAGCTGGCCGGTGCTCACGGTCGCGGGGGTCGTCCTGCTCGTGCGCGGCTGGAAGCGGCAGGTATGGGCGCACGGGCCGTGCGCGCCGTCCATGCAGGCGGTGTTCGGCAACGCCGGCATGACCGTGGCGGTCATCGCCTGCTTTGTGCAGACGGCGCTGTTATTTGTATAGAAAGGCGGGAAAGGCAATGCGAGTGGATCTGCATATGCATACGGAATATTCGGTAGACGCGGCCTCGCCCCAATCCGTGGCGGACAAGGTGCGCGCCTGCGTGGACGCGGGGCTGGATATCATCGGCATCACCGACCATCTGGACTTTTTCCGTACGCGCGGCCCGTCCGAAAACCGGGACGTGGAGGCCTGCCTGCGTGACATCCGTGCGGCGAAGCAGGCGTTCGCGGGCGAGATCGAGGTGCTGGTCGGCATCGAGATCGGGGAGCCGCACGCCGACCCTGCGGCGGATGCATTTATCCGCGGGCACGAGCTGGACATGGTGATCGGTTCGCTGCACGCCATGCCGAACGACCTGGACATCTATTTCCACGACTACGCGAATCTGGACTGCGACGCGTTCCTGCACGAATACTTCGACCAGGTGCTTGAAATGGAGGCGCACGGCGGGTAGTCGATGTGCTCGCGCACATCGACTACCCGCTGCGCGTGATGAAGCACGGCGACTATGTGCCGTCCTTCGACCACTATATGGACCGGGTCGAGCAGGTGCTGCGCGCATGCATCGACCACGGCTACGCGCTCGAACTCAACGCGGCGGGGCTGGGCGGCTGGATGAAAAAAGTCGGCCCGCCGCAGGATATCCTGTATGAATACCGGCGCATGGGCGGCGAGCGCATCTCGATCGGTTCGGACTCGCATGCGCTGGACAACGTCGGCCGCGGCTTTGACGACTGCGTCAAAAACGCGCGCGACGCAGGCTTTACCAGCGTCACCGTGTTCCGGAACCGCAAACCCGAACAGGTCGCGCTGGGCTGAACCCCCATTCCCGCGCTGCGGCGCGGGGCAATCCAATCAAAGGCTTGAGGACATTATGTTTTTTGGAAAGAAGCAAGAAATCACGCACGCGGACACCACGGTGCAGGCGCGTGCCAAAATCAACCTGACGCTGGACGTGACCGGCCGGCGCGAGGACGGCTACCACACGGTCAAAATGGTAATGCAGTCGGTCACGCTGCACGACACGGTCAAGGTCACTGTGACGCACGGCGAGCGCAAGCCGCGCGGCATCCTGCTGACCTGCAACCTGCCCTACCTGCCGGTGGACGACCGCAACCTCGCCTATCGCGCGGCGGAACTGTTTTACAAGGAGACCGGCACGCTGCTCGAGACCTGCGAGATCCACATCGAAAAGCGCATCCCGGTCGCGGCCGGGCTGGCCGGCGGCTCGACCGACGCGGCCGCAGTGCTGCGCGCGCTGGCCGCGCTGCACGCCGTGGGCCTGACCGACGACGAGCTGTGCGCGATGGGGCTCAAGCTCGGCGCGGACGTGCCCTATTGCCTGCGCGGGGGCACCATGCTCGCCGAGGGCATCGGCGAGGAGCTGACCGCGCTCGCGCCCATGCCGCACTGCTGGGTCGTGCTGTGCAAGCCGCCGTTTGCGGTCTCCACCAAGGAGGTCTATCAGGCGATCGACGCTGTGGACATCAAAAAACGGCCGGACACCGCCGGGATGGTCAAAGCGCTGGAAAAGAGCGATTTCGCGGGCGTGTGCAGGCGGCTGTCCAACGTGATGGAGGAAGTGACCGCGGCCAAGCGCCGCCAGATCGGCGAGATCAAGGCGTTCCTGGTGGAAAACGGCGCGGACGGCACGCTGATGAGCGGCTCCGGCCCGACCGTTTACGGCCTGTTCTTGGACGAAGGCCGCGCCAAAACCGCGGCAAAGATGCTTTCCCGCCGTTTTGCGGACACTTTCCTGACCGAAACCGTATAACCAGGCCGCCTTCCGGACATACTGGGAACACCAGTTGACGGAAGGCGGTTTTTTACATGAAAAAACAGGGTAGACAGGCGGCTGCTGCGGTTTTCACCGCGGTCTGCGTGCTCGCGGCCGCGGCGTTCGCGCCGGTGCAGCCGCGCGCGGCGTGGTGGTGCACCGCGTTTTCGGTCGCCCCGGCGGAGGCCGCGGCGCCGGCACCGGAAACAGACGGCGGGGTGGAATTCCGCTTCCGGCTGGCGGACTGGCTGCGCGGGCTGATGGGATAGCGCCCGCAGGCCGCGCGGATGGGGATGGAATAGGGCTTTCAAAATCGCAAAACCTGTGATATAATAGCCGGAGAACGGCTGAAATGCCATATTTTGCTAAAATACCACATAAAACCCCTTGTTTGGGGTTCAAATATGCATACTGCTGTGGTATAATAGCATGGTAAATTCCAAAACCATTACCAAAGCGGAGGAAAAACATGAAGATTATCAATGAAAAGGGCAAGCTCTTCGGCGTGATCAACGTCGTTGACCTGCTGGTGCTGCTTGCCGTCATCGCCGTTGTGATCGGCGTGGGTTATAAGCTGTTTGCCCCCCAGATCGCGGATGCAACTGCAACGCAGGTGCCCATGACCGTGACCGTCCGCGTGCGCGGTGCAACGCCCTTCCTCGTGGAAGAGGTGCAGCGCAACAGCCAGGTCGGCAAGCAGATCGTCAGCGGCAACTCGTATACCAATGCGGTGATCACGGACATGCAGATCGAGGACTATGTGCAGCAGGTGACCACGGCGGACGGTCGCATCGCCAACGCGCTTGACCCGAGCAAGAAGGATCTCGTGTTCACCATCGAGACCACCGTTCCGGAAGGCACGGCTTCCCCGACGATCGGCACGCAGGAAGTGCGCGCGGGCCGTACCTTTATTGTAAAGACCAACGACTTTGAGACGACCGGCAACATCGACATGGTCGATATCGCGGATTCTGCGGAATAAGCCTATGAAAGCAATTTTTCAAAACAGCCTGCTCGTCCGGGCGGTCATGCGCCTGCGCGAGTGGTATCATGAGGGCGCGATCGCGGGATTTTTCCGCGCCATCGCCCATGCCTACCCGCATTCGCGGTTCCGGCAGATATGGGAGCATTTCTGCGCGGCGCCGATCTGCACCGCGGCGAACAGCCGCTATGCGCGCATCCTGGCGGCGCTGCGGCGCTTTGTCGAGCGCCTGGGCGACGCGGCGGCCCGGAGCCTGATCTACCGCATCTGCCTTGCCATCTGGAAGCCGGTTTCGACCTTTTTGGGCGGCGGCGTCATCGGAAAGGCGTTCCGCTTTGCCGGCGTGCGCGGCCTGCTGCTGATCTGTCTGGCGCTGTACCTGCCGCTGGACTATGTGATCCGCAACTATTTCCCGATTGCGGCGGTGGCGTCGATCTGGGACGAATGTATGATGCTCGCAGCGGTCGCCTACATCCTGTGGCACACGGCGATGAAGCGCGCGCCGCTCCAGTCGCGCGCCACCCCGGTGGACGCGTACCTGCTGCTGTTCATCGGCGTGGGGTTCTTCCTGATGTGCGCGGTGTCGCCCGATATGGGCATTGCGATCGACGGCTACCGCGCGGTCGTGCAGTACCTGTTCTGGTTCTTCATCGTCACGCGGCTGATCGAGGATGACCGCGATTTCGCCATCTTCTACGGCACGCTGGTCGCCATGGCGCTTGTTGTGGCGGCGCACGGCATTTACCAGTATATCATCGCCGCGCCCATCCCCGCAGGCTGGGTCTCCCAGACCGAGGAGAGTGTGCGCACGCGCGTATACTCGATCACCGGCAGCCCGAACATCATGGGCAGCCTGCTGGTGCTGTTCGCGCCCATGGTGGCGGGCATCGCGTATTACAGCAAAAAGATGTGGGTCAAGGTGCTGGCTATCTGTGCGACCGGCATGATGTGCCTGTGCTGCATCTTTACCTTCTCCAAGGGCGCGTGGGGCGGCCTTGTGGTGGCGGTCATCGTGTTCGCCATCTTCCTGGACCGCCGCCTGATCGCACTGATGGGCGTGGCGGGCGCGGGCGCGCTCATTGCCATCCCGTCCATTGCCACCCGTATCACCTACCTGTTCACCGCGGACTATGTGGAGGCCAGCCAGCGCGCGGGCCGCATGGTGCGCTGGGAGACCGGCCTCGACCTGCTGCACAGCGCGAATTCCTGGCTGGGCTTCGGCCTTGGCCGCTTCGGCGGCGCGGTTGCGATGCAGAACAAGGTGATCGAGGAGACCGAGACGTTCCAGTATTTCTACATGGATAACTATTATCTGAAAACCCTTGTGGAAATGGGCTATATCGGCCTGATCTTCTTCATCCTGCTGCTGGTCGGCATGGTGCTGTGGTGCCTGCGCGCGATCGGCCGCACGGGCTACAACGAGTCCGACCGCACGCGCGTGCTGGCGGTGTCCATGTTCGCGGGCATGTGCGGCGTGCTGATGCACTGCTATTTCGAGAATATCTTCGAGGTGCCGTATATGATGGCGTACTTCTGGAGCATGGCCGCGGCGGTGCTCTACCTCGGGTATTTCCGGAAAAAACGCATGAAAAGTAAAATCGGATAAACGGGGACGGGCTGCGGGAGCAGCCCGTTTTCGGGTTCGGTACACGGTACAAAAACAATAAGTATCTGTGAAAAAGACGGTGAAACGCGTGTTTCTCCGTCTTTTTTTGCACATTTTACACAAGGTTTTGCACTTAACATGGATTTTACAAACCTTGTCTTTTGGATTTTACATAATCTTCGTAAGATGTTCTTGTACCAAAAAAACGAACGACAGAAAAAGGAGAACAACCAATCATGAAAAAGAGTGTTTCCCTGCTGCTGGCCGGCCTGATGCTGTGCGGCGCACTGGCAGGCTGCGGCGGCAGCAACGATTCCGCTGAATCCACCACCAGCACCGATACCGAGTCCACCGGCACTTCCGGCGCGATCCACGTCGTATCCCGTGAGGACGGCTCCGGCACCCGCGGCGCGTTTGTCGAGCTGACCGGCGTTGAGGACGACAACGGCGACAATACCACCGTTGAGGCGGAGATCGCAAACCGTACCGATGCAGTCCTGACCACGGTTGCCGGCAACGAAGCGGCAATCGGTTATGTTTCCCTCGGCTCCCTGAACGACACCGTTAAGGCGGTTACGGTTGACGGCGTTGAGGCGACTGTTGATAACGTAAAGAGCGGCACCTACACCCTGTCCCGTCCGTTCAACATTGCGACCAAGGGCGAGCCGACCGGCGTTGCGGCTGACTTCATCAACTTCATCATGAGCGCAGACGGCCAGGCGATCGTCGAAGAGGAAGGCTACATCAAGGTAAACGACGCAGCTGAGGCGTTCACTTCGGACGGCTCCTCCGGCCAGATCACCGTCGGCGGCTCCTCCTCCGTATCCCCGGTTATGGAGAAGCTGATCGAGGCGTATAAGGCAGTCAACCCGAATGCACAGATCGACCTGCAGACCTCTGACTCCACCTCCGGCATGACCGGCGCGATGGACGGCACCTTTGCCATCGGCATGGCGTCCCGCGAACTGAAGGACGAAGAAGCGGCTGAGCTGACCGGCACCGCAATCGCGCTGGACGGCATCGCGGTTGTTGTAAACCCGGCGAACACGGTTGAGGACCTGACCATGGATCAGATCCGCAGCATCTATGTCGGCGAGACCACCGACTGGGCCGACGTTGCAGCGTAAGTAAAAGAAGAACAGGGAATTCAGGGCGGAAAGGGTTTTCGCCCTTTCCCACTGTCTATGGGGAGATATTGATAATGAATGATTCTGCAATCCGGCAGCGGAGCGGCTGGAAGAATCTGCGTGAAACCGTGATGCACGGCGTGTTCTTTGTGTGCGCGCTGGCATCCATTCTGGCAGTCGCCCTGATCTGTGTGTTCCTGTTTGCCAACGGCCTGCCGGCCATGAAGGAAATCGGTTTCCTGAACTTCCTCACCGGCACGACCTGGCGGCCGGGCAATGATATTTACGGCATCCTGCCGATGATCGTCGGCAGCCTTTACATCACGGCGGGCGCGATTGTTGTCGGCGTGCCGATCGGCCTGCTGACCGCCATCTTTATGGCGTTCTACTGCCCGAAGCGCATCTATGGTATTCTCAAGCCCTGCACCGAGCTGCTCGCGGGCATCCCGTCCATTGTATACGGCTTTTTCGGCATGGTGGTCATCGCGCCGACCGTGCTCAGTGTAGCCAAGTTTTTCGGGGCGGACATCTCCTCGGGTGCGACCATCCTGTCCGCGGCCATCCTGCTCGGTATCATGATCCTGCCGACCATCATCGGCGTATCCGAGGCTGCGCTGCGCGCGGTGCCGAACGCCTACTATGAGGGCGCGGTCGCAATGGGCGCAACCCATGAGCGCGCGGTGTTCTCGGTTATGCTGCCGGCGGCCAAGTCCGGCGTGCTGGCGGGCATCGTGCTCGGCATCGGCCGCGCGATCGGCGAGACCATGGCGGTCATCATGGTTGCGGGCAACCAGCCGCGCCTGACGGCCAGCCTGCTGGACGGCATCCGCACCATGACCGCGAACATTGTCATCGAGATGGGCTATGCGAGCGGCCTGCACCGTGAGGCGCTGATTGCTACCGGCGTTGTGCTGTTTGTGTTCATCCTGCTGATCAATCTGGCGTTCTCGGTGCTCAAAAGGAGGAAGGACGCATGACGAGCGAAGCTACAAAAACCACGGAAAAAGTCGAAACCAAGGCAAAGGAGCAGCCCAAAAAGCTGTACGGGCGCGGCAAGGCGCGCGTGCAGAAAGGGCTGGTTTATGCAGCGGCGGTCATCACGTTTGCCGTGCTGCTGTTCCTGATTGCATACATCCTGATCAACGGCATCCCGAACCTCAAGCCCTCGCTGTTTGAGTGGACCTATAATTCGGACAACGTATCCATGATGCCGGCCATTATCACCACGGTACAGATGACCCTGCTGGCGCTGGTCATTGCCGTACCGCTCGGCCTGTTCACCGCCATTTACCTCAATGAGTACGCCAAGCGCGGCAACAAGCTGGTCAATCTGATCCGCATCACAACCGAGACGCTGTCCGGCATCCCGTCTATCGTGTACGGCCTGTTCGGCATGCTGTTCTTTGTCACCCAGCTGCACTG
>DXIC01000162.1 GCA_019113065.1 Candidatus Agathobaculum stercoravium
TTTATGCGCGCTGCGGCGCGAAAGACTTTTTCGACAAGCTGAGGCGGCATCATGCAGATGCCGCCTGTTTTTATAACAGCAGGGGAAAAGGAAAAAGGCCGTCCGGGCGGACAGCCTTTTTCCAAAGAGAGTGGATAAAAATGTAGAGAAAGAAAGGTAATAGGGATAGTATCAAAATAGGATCGCGTTCCCGGATTCAGCGGGAAGCACGGCGGGAGCCGCGGCCAGTCTCCATGTGGCAGAGGGCAGCGCCTGCACGCTCCATGCCCGAAAGCATCTGGCCAAGGGACTCGATGTAAGATTTCCTGTTCATAGAGAATAACCTCCGTTTCATTGTTTCATGTTGATTCAGGTCTCAGGGGCTTTCCCTTTCGACAGTTATTATTATAGTGATTTGCCATAAAAATGCAAGATAAATTTTGTTGAATATTACCTTGAAACGCTGCGATTTATTGTTCATAATGCCAAATAGAAACGTGACAAATTGGATGATATGCACAATAGACAAATGCGGATGGAAAAAACGCCCCGAACCCCGTCATTTTGAGGGAACAATCCGGGCGCCTGCCCCGTGTTGTTTGCAGAAAGGAGGAGAGAGCACTGTGCAAAGCAAGTTAAGATCGGACGAATTCCTGTGCGCGGCGATGGAAAGCTGCGGCGACGCGGTCTACCGGCTGGCGTACTGCCGGCTGGGCAGCCGCGCGGATGCGGAGGATGTCTTTCAGGAAGTGTTCCTCCGCTTGCTGCGCGACACGACCGAATTCCGCGACAGCGAGCATCTGAAAGCCTGGCTGCTCCGCGTGACGCTCAGCCGCTGCGCCGATCTGCGCCGCTCGGCGTGGTTTAAGCATACCGCGCCGCTCGAGGCCGCGCCGGAAGCTGCGGCACCCGGGCAGGGCGGCCACGAAGAACTGTGGCAGGCGGTGCGCGCCCTGCCGGACGACCTGCGCACGGCCGTGTGGCTGCATTATGTGGAGGGTTACAGCACGGACGAGATCGCGGGCATGGCAGGATGCCGCCCGGCGACCGTCCGCACGCGGCTGCACCGCGCCCGCAAGCAACTGAAACTGGATTTGGAGGGATCTGACGATGAAGAATATGAACGAGCTTCACGATTTGCAGGACATGAAAGCCCCTGAGCAGCTCAAGCAGCGTACATTGGCGGCAGCGCGCGAAGCGCGCCGCGCGGAACAGCAGGACGCCCCGCAGCACCTTGCGCCCGCGCCGCGCCGCCGGTTCGGCATGGCAAAGCGCATCCTGGCGGCGGCATGTGCGTTCGGCGTGATCGTCGGCGGCACGGCGGTGTGGCAGGCGCGCGGCAGTGAGCAGGACGCGGGCAGCGTGGTGGCCGAGGCGGTCGCGCATTCGTTCGGCATTGTGGCCTACGCTGCGGACACGGGCGAGACCATCGAAGCCAGGGACAGCAGGATCGTGTTTGATGTGGCCGGGGGCGGCATGGACAGCCCGACCAAGGGCTTTTTCAGCGGCTGCCTGTTCAAGGTGACGGGCGACAATATCGAAACGGTCAGCGCGTCGATCGATAAGGGCGGATTGTACCGGATCGAGCGGCTGGATATCACAGAAGCGGATGCGCAGGCGATCATGACAGGCGGATTTGCGCCCGTAACGGGTGCGGACGATATCATGGTGCAGTCCGAACCGGAGCAAAACAAATGGTGGGTGGACGCCAGCTACCGCGTGGAAAACGGCTTTGTAGAGCCGTATGACCCGGATACCGGCTATGGCTTCTGGGCCGAGCCGCAGCCGGTCGATATGGCGCAGGAGGCGGATGCACCAGATGCGTGGCACGCCCGTATGGATGAATTTGACGGCGCGACCCTGACCGTCACCGTCACCTTCACTGACGGCGTGGCCGACACCCAGACCATGACCCTGCACACCGGCAAGCTGGGTGTGGAATACCCGAGCGATGAAAGCGGCCCGCAGCTCACCGGCGAGGTGCTCACCGACGAACAGGCAGAAACGCAGGGCTACCTCTACGGCGTTTACGCGGAAATTGAGGAATAACAGCGCAAAATCCCCTGATGGACTCCATCAGGGGATTATTTTTTGCAGAAAAGCGGGAAATCAGCTTGAAAATCGCATGCATATCGCATAAAATAAAAGAAGCTTGGAATAAAAGAGGAAAAAAGATGTTAAATATTGTTCTGGTCGAGCCGGAGATCCCGCAGAACACCGGCAACATCGCCCGCACCTGCGCGGCGACCGGCTGCGTGCTGCATCTGGTCGAACCGCTCGGCTTTGCGATTGACGATAAGCGGATGAAGCGTGCGGGGCTGGATTACTGGCACCTGCTCGACGTCCGCATGTATAAAAACCTGGACGAGTTCTTTGCAAAGAACCCGGACGGGCGCTATTTTTACGCCACCACCAAGGCGCCGCACGCCTACCACGAGGTGGAATACCGCGACGGGGACTACCTGATGTTCGGCAAGGAGACGAAGGGGTTGCCCGAAAGCCTGCTGACCGCGCACCCCGAGCGGTGCGTGCGCATCCCGATGCGCGAGGGCGCAAGGAGCCTCAACCTGTCCAACTCGGTGGCTGTGATCGTGTTTGAAGCGCTGCGGCAGACCGGGTTCCAAAACCTGAAGCTCGCGGGGCCGTTCCCGCAGGAGTGAGGAGGAAGCTATGGAAAAAATACACATCCTGACCGATTCGTCCGCGGACATCCCGCAGGCGCTGGTCGAGGCGCATGGGATCGAGGTCGTACCGATCACACTGACGCATGAGGGGCGCACCATCCGCGAATACTACGACATCACGCCCGAGGAATACTGGAAGCTGCTCGAGGACAGCCGCGAGATCCCGGTGACAGCAATGGTCACGCCCACGGTGTTCCTGGACTCTTACCGCCGCGCGGCAGAGCGTGGGTGCACCCACCTGCTGGCTGTGCTCATCAACGCAAACGGCTCGGGCACCTATCAGGCGGCATGCCTCGCGCGCGATATGTTCCGCGAGGAGTGCGGCGATAAAATGCGCATCGAGGTGATCGACTCCGCTACCTATACCTATATCTATGGGCATATTGTGGTGCTCGCCGCCGAGCTGCGCGACCAGGGCGACAGCTTTGACGCGATCCTGGGCGTGGTGCGCAGCCGCCTGAACCGGGTGGAGGCGTTCCTCGGCGTGTACAGTTTGAAGCATCTGAAGAAATCCGGCCGCATCTCGGGCGGCGCGGCGTTCGTGGGCGAGGCGCTCGGCCTCAAGCCGATCAGCCATGTGTATGACGGCGCGGTCAACGTGTGCGACAAGGTGCGCGGCGAAAAGGCGCTGGTCGCGGGGCTGATCCGCAAGGTCTCCGCCCGCGTGCAGCAGCCGGAAAAACAGACCGCCCTTCTGCTGTACGGCGACGTGCCGGCCGCGCGCATTGACGAGCTGGAAAAACGCCTGCGCACCGAAATCGGCTTCCGCGATGTGCTGCGCAGCCCGATCGGCCCCTCGGTCATCACCAATACCGGCCCGCAGGCGCTGGCTGTGGCGTACTACGGGCAGCCCCGCATGTAAGCAGAATTGGGCATATTGTTTAATATTTCACAAATTTTTTCTGAAAAACGCAAAAATCTGCTGAAAGAGAACCGAAATGTGAGTATTTTCACATTTTTGCTTGCTATGGATGGGAAGAACGAGTATAATTTTGTAATGGAAGCGGAATTCTTCTAATGGGAAACCGCGATTTTGCTCCGTATTGCTAACTTTTATATCTTAAAGGAGAGGGATATTTTTATGCAGTACAATAAGAAAAGCGTTGAGGACATCGACGTATCCGGCAAGAAGGTCATTGCCCGCTGCGACTTCAATGTGCCGCAGGACGAGAACGGCAACATCACCGACGACAAGCGCATCCGTGCGTCGCTCGAGACCATCAAGTACCTGCTGGACCACAACGCCGCTGTGATCCTCTGCTCGCACCTCGGCCGTCCGAAGGGCGAAGTCAACATGAAGTATTCGCTCGCGCCGGTTGCAAAGCGCCTGAGCGAGCTGCTCGGCCAGGAAGTCAAGCTGGCCAAGGACGTTGTCGGCGAGGACGCGAAGAAGCTTGCCGCTGAGGTAAAGCCGGGCGAGGCGATCCTGCTCGAGAACGTGCGTTTCGAGAAGGGCGAGACCAAGAACGATCCCGCGCTGGCCAAGGCGTTTGCCGACATGGCGGACATCTTTGTCAACGATGCATTCGGCACCGCGCACCGCGCGCATGCCTCCACCGCCGGCATTGCCGACTACCTGCCGGCTGTCTGCGGCTTCCTGATCAAGAAGGAAATCTCCATCATGGGCAAGGCGCTTTCCGACCCGGCCCGTCCGTTCGTTGCCATCCTGGGCGGCGCGAAGGTTTCCGACAAGATCAACGTCATCAACAACCTGATCGACAAGTGCGACACCGTCATCATCGGCGGCGGCATGGCCT
>DXIC01000163.1 GCA_019113065.1 Candidatus Agathobaculum stercoravium
CATGCCGGTGCCGTCGATCATGATAGGGTTCATGGATACGATGGTCGGGATGTTATATTCTCTGGTCATGTTGCACACGCCGCGCATCATGGGCAGCGGGCCGATGGCAATGACCTCGTCATACTGCACGCCGGCCTTCAGCTGCTCCTCGAGCGCAGTGGTGACAAAGCCCTTGTGCCCGTTCGAGCCGTCGTCGGTCATGACGTACAGGTTGGTGCAGGCCTCCTTCAGCTCATCCATCAGGATGAACAGACTGGTCGAGCGGAAGCCGACGATCACGTCCACGTTCGCGCCCGCCTCATGCAGCGCCTTGGCCTGCGGATACGCAATGGCAATGCCGAGGCCGCCGCCGATGACGGCGATCTTCTTGCCCTGTTTGCCCTCGAGCTCGCTCGGCTTGCCCAGCGGGCCGACGAAATCCTGAAGCGCTTCGCCCTCTTCGAGCGTGTCCAGGCGGCGGGTAGTCGCGCCGACCTTCTGGAAGATGATGGTGACCGTGCCTTTTTCACGGTCATAGCCCGCAATGGTCAGCGGGATGCGCTCGCCCTGCTCATCGATGCGCAGGATGATAAACTGCCCGGGCTGCGCCTTGCGCGCCACACCCGGCGCCTCGATCTCCATGAGGGTCACGGTGTCGTGCAGGCGGCGTTTTGTTACGATTCGGTACAAAATCCTTTCCTCCTTTATTTCTCGTGCCGCGCCGTCCTGTCCTGCGGCCGGCGCATTACCTGTTTTTATTGTATAAAAACAGTGCCAGGGGCAGTATGCCGCCCTTTGGCACTGTTTTGCATTATTTCCGGTTTTTCACGGTTTCACGAGCCGTACAGCCCGCAGTGGCGCGCCCCCGCTTCGGTGATGACTGCCTTCCCCCGGTAAGGCGCAAGGTCGTCCCCCACCGGGCACACGGCCGCACAGCGCCCGCAGGGCCAGTGGCGCTCCTGCTTGAGCTTCACATGGTGCCGGGTGCAGGCCAGCTTATCCATCGCATACTCGCCCGCGCCGTCCTGTGTAAAGCAGTGCGCCGGGCATTCCCGCAGGCATTTGCCGCAGTGGATGCACAGCTGCCCCTCCAGCATGTCATCCGCCGCAAGCGGCGCATCGGTCAGGATGGAGACCATGCGCAGCCGCGGGCCGAACTCCCTGGTAAGCAGGTTGTGGCTGTCCCCGATCGTCCCCATCCCCGCGTAATACGCCGCCAGCACATGGGAAAACGCGGCCTCCGGGCGGTCGAGCAGGGTCTCTATGCTGTAATAGCAGTCCCGCGGGAAGTACAGCGCGCGGAACCCCAGCTCAGTGGCAATAAAATTCGTCAGCCGGTAGGCCATATCGTCCAGCACGCGGTTGCTGGTGTCGTACAGCTCCTGATAGACCATGGACGGGCTTGCCGCCATCATGGGCGCGTACAGCGGGATGCCCAGGACGACCACGTTCTGCACCCACGGCCAGATATTCTGCGGCCAGAAATCCGGCGGCTGGATGGGATGCTCCGCCCAGCGCGCTGCCGGGCAGCTGCGCACGAGGTTCGCTCCCAGCGCCCGTGCTTTTTCGCAGATCTGCCGCTTCAGCTCCATTGCCTGTGCCTGCATATGCGCTCCGCCCCTTTCTTTCCCCGCATTACGTCTTATTGCGCGTTCAGCCCTCCGCCTCCGGGACGGCAGCCAGCTGCCTGCGCTCTCTGTGCCGCAGGTGGAACCAGAACGGCACAAGCGCCACCAGAATCAGCACCCAGCTGATCGGGTAGGAAGCATATACCCACTCTACGCCGTAGCGGCTGGTATCCAGCCATGCGATCCAGGCCAGACGGAACGCGCAGGTGCCCAGCAGGTTGATGATCACCGGGACGATCGGCACGCCGTAGCCGCGGATCGCGCCGACAAACACGTCCGCCACGCCGAAAATGACATATACGCTCGCCACGAGGTACAGGCGCTCCGCGCCCGCCTGGATAACCGCCGGGTCGCTGTTGTAAATGCCGATCAGCGGGTGCGCGAGCAGCACGGTCAGCGCGCTCAGGCTGATGCCGATCACGAGCGTTGACAGCACGCAGATGCGCAGCACGCGGGTGATGCGGTCGTATTTGGCCGCGCCGAGGTTCTGGCTGATAAAGGTCTGCGCCGCCTGATGGAACGAGTTCATGGCGATATAAATGAAGCCCTCAATGCTCGAGGCCGCGCCCACAGCGGCGATGATCACGCTGCCGTAGGAGTTGACCGCGCCCTGGATCACCACATTGGACAGGCTGAACAGGCAGGACTGCACGCCCGCCGGGATGCCGACGTGCGCCATCTCGAGCAGGCGGGGCTTATCCAGGCACAGGCTGCCCCACGAAAAATGCAGCTCGCCCAGCGTCTGCGACAGGCAGAGCAGCACCAGCACTGCGCTGACCGCCTGGCTGATGATCGTGGCGAGCGCCACGCCCATCACGTCCATATGGAAAATGATAACCGAGACCAGGTTGAGCACGACGTTGACCATACCGCTTATCATCAGGAAAAACAGCGGCCTGCGGGTATCGCCCGCCGCGCGCAGGGCGGCAGCGCCGTAGTTATACACCATGGAAAACGGCGTCCCGATGAAATAGATGCGCATGTACAGAAGCGCCAGCGGGCGCACGTCGTCCGGCACCGCGGTCAGGTCGAGCACCCAGCCTGCGGACAGGATGCCGATCGCGCCCAGCACAACGCCGCCGGCCATCGCCACCAGTATGGCGGTGTGCAGCGTGCGGGAGATCTCTTTCCCGTGGCCGCCCAGCCCCAGATAGCGGGCGATCACCACGTTGACGCCTACGGACAGGCCGATCAGCAGCTGTGTAAACAGGTTGATCACGGATACGGTGCTGCTCACGGCCGCAAGGCTCGCGCTGCCGGCAAAGCGGCCGACCACCACAATGTCCGCCGCGTTAAACAGCAGCTGCAAAATGTTGGACGCCATCAGCGGCAGGCTGAACAGCAGGATCTTACCCAGCAGCGGGCCATGGGTCATATCGATTACGGCATTTCGTTTCACTACGGTTTACTCCTCATTTTCTATCTTGCACGGCGTCCGGCAGCGCCCCGCGCCGCAAGTCAGCCGTAATTATTTATTATACCGTATTTGTCAATCCCTGTGGTATCCTTTTTCCGCAATAGTCGTATTCTTGCAAACTTTTCCCGAATTGCAGCAAAATCCGTATCTGCCTACCGGCCGCTCAGCCGCGCTTCTGCCTCGTCCAGCGAAGCGTAGCCGTACTGCCGCACGGTATTGAGCAGGATCTCCCCGTTCAGATTGCGTCCCTGCTCACGCAGCTGCGCCACATATGCCGCATACAGCCGCAGGGTTTGCAGCGAATAGGTCGCCAGCTCGCCCCAGAGATAGGTCTCGAACGAGGTCGAGACTGGGCTGTCCTGCTCCCTGCGGATCGCCCTGCCCCGCCCGGCCAGCGTCGGATACCGCTCAGCCATCTGCTCCAGCCACGCGACATGTGCCGCGCAGATCGGCGCGATCAGCGCCTCTTTCTCCGGCGTGCGCGCCGGCAGCTGATCCCTGATCTGCGCATACTCCTGCGGGTTGGTGCGCTCCATCATGTAGCCGTATTTTTCGGCAAGCGGGTTGCGCCCCACCGCCTGTGCGTCCTGCAGGTCGCGCCAGTAGCTCTGCCGCATCTCCTCGGTCCAGGCCGCGAGCTGGTTCGACCGCATGATGGAAAACGTCCGCGCATCATCCTGGCAGGCCGCGCGCCCGCCGCGGTTGTGCACCTTGTCAAACATCTGCCATTCGAGCGTTACGATCTGTTCTACTGTCTGTTCCATCCTGTTCACTCCTCCATCACATGCGCCTGCCGCAGCGCGGGGTCGGTAATATGCGCCATGACCTCCGCCGCGTGCGTCTGCAAAAAGCTGTCGCTGCTGCCGCTGAGGCCCTGCCGCCTGAGTTCCGCGGCGACCGTCAGGCAGATGCCCTCCATGATCTCCTCCGCCTGCGCGCCGGGCGCCGCCCCCGCAAGCCGGGCAAACTGCCCGTGCGCACGCGGCAGCTTGGGCAGCCCTTCCAGCCCGCGGTGCATCCATTTGTAAAACGGCGCGTACCGTCGGTTCAGCAGGTATATCATGGACATGCCCGCGCGCATGAATTCCGCCAGCGCGAGCTGCGCCGCGACCATCTCCCCGCGCTTGACGCAGCGGTGGTAGTTGTACTGCCCCGCCTGCGCCATCACCGCCGCGCGCGCGGCGATTTTCTTGCAGCGCACGTCCTCGGGATAATACGCCAGCAGCCTGTCCCGCGCTGCGGAAAACCGCCCCAGCGGGTCGTCGAACACTTCCCCGTTCACCGCGGTGGCGAGGAACGCTTCGGGCACGCGCCGCCACTCGGCCAGCGTCCGCGGGCCTTCCGGCAGGCCGGTATAGCGGCGGTACCACTGCTGCGTGCACAGGCATCCGACGCGCCCGCTGCCGTATTCGCCTTCCTGCCGCACCGGGAAGCCCGCCTGCTCTGCGGGCAGGGCGGCGTAGGCCGCCTGCACCTGCGCGCCGTATTGCCGGAAGTCCGCCTCGTCCAGCCAGATGCAGAACCCCGCGCCCCAGTCGTGATCGCGCGACAGCGCATCGTCAAACCCGAAGCACTCCGAGCCCTCCCCGGCAAGGCCGAAGGCCATGCGCGGCAGCAGGCCGGGGAACTGCGCTTGCAGCGCCGGCCGCCCGACTGTCCGGTAATACTGCCGCGCCACCGCCAGCCCATTCATGCCCCGCTCGCTTTCCGCAGGCGCTGCAAATCGTCCTCCGCCGCGCGGGTGCGCTCGTGCTCCGGGCCGAACAGGTTTTCATAGACCTTTTTGGCCCGCTCGAGCGCCGCTGCCGCATCGGTTTTGCGCCCCATTTTCTCGTAAACGTGGGACATATTCTGGCAGGTGATGCCGTATTCGATGTTTTCCCCGAAAAAGCGCAGCGTGTACTTCGCGGATTTCCGGTAAACCGCAATCGCCCGCTCGCAGTCGCCCTCGGCATACAGGAAGGCGGCAAGGCTGTTCAGCCCGGCGGCGTAGTGCACATTTTCCTCATCCGAACATTTTTCAAACGCCTGCAGCGCGCGCTGGAGGCACTGCATTGCCTGCATCCTGTCCCCGGCCGCGCTGTACAGGGCGGTCAGGTTGTTATAGGTCACCGCTACCTCGTGCATATGCCCGGGCATGTTTTCGATCATCCCGAGCGCCTGCTTCAGGCAGCCGATCGCCTCCGGATACTGTTCCGCCTCCCGGTAGACCAGCGCCATATTGTTGAGCACGCTTGCATACGCATAGGTATCCTGAAGCCCTGCGCGGCGGTAGATCCCCGCCGCTTCCCGGAACAGCGCAATCGCGGTGTCATAATCCTTTGTCAGGCGGCAGGTGCCCGCCATGTTGTTCAATATCGTCGCATACTGGCCGGAATCCCTGCCGGGGTCCAGCACCGCCAGCGCGCGCGCCTTTTCAAAGGCGGCAATCGACTGCGCATACCGGCTGATCCCCCGGTAAAACGAGCCGAGCTCATTATATATCGCAATCAGTTCGTCCCTGCTGCCCTGCGGCGTTTTCTCTGCCTGCCGGATGCTTTCCAGCAGGAACCGCTCGACCGCCGTAAGATCCCCCTGGAGATATTTTTCATCCAGATCACCGTAAAACGCCTCCAGCCGGTTCCCCATAACGACCCCTCCGATCTCTGCATATAGCTCGCCTATTTTCTTCATTATAGGGAAACGGCTGCGGCAAGGGTTTGCCTTGCCTCATGTAAACTTTGCCGTTTGCAGGCAGTTTTCCCTCTGCCTTTCCTGTGCATTTTCACACGCTTCCGGCGGCGTATCGGGTAAAAATTTTTAAATACTGTCAAAAAGCGAGATGCGGCAAAAAAAAGAGGAGGAAAGGCACATCACTCGCTTTGCGCCCTGCCTATAATAAAGTCAAGATCATTGATAACGCAAAGCGCGGCATCAAACACAAAAACAGGAGGTAGTTGTATATGGATAATTTTACTTTTTACAGCCCTACTTACTTTGCATTCGGCAAGGGCACTGAAAACGACACCGGCGCGTATGTAAAGAAGTACGGCGGAACCAAGGTCCTCATCCACTACGGCGGCGGCTCGGCCAAGCGTTCCGGCCTGCTCGACCGTGTAGAGGCTTCCCTCGCTAAGGAAGGCATCGAGTATGTTGAGCTCGGCGGCGTAAAGGCCAGCCCGCTCAGCGACCTGGTTTACGAGGGCATCGACCTCGCCCGCAAGGAAAAGGTTGATTTCATCCTCGCTGTCGGCGGCGGCTCTGTTATGGACTCCGCCAAGGGCATTGCGCTCGGCGCAGTATACGACGGCGACTTCTGGGATTTCTACTGCGGCAAGAAGGGCCCGGTTACCGAAGCCCTGCCGGTCGGCTGTGTTGTTACCATCGCGGCTTCCGGTTCGGAAGGCTCCACCGACTCGGTTGTCACCCTCGTTACCGAGGACGGCCACGAGTACAAGCGCTGCGCAGACGGCGACATCCTGCGCCCGCTCTTCGCCATCATGAACCCCGAGCTGATGATGACCCTGCCCCCGTACCAGACCGCCAGCGGCATTGCCGACATCATGGCGCACTGCATGGAGCGTTACTTCACCCACACCAAGGACGTTGAGCTGACCGACCGCCTGCTCGAGGCTGTCATGATCACCATGATCAAGGAAGGCCGCCGCGTCATGGCTAACCCGAACGATTACGAAGCCCGCGCCAACATCATGTGGGCTGCGATGATCGCCCAGAACAACTCCACCGGCGTTGGCCGTGCACAGGACTGGGGCACCCACCACATGGACAACGAGATCGGCATCCTTTACGGTGCGTCCCACGGCGCAGGCCTCGCGCTGCTCTTCCCCTACTGGATGGAGTACGCAATGAAGACCCAGGGCACCGAGCGCTTCGTAATGTACGCAAACCGCGTCTGGGGCTGCCAGATCGACTTCGAGCATCCTGAAGTCACCGGTATGGAAGGCATCAAGTGCTTCCAGCGCTTCATGAAGGACATCGGCATGCCGACCACCATCAGCGAGCTGGGCGGCAAGGAAGAGGACATCCCGAAGATGGTCGAGAACATGTTCCATGAAGCTCCCAACCACGGCAACTTCGTCAAGCTGACGCCCGAGATCGCGGCGGAAATCTATCGCATGGCGTTGTAAGCAACAGCACCCTATACGGTTTTTCCATTCCTCTCGATACCTTGGCATGGTATATACCGGGGCCTGCTGACACAGAGCGGACGTGTCGGCAGGCCCCGGCCAGTTTCACGACACAGTTTGATCAAGATTCATTACATGCGCCGCCCGGGCGCCGCTTACGCACCGGCTGCGGCCAACCAATCATTCGGATAAGCGAGAAAGGAGCATAGGCATGCGGTATTATACGGAAATTGACGCGGTAGAAGAGTTGGAGTCCGTTGATATGACGGACGGGATCATGCTGACGGGCGAGGACTGCCTGATGCGCACGGAGGACCAGCGCCTGCTGGTCCAGAGCCTGCTGCTCGATCCGCCCCAAACGGCGGAAGATGAGCGGCTGGTGCTGCTGCAGCGCCGCCAGACCATCCTGTGGCTGGAAAAGATCGAAGGCTGTGCAGCGATGCAGCTGTGCATCCGTCTGCCCGACCGTCCGGTCGACGCCTTCCTGCCGCGCACGCAGGCGGAGATCGAGCGCCTGAGCGGCTATATGTCGCGCCCTGCGGACTGGCTCAAAACCCAGGTGGCCGCTGCGCGCAACCTCAACCCCGACCTGAGCTGCCGCGGCTGCCGTATGATGATCAGCAATGAGCTGCTGTTCCGCGCCCTGATGCGCGCCATCCTTGACGCCGTCAGGCAGCGCGGCATCCGCAAGCTGTCCTTCCTGCTCCCCTTTGTATCCGAAGCCCGTGAGGTCACCTACCTCAAGGGCATCATTACGGGCTATGCCGCCGCCTGCGGCATCGAATGCACCATCGGCATCGAGATCGCAACGCCGCGCTCGGCCTGCATTGCGGGCGAGCTGGCGCAATATGCGGATGCGATGGTGTTCAACGTCGAGGAGCTGGTACAGCTGCTTTACGGCATGTCCCGCTATGATACCCGCAAGGTCATCTCGTGCTACCTGCATGAGAACGTGTTCCGCCACAACCCGTTCATCGAGTTCGATGAGATCGGCATCGGTTCGCTGCTGACAATCGCCCTCAAGCAGATCCGCCATGTGCGCCCGCAGATGCGCCTCAGCGCCATCGGCCACTGCGTGCTCAGCGAAAAAGGCCGCAAGTTCTGCCAGGACGCCGGGATCGATATCCTGATTGCGCAGCAGCACCAGTTCCGCGCGGAAAACATCCCGACCGTACATAACATCCATTAAAACACATGCACCTGTCGATACGCTGTCAGAACAGCAAAAAGAGGGGCCGGCTGACCAAGCCGGCCCCTTTTTTACCTTTTTCTTCTGCCTATATGCAAAAAACTGGGCTGCGTTTTGCGCAGCCCGGTTCAGCTTGTCGAAGAAGTCTTTCGCGCCGCAGCGCGCA
>DXIC01000164.1 GCA_019113065.1 Candidatus Agathobaculum stercoravium
TCCAATCCATTCTTACCCCTCCCGCTTAAAACGCTGCGCGGTAGATCGAAAGGATATCGTCCTCGGTCAGTTCAACATAGTTATTGCCCAGCAGGCGCTGCTGCGTCTCGATGACGTTATGCGCAAAGTCCGGCAGCTCTTCCGCCGTGACGCCATGCGCATGCAGCGGGCCTTTCTCCAGCACATCGTCCATCAGGGAATACAGCTTCTCAAGCGCGAACACCGGCTCGACGTCCAGCTCGGCTGCGAGCAGCTCTTCCAGCTGGTTCAGCTTGCCGACCGGCTTCTTTTCCTGATACTTGCGCATGACGTCCGCAAACATCAGCTGGTTGGCCTGCCCGTGCGGGATGTGGTGTACGCCGCCGAGCGGATACGCCATCGCGTGCACCGCCGCGCAGCCCGCGTGGCCGAACGCGATGCCTGCAAAGTTGGACGCGCGCAGGAAGTCCAGCGCATGCTTCTTCCAGCCGTCCCTGCTGCCGGACGCGACCGCGTCCTTCCAGCTGCGCAGGATCATCTGCAATGCCTTTTCCGAGAACATCTCGCTGATCGGGCATGCATTCGGGCTGAGGTAGCTCTCTACCGCGTGCACCATCGCGTCGATCGACGAGGTCGCAAACACCTGATACGGCAGGCTCGCCAGCATCGCCGGGACAAGCGCCGCCTCGTCCGCGAACATCGAGGGCGACACCAGGCCAACCTTGACGCCCCTGGTGGTGCGGTTGATGATCGAAATGTTGGTGACTTCGCTGCCCGTGCCGCAGGTCGTGGGCACGATGATGAGCGGATGCTCCTTCTCGAGCGACGCCATGCGGTCGTACAGGTCGTCTACCTTATCGGACGGGCGCGCCACGGTCAATACCTTGGCGATGTCGATGACCGTGCCGCCGCCGACCGCGACAATGCGGTCATAGTCCTTGTCCCGCAGGTCGTCCAGGATCGCGTCCACCATCACGTCGGTCGGCTCGCCCGCGCCGTACTTCTCCTGGAAGCAGGTGTGGCAGCCGAGATCCAGCTCCGCGATCGTGGGGTTGTAGATATATTCATTGGTCAGGATCAGGTCGGCCGGCCCGAGGTCCAGTTCCTTCGCCAGCGCACCGAAATCCGCATATTCCGCAATGGACGGAATCAGCTGAAAGGCTTTCATTTGGTTTGCCCCCTTACATCAGATATCCGGGAAGTACTTGGCGTCCGGCGCCGTTACCCACTCGTATTCCTTAACGGTGGTGGTGATGATGTTCTTGTCGTCCTGCAAACGGATGCACCACAGGTAGTACTCCGCGTAGCCGGGCGCCGCTGCCTGCGAATGGGTCACGTTTGCGGGCATGCCGGTCAGGTCGTTGTGCTTTACCTTATAAGCGTCGTCGCCGTACTCCGCAAGGCCATAGCCGTTCTCCGGCAGGAACTTGTAGTAGTACATCTCCGGCTCAACGTGCTGATGCGGCGGGTAGGAGGACCACTTGCCGGGGAAATGCACCACTTCGCCGATGAAGAAATTGGTCTCCGGGCAGTTGGAGCGGTCAAAGAAGGTGCGCACCATGCGGGTGGAGCACTCGTTCATCTGGCCCGCGCCGCGCTCCTCGTTGGCGCACAGGCAGTCCTCCGGACGCATGAGCCTGGCTTCGAAGCTGCGCTTGTTCTCGGTGCGCGCAACCGCGACTTCGGTCCCGGTCTCCGCGGTGATGGTCACCCTGGTGTTCTGCGGCACGTGCAGCAGGATCGCGCCCTCGTGGAAGCAATCCTTACGCTCAACGGTCTCGGTCTTGCCGTCCCATGCGAAGGTCACCTTGCCGGAGAGCAGGTCGTAAACGACCTCCTGCGCGTAGTCAAAGTGCATCACGTCGCCCGCCGCCATCTTGACAACGCCGAACTCCATCCCCATCATCTCCGGGTTTTCGACCGCGGAGATCATCTTGTTATAGCCCTGTTCAAACGGGCCTTTGCTGGTGTATTTCATGGTTTTTTCGCTCCTTTTTCCCAATTTTGCGTAGCAGAAAGCCGCCCGCTCTGAACGGGCGGCTGTGCCTGATTGCTGTATCTATGTTTTCAGTACCGGGCGATTCCCCTTCCCTCCCTGCCGGGACCGCCCCCGCGCAGCGCGCACGGCCACGCACGCGCTGCACCATGGACGGCGTGAGAGAAAATAGTTCCAGAGAATGCAATGGGCCGGCGTTAAGCCATGGAAGAAGAAAAGGGAATAACAGTTGCGGTGCTGCCGCTGGCGTAATGGTGCGGCAGCGCCAGAAGTGCCTCAGTACATTCTCGCCTCTGCGAGGTGGTCGTCGATGCGCTTACGCGCTTCCTTGACCGCGTCCGACTTGGAGGTGGACGCTACGCCGATATGCCACCAGGACTCGTAGCCTTCCGCCATGGTCTTGGGCAGTACCTTTGCGTCGATGATGCAGGAGCAGGTCTCCTTCTTCGCATCCTGGACAGCCTTGCGGAACTCGTCCGGGGTCTTGGCATAGAACGCCTTCATGCCGTAGCCTTCGCCGACCTTGCCGAAGTCAGTGTAGCAGTACTTGCCGTCCAGCTTGCCGGTCTCCTCGTTGCGGTGACGCATCTCGGTCGCCAGCGAGCCGATGCCGTTGCCCATCTGCAGGTTGTTGATGCAGCCGAATGCGCAGTTGTCGAATACAACGACCGTGATCTTGGCATTTTCCTGGATCGCCGTCGGGATCTCGGAGTTGAGCATCATGAAGGAGCCGTCGCCAACCAGCGCGTAAACTTCCTTATCCGGCTGGGCCAGCTTGGAGCCGAGCGCGCCGGCGATTTCGTAGCCCATGCAGGATGCGCCGTATTCCATGTTGTAGGAATCCTTCGCGTCGGTAACCCACAGGCGCTCGAGGTCTGCCGGCAGGGAGCCTGCCGCTGCAACAACGATTGCGTCGTCGTCAATCTCTTCACGCAGGATGCCGACTGCATTGGACTCGGTGATCATGCCGCCGATGTCGTTGACATAGTCGTTCATGATCTTCTCGGTCCAGCTCGGTACGCACGGTACGAACTTGCCTTCGCCGAAGCCTTCGCCATGATACTGGACGCCCAGTACACGCAGACGCTCCTCTTCCCAAACCTTGCGGATCTTTTCGATCTCATCGGTGTATGCGCTCTTGTAGTTTGCTTCCTTGAGCTTCGCCATGATCGCCTCAAGGGTGACCTTTGCGTCGCCGACGCAGCGGGTCGCATCCAGCTTCTCTGCGTGGAACTCGGAGGTGTTGATCGCCAGCACCTTGATGTCCGGGTTGCGGAACAGCACCCACTTGGAGCCGGTGACAAAGTCGTTGAAACGGGTGCCGACGCCGATCACGAGGTCGCAGTCCTTGCACAGCTCGTTGGCTGCCAGGCCGCCGGTGACGCCGATGCCGCCGACAGAGAGCTCAAACGAATCCGGCAGCGCGGAGTGGCCGGCCTGGGTCTGGGATACCGGGATGTTGAACGCCTTGCAGAACTCCATAACGGTCTCGCCGGCCTCGGAGTAACGCACGCCGCCGCCGGAGATGAACATCGGCTTCTTGGAAGCCTTGATCAGCTCGACTGCCTGATTGATCTCATAGTCGTCCGCAACGCGGCGCGCAATGTGGTGGATACGCTTCTGGAAGAAGTAGTCCGGATATTCAAAGCTCTCGCCCTGTACGTCCTGCGGCATGGAGATGACCGCGGTGCCGCAGTTTGCGGGGTCGGTCAGCACGCGCATCGCGTTGACCAGCGCGCTCATCAGCTGCTCCGGACGCGAAATGCGGTCCCAGTACTTGGCAACCGGCTTGAAGCAGTCGGAAGCGGTCATGGACAGGTCGTTCGGAACCTCGAGCTGCTGGAGCACCGGGTCCGGCTGACGGGTTGCAAAGGAGTCGGACGGGAACAGCAGGAGCGGGATGTTATTGATGGTAGCGGTCAGGGCGGCGGTCACCATGTTCGCCGCGCCTACGCCGATCGAGGACGAGCAGGCGATGATCTTGCGGCGGTTGTGCTGCTTTGCATAGGAAATCGCAGCGTGCGCCATGCCCTGCTCGTTGCGGCCCTGGTATACGCGGAGATGGCCCGGGTCTTCCTCCAGCGCCTGGCCGAGGCCGACGACCATGCCGTGGCCGAAGATGGTGAAGATACCGTCTACGAACGGCTCAACTTTGCCATCCATTTCGATGTACTGCTGGTTCAGGAACTTGACGATCGCCTGGCCGACTGTCATTTTGGTTTTGCTCATGTTTCTTCCTCCTCAAACGAATTGTCACTCTCGGCCGCTCGTCTGCGGCCCTCGTTTTTTGATGGTTATAGTCTATCATTTTGCAATTTTGATTTCTTCTAACATCTTGGCCTATTACAAATTTTCAAAAAAATTCGTGTTCCGTCCGGATGTTTTGTGCATTTTATGCATTTTCCCGAACCTTTTCCCGCTGCAATCCGCTCTTTTCCCGGCCGGTGCAAAAATCCGCCTGCGCCGGTTTGCGCGCAGGTTTTTGAATATCTCGCTTTTTGCGGCGAAGGTGCGGCCCCTGTCCGGCCGGGCGCCGTGCATTTCGTCTGTTTTTCCGCCGGAAAACCGCTGTGATCTCAAGATTTTATGAAAATACGGTATCTTTTCCCATTTTTCCTTTTCCCTCTCCCCCGCTGCCCGGCATCGTTTTTTCAAATTATTGCGCGGTTTTGCCGCGGCATGGCAGGCCTTTGCCGCCGCGTTTTGTAAATCCTTGCGCAGACGCAGCAAACACATAAATGCGAAAGAAACCGCGCCGCAAAACTGCTATGCTATATGCAGAAAGGAACAGGGCGGTTCCATCCGCCTTGCAGCATTTCCCAACCATTATTTCATATCACATGAAGAGGAGTGTATTGTTATGTTGTACACCATCATCGCACTCGCAGTCATCTTTGCAAACATGTACCTCACCAGCAAATTGACCTTCACCTGCCGGCCCGATACGCCGGACTACGACTACCGCTGACATTCCATCCCCTTTTCTTCTATTTTTTCATGCAGCGCCCCCTCCGGCAAAAGCGGTGGGGGCGCTGTGCTTTCCCTGTATATCAGCATGAAAAACGCGCAGGCCCGATCTGCCTGCGCGTTTTTCATGTTTCTTTCTTTTTTCGGCGGCCCTTTTTGCCGTCCGGCTTATCCTTTTCCGCAACAATGTAATTCTGCCGGAATTTGTTGGGCGGCATGCCCACATTCTTGGTGAACTGCAAATTGAAGTAGCTCTGCGTATCATATCCCACCATTTCCGCAATGCGCGTGATCGGCAGGTCGGTGGTGATGAGCAGGGTCTGCGCCTCGCCGATCCGGCGGCGCAGCAGGTACTGCACCGGGGAATACCCGCTCATCTGCTTGAACACATGCGACAGGTAATAGGGGCTGATGTGCAGCGCCTCGCCCATGCTTTGCAGGGTGATCGGCTCCATATAATGCCTGTCGATGTACTCCTTGATCCGACGGCCGAGGATATGCGGCTCGTCAACCGGCTTTTCGTCCGTTTTATCCGCGCCCTCGGTCACCGCCAGCACCTTGACCAGCAGTGCATGCATCAGACTGCTGCAAAACGCCTCGGCGCGCGGCTCAGCGGACGCCAGATTGCGGAACATCATTTCAAACAGGATGCGCAGGTCGCCGAAGCTGCGACCGGTCGGGAACACATAGCCTGCGTCGGCCGGGGTCAGCATGTTGGGGCGCAGGCCGGGCATGTGCAGCCCGCCGATGGCAACACAATAGCTGCCGATCTCGGTATCCGGGCCGGAGATCTCGTCATGCACCACGCCCGCGTTGTAAACCAGCAGGTCGCCCGGCCGGATAAAATATTTTTTATCATGGATCAGATATTCGCTCGACCCGCTGCAAATCAGGATGATCTCGACAAAGTCCTCATGTGCATGCATCACACGCGGATGCGCGCTTGCATCCGGACGGATCTCACTGACATAGAGCAGCTTGGGGTCGTTTTCCCCGACAAAGGCCGACTGGAAATCTTTTTTGACAAAACACTGTACATTCAGCGGGTTTTGCTGTGCCATACCCGTCCTCCTTGCTCTTTCCTTTGTTTTTCTTCTATTATAGCATAGTTCCCCTATGGAAAATAGCGATACTTTGCTTTTTCTGTCCTGTCCGCCCCGCAGGCCTATGCCTCCCCCTCGCCGTCTTTGCTCTGGAAGGACTGCCGGAATTTCCCGGGCGGCATGCCCACGTTTTTCTTGAACATTGCATTAAAGTGGCACACGCTGCTGTACCCCAGCCGGTCGGCCACCTCCGCAATCGGCAGGTTGGTATTCATCAGAAGCTCCTGCGCCTCACCGATGCGGCGCTTCATCACATACTGCATGGGCGGCACGCCGAATTCCTGCTTGAACACATGCGCCAGATAGTATTCGCTCACATGCAGGCGCTCCGCCACCTGCCGCAGAGTCATCTGCTCGCTGTGATGCCCGTCCAGATACTGCCGCACCCGGTGCGCCAGCACGGAAGGCTGTTCCTTTTCATCGATCGCCTCGTTGCGCGCCCGACTGCGCACCAGCGCCTGCGCCAGCATCAGCATGGAATACCCCAGGCTGCTGCACAGCCCGCCCAGGTGTTCGGTATCCGCCGACAGCATATAGATCAGCTGCATCAGCTGCCCCACATGCCCGGAGAGCTGGCCGCAGGACACCACCGGGTAGGCCTTATCATCGATCAGGCAGTTCGGCGGCAGCCCTTCGAACTGCACCCCGGTCATTGCCACGCTGTACGAGTGGATCTGCCGCACAAGCGCCGGGTCCTCCCCGTGCAGCACGCCCGCATTGCAGATCACAATGTCGCCCTCGCGGATCGGATAAAAGCGGTTGTCCACCATATACTGCCCTGTCCCGGCGTACACATAAAACAGTTCGAGCTCGTTTTCATGTACATGCGGAAGATGGGACTTCTTATTGTTATTCAACCGGTCGATCAGGATGCAATTTACAAATTCAGGCAACCCCTGCATTTGTCCCGACGTCATTTTCATTCCCTCCCATAATCACAAGATTTCGCAATTCTTCCTCAAAATTTCCGTCAAATCCCAGTGCCGGAGCCGTTTTTTTCCACAAGAACCCGCTAACGGGATTTTTGCATTTGCGCTTATAATAATTGCATAAAGAGTGCTGGAAACGCAGAAAAGAGATTTTAGAAGCGCAACAGGTTGCCATTTTTCAATCTTCTGTTTTGCTGTCTATAATCATATCACAACGGAAAGGCCTCGCGCTACTAATATCCTGCTTTTTTCCGCACAGGGAAGGAATCCACTGAATTTTCACACAATGAAGGAGAGTGCATGAAAATGAAAAAAGTACGCATTGGTCTGCTGGGTGCCGGCCGAATCGGCAAGCTGCATGGGGAAAATCTGGCGCACGCAGTGCCGGAAGCGGAGCTGTACGCGGTCGCCGACCCGTTCATGAACGACGCTGCCCGTGCGTGGGCGGCAGACATGGGCATTGAGAAGTGCTACGACGATCCGGAGAAGATCTTCAGCGATCCCACGATCGAAGCCGTGTTCATCTGCTCTTCCACCAACACGCACGCAGAGTTCATCATGCGCGCTGCCAGGGCCGGCAAGCACATCTTCTGCGAGAAGCCGATCGACACCGACCTCGCAAAGATCGAAGAAGCGCTCGACGCTGTCAAGAAGGCCGGCGTCAAGCTCCAGGTCGGTTTTGTCCGCCGCTTTGACCACAACCACAAGATGGTCCGCGACACCGTGGCTTCCGGCCGTCTGGGCAAGCCCAATATTGTCAAGGTCACCTCGCGCGACCCTGACCACCAGTCCATGGATTACATCAAGGTTTCCGGCGGCATCTTCATGGACATGACCATCCATGATTTCGATATGGTCCGTTACCTGGCCGGCAGCGAAGTCACCGAGGTCACCGCTTACGGCGCGGCGCTGTCCGGCGCGGGCTATGACCAGTACGGCGACGTGGATACCGCGATCGTCATGATGAAGTTTGAAAACGGCGCGCTCGGCGTGATCGACAACAGCCGTGCTGCACACTACGGCTACGACCAGCGCACCGAGGTACACTGCGACAAGGGCTGCGTACAGGTTTCCAACGACCTGAACGACCAGGCGATGATCTCGAGCGCGGACGGCGTGGAAATCTCCAAGCCCACCTGGTTCTTCCTCGAGCGCTACAACAACGCGTTTATCGCAGAGGCCAAGGCCTTCACCGAAGCTGTCCTGAAGGGCACCGATACCCCGGTAACCGGCTTTGACGGCCTGCAGCCGGTCAAGATCGCCATGGCGGCTGCAAAATCCCTGAAGGAAGGCCGCCCGGTGAAACTCGACGAAATCGGCTGAGCCGTATGAAAGCTTTTGTCATCACCATCCGCCGTGAATACGGCTGATGGTGATGGCATCGGCAAAAGGCTCGCTGTGCAAAATAAAACGGAAGGGGCAAAGTAAACGATGCAAACTGAAGCAACCGTAAAGGCTACATCCGACTCCGCTCCGATCACCTGGGGCACCCGAATTTCCTACGGTTTAGGAGATACTGCATGCAACATCGTTATGGGTATCACTACCGCCGTACTGACATTGTTCTATACGGACTATGCAGGCGTTTCCGTTGCTACCGTCGGCCTGGTCATGCTGATCTCCCGCATTTTCGACGGTACGTCCGACGTCATCATGGGCATTGTCGTCAACCATACCAAGTCCAAGTGGGGCAAGGCACGTCCCTGGATCCTTTGGATGGCCATCCCCTACGCGATCTGTACGATTTCCCTGTTCTGTATTCCGCAGTCCAATAACACCGTACAGTTCTGGTACATTTTTGTCACCTATAACCTGACTACCACCGTATGCTACACGGCCATCAATGTGCCGTACGGCACCCTGTCCACCCTGATGACCCGCTCCTCGCATGAGCGCGACCTGCTCTCGGTCATCCGCATGGGCCTGTCGCCCTTCGGCAAGATCATCGCCGTCACCTTCACCCTGCCGATCGTCAAGATGGTCGGCAACGACCAGGCAGCCTGGATCAAGGTCATGAGCGTATGGTGCATCATCGCCGTGATCCTGCTGGCCATCTGCTTCTTCCGCTGCAAGGAGACCGTCAGCTTTGAGGCGCAGCAGACCCAGCAGCCCAAGGTCACCGCAGGCCGCAGCCTGAAGGCGCTGCTCGGCAACCCCTATTTCTGGGCAACCCTGATCCTGTGGGCTGTCACCTGCATCCACACCACCATCATCGGCACCGACCTGCCCTACTACTGCAAGTATGTTCTGGGCAACGATGAGCTGTACAGCTTTATTTACACCGCAGAAATTATTGCGTTGATTGTCGGCGCATTTGCATGCCCGATGCTGCTGAAAAAATTCAACAAACGCGACCTGTCCCTGATCGGCTGTATCGTCGTAGTTGTTGCACAGGCGCTGATCATGGTCAACCCGACGAGCTTCGGCTGGCTGATGGCGATGACTATCATCCGTTCGCTCGGCCAGGCGCCGCTGACCTCAGTTGTTTTCGGCATGATGGGCGACGTCGTTGAATATGGCCAGTGGAAGAGCCACATCCGTCAGGAAAGCCTGATCTTCGGCGCCGGTTCGCTCGGCTTCAAGGTCGGCACCGGTATCACCAGCGTTATCATGACCGCCCTGCTCGAGGGCGCGGGCTTCCTCAGCTCGACCACCGGAGGTGCGGCTCAGCCGGATTCCGCGCTGTCCATGATCTCCACCATCTTCCAGTGGGGCCCGATCCTGATTTGGGCAGTGGCAATCGTTGTACTGCTTCTCTACAAGCTGGATAAGATCTATCCCACCATCATGAAAGACCTTGCCGAGCGCGAAGCGCGCGGCGAAATGTAAAAAAGGAGGACATTATCATGCTCAAACTTGGTTACAACGAAGCGACCTGCAAGGAAAATTCCAGCGTCGAAAAGGACCTCGAGCTGTGCGAAAAGTACGGCTACGACTACATCGAGCTGCGCCTTGACATGCTCAAGGAGTACTTTAAGACCCATACCATCGTCGACCTGAAGGCCTTTTTCGCGCGGAGCCATTTGAAGCCCTTTGCCTTCAACTCCATCGAAAACATCAACTTCTGCACCCCGCAGGAGTGGAAAGACCTTGTTGAGCTGTTCACCTTCGGCTGCGAGGTCGCCCGGCAGATCGGCAACCCGTACATCATCGTTGTGCCGACCGTCACCTCCGAGATCTGCACCAGGAATGAGCAGGAAGTGTTCGAGGACTCGGTCAAGGTCCTGAACGAGCTGGCCGATATCGCAGAGCCCTATGGCGTCAAGCTGTCCTTTGAGCCGATCGGCGACCGCAAGTGGTGCTGCAACAGCGTACGCCAGGCGCTCGAGATCGTACAGGCCGTCAACCGCGACAGCGTCGGCCTGACCGTGGACTGCATCAATGTCTACCTGCACGACAAGTGCGCAGACGTGGATTTCATCCGCAAGATCCCGAAGGATAAGCTGTTTGTATTCCACATCAACGACTGCGAGGATCTGCCGCTCGGCATCCTTGACCACTGCCACCGCCTGATGCCCGGCCTGGGTGCGATCCCGGTGAAGGAAGTGGCCGACGCGGTCAAGGCTACCGGCTACGACGGCCCGGCCTGCCTCGAGCTGTTCCGCCCGGAATACTGGGCAATGGACGCGGAGGACGTCATCCGGATGGGCGCGGAGACCACCCGCCCGTTCCTCTGAAAGCAGGATTTTAAAAAAATGCCCGTTGTACCGTGCGCCGCCAAAAGGCGCTGCGCCGTGCAAAGCGCTGTATTTTCCCCTTCAGAAATCCTTGATTTTGGTTGATATGGCAGATTCCGCATCACTTTTGGTTTTTTTCAAACAAACCAAGAAGTTGAAAGAAAATGCGCTTTGGAACTGTTAAACTGTAATCACAAAAGAGAGGAACGGACCTCACACCCAAGAAAGGAAGGAACTCACATGTTAGACCCGAACAAAGTTAAAATCGGCATTGCCCCCATCGCCTGGACCGAGGACGATATGCCGGAAATGGGCGCGGAGAACAGCTTTCTCCAGACCATCAGCGAAATCGCACTGACCGGCTACGTCGGCACCGAGATCGGCTGCCAGTACCCCCGCGACCCCGCTATCCTGAACAGGGAGTTCGGCCGCCGCGGCATCTCCGCCATCACCGCATGGATCAGCACTTACCTCAACGAGCAGCCCCTGTGGTGGAACGAGCGTGCGTTTGTCGACCACATGAACTTCCTCAAGTCCATCGGCGCGACCATCATCAACACCTCCGACCAGTCCTTCTCCATCCAGCACCAGTGGAACACCCCGCTGGGGAACAAGAAGGTACTGAACGACGACGAGTGGGAAGTGCTCACCAAGGGCCTCAACCACCTCGGCAAGATCGCTTACGACAGCGGCATGAAGATTGTTTACCATCACCATATGACCACCACCGTGCAGACCACCGCCGAGATCGACCGCATGCTCGCCATGACCGATCCCAAGTACGTCAGCATGATCTACGATACCGGCCACCTGACCTTCTCCGGCGAGGACCCGATCGAGATCCTCAAGAAGCATCACGACCGCATCGGCCATGTCCATCTCAAGAACGTGCGCAAACCCGCGATGGACAAGTGCTACGCAGAGAACAAGAGCTTCCTGCGCTCCATCCCGGAAGGCGTATTCACCGTACCGGGCGACCCGGAAGGCTGCGTAGACTTCCCGACCGTATTCAAGCTGCTCGACGAGTATAACTATGAGGGCTGGCTGGTTGTCGAGGCGGAGCAGGATCCGGCCAAGGCAAACCCGCTCGACTACGCCCGCATGGCGCGCGCTTATGTCAAGGAGCACACCGGCCTCTGATCCGGCACCTTCAAATGCGCTGCGGCGCGTAACCCTGCACAGCCATCCATACCTTAATATAAAAAGGAGAGCATACCTATGAAAAAGCTGAAAATCGGTATCATCGGCGTCGGCCGTCTGGGCTATGAGCACGCCTGCAACATCGCAAACCGCGTTCCGGGCTCCGAGCTGGTCGCAATTGCGGACGCAAACTTCGACCGCGCAAAGCAGGTCGCGGAGGAACTGGGCGTCACCGCAGTTTACAACGATCCCAAGGCGCTGTGCGAGGACCCCAATGTTGAGGCTGTTGCCATCATCACCAACACCGCTTCCCACGTTGAGATGATCAAGCTCGCGATGGACGCCGGCAAGCATGTATTCTGCGAGAAGCCGCTGGCTGACACCGTAGAGAAGTGCAAGGAAGCCGAGAAGATCGTTGCGGCCCACCCCGACCTGATCTTCATGCTGGGCTTCATGCGCCGCTACGACCACTCCTATCAGGTGGCCAAGAAGAAGATGGAAAACGGCGACATCGGCGACGTGATCCTGGTCCGCTGCTACTCGCAGGACCCGATCTCCATCATCGAGGGCACGCTGGAGTACGCCCCCCGTTCGGGCGGCCAGTTCATCGACATGTCCATCCATGATTTCGACCTGATCCGCTGGCTGACCGGCTCCGAGCCGAAGAAGCTGTGGGCGATCGGCGGCTGCTACGAATTCAAGCAGTACAAGGATTGGGACGACGGCGATAACGTCAGCGGCCTGATGCAGATGGAAAACGACGCAATGGCGTTCTTCTTCGCCGGCCGCGCTGCGGCGCACGGCTCTGCTGTTGAGACCGAGATTGTCGGTACCCGCGGCACCCTGCGCATCTCCTCTGTCCCGACCGACTCCCTTGTTGAGGTCATGAGCAAGCACGGCGTATGCCGCGAGTGCTACCAGGACTTCGTTACCCGTTGGCACGACGCTTACATCACCGAGATGGAAGAGTTCTGCGACTGTGTAGCGACCGGCCGCAAGGCGACCCCGGGCGTGATCGACGGCACCCAGTCCACCAAGATCGCGTTCCGCTGCAAGGAGTCCTTCCTCAAGAACGAGCTGCTTACCCTGGAATAATCCCTGACCCATCCCCATTTGTAATTCTCACCTATCTCTCACATGCTGAAACAGCCGGAGGGGGAAGCAAAATGCTTCCCCCTCCGGCTGTTTCCATTTGCCGTTCCGGGCATATGGAAACGGCGCTGCAACCGCAGCGCCGTTCCCAAAGCACGCAAAACTGAGAAGGAGATATGTTTTTTATCAGCCGTAGACCTTGGCAATGCACTCGCGGCACATATCGGTCCACTTGCGGAAACGGGTCGGGTCGTTCTGGATGGTGTGCGTATCCTTGAGGATGATTTCAAACGCCGTACCCTTGCCGTCAGTCATGAGCTGCATGGTGTTCCTGCGCATCAGGTCCTCGTCCCAGCCGTTGGTAATCAGCGACGGGTTGGGCTTGCACGAGAAGATGGCCTTCATGCCGATCTGGTCGCGCATGGACGCAACGTCCGCCCACGGGGATACCGAAATACGGCGGATGTTCGGGATATTCAGCACGTCGGGCAGCTTCTTTTCGAGGTTGTCGCAGCAGCCGTAAGCCGACAGGCCGAAGTTGGAAAGCAGGCGGCTCTCGTAGTCGATGGCAAACTCCTTTGTCATCTCGGGGGAAACCGAAACGAACTCCTGCGACTCCGCATAGGCCCACAGGTTCTTGAAGGTCAGCTTGTCGCCCGGCTTGAGGTCGGGCAGGTCGTGGGTGTAGCCGTAACCGCCGGTGCCGTTGTACTGGCAGCCGTTGTTCATTTCGAGCAGGCCCATGTCGAGCTGCTGCTGATACAGGTTCAGGTAGCCCTTCTCCAGTACGCGCAGGATGGCGTGCATCTGATCCGGATAGTCGTACAGGTCATAGAGCGCGTTTTCATAGCCGCGGATCTTGGTGTAGGTCTCCATCCAGGAGAAAGCGATGTAGGTATTGCCGCACCAGTGTACATCCAGGATGTCGCCCAGCAGGTCCTGATGGATCTCAAGGTCGCGCTTCGAGCCTTCCTCGTCGTAAATCACCTTGGGCGCAACGAGCAGCTCTTCGATGCCGCCTTCTTCCATCTCGCCGTCCGTGATCAGCGGGTCGAACTCGGCTGCGGTCTCGTCGAACTTGTAGTCCTTGCGCCAGAAGGGATTGATGGTCGAGATGGTCGGCACATGGACGGACTCATTGGTGAACGCGTTGTGCGCCTGACGGCCTTCCAGGCTCCAGCCGGTGTCCGAGATGCGCTTGCGGCAGTCCCAGCGCATTTCCGCCGGGACGTCGTCGTTGATGACCTCGGCGCGGTAGATGCGGGCGCGCAGCGTCCATTCGATCTCGCGGGCGACCGGGTTCTCGCATACGAGGCTGTCCGGGGTGACGATCTCGCGCCATGCGCCCTCGGGCGAGCAGTCGATGACCGGCTGGTCGGTCTTGAGGTCGTTATGGGCATACCACAGCTTGCGGCGTTCTTCCATAATGGGCTGGTTGGCCAGTTCGGCCAGACGCTTTGCCAGATCGCGGATCACTTCGCGTTCGTTTGCGTTAATCATGGATAAATCCTCCTTGCATATTTTCCGGTTTGATTTTGCCGCGCCCCTGCGGTGGTTCCGCACCGCAGGGGCGCACGACAGAGAGAAGGGATATAAAGAGTGATGTTTTCTTTTTTTATTACACCTCGCCGCGGGCTTCGCGCTCCGCGAGATCCTGCATGATCTGATCGTATTTCTTATCGAGCTGGTACAGCGCGAGGACAACAATGATGATTGCCCAGATGACCAGCGGACCGAACTTGTAAACATTGACGATCATATCGAGCGCGCTGTCCGGCTGGACTGTGCCGCCGGTGGTCGAGCTGATGAACCCGGCCAGGCCAAGCAGGGAGGTGATTGCGAACGAGGTCAGGCCTGCGCCGATCTTGGAGCCGACCGAGCCGCCTGCAAATACCATGCTTTCCTGACGGACATGGGTCTTCCACTGGCCGTATTCGACCGCGTCGCCCAGCATGCCGAATACCACCGAGTTGAACGGCGCCAGGCCGATGGCACGCACGATGCAGCTGAAGAACAGCCACTGGACGCTGTACGGGTTGAGGAAGAACACGAGCTGGCCGATAAAGGCGAGGCAGGCGCCGGCGAGCGACATGTTGCGTTTGCCGAACTTCTTGAGCAGGAACGGGCTGCAGAAGGTGCCTGCGACAAGGACCAGTGTCTCGACCAGGTACAGGGTGGAGTACAGCCAGGTGTCATCGTTGAAGATGTAGCGGCAGTAATACGGGAGGATGGTGCCGGTGAAGGTGAACAGGCCGTTCTGCATTGCCCACAGGATCAATACAGCCCAGAAATAACGGTTGGTTGCGAGTGCCTTGAGGGACTTGCCGAGCGGGATCTTGGCCTGCTTTTTGACCGCTTCGATCTGCACGGTCTCCTTGCAGAATGCAAAGTTGATGACCAGCAGGATGACGGCCAGCACGCCCCAGATGCTCATGGTCTTGATCCATGCCGCCTGGTCGTTGCCGAAGATCTGGATCAGCGGCAGGGATACGGTAACCGCGAGGATGCGGCCGAACGGGGACAGGCCCATGCGCACGATGCTCAGGTAAGCGCGCTCATCCGAGTCGCGGGTCATCATGGCGGACAGCGAGCCGTACGGCAGGTTGATTGCCGTGTAGCAGACCGTGGTGCAGAAGTTATAGGTTACAAAGATGTACAGGAACTGCAAAAACGGTGTGGTGTGCGGGACGGTGAACAGCAGCACAGCACTGACGGCGAACGGGACGCTCATCCACAGCAGCCACGGGCGGGATTTGCCCCACTTGGAATGGGTGTGCTCAACAACAACGCCCATGATCATATCGGACACGCCGTCGAATACACGGGACAGAAGCATGACAAGACCAACCGTAGCGGCCGGGATACCGGCATAGTCGGTATAGAACAGGGTGAGGATCGTGCTCATCATGCCGAAGACCAGGTTGCAGGCGGTGTCGCCGCAGCCATAGGCAAAACGGACGCCCCAGCCCAGCTTGCCGCCGGCTTCCGGCGGGGTTTTCAAGGTAGTTTGATTCATCGTTTTCCTTCCTTCCTTATCTTCTCTTATTTAAGCTGTTCCCCCCTGCGCGCGCGTTCGCATGAAACAACAGCAAATTAACTTATTTTGCTTTTCTTTCTATTTCGCATAATGCATTTATCTTGTTTTTATAATATGCGGATTAAAAATCAATTTGAAGTCTTTATTTGCAGTTCAGGTTTTATTTCCTTTGTTTTCTGTGATTATAGTTTATCATTTGGCGTAAAAAATAGGTAGAATGAAACAATACGAAAAATAGCACAAAACAAAACTTATTTATCTTGCTTTATTTAATGTTGCCAAATCCCTACAGCGTCCCTTGTTGTAATTTACTATTATTGCTTTTTCCTCCCCTCTTCCCTTCCGCCGCGAATTGAGATACAATACAGGTAAGGGAAGCCGCGCGGCGGCACCCATTGCAAAAGGGGGAACAAGCCATGACCGTCCATACTTCCTATATGGAACGCACCGTCCCGGACGCCTCCGGCATCACGCTGGAGCACGAAACCGCCGCACCCGGGCGCGGGGCGGCGCCTGCATCCCGCCCGCCGCTCCACCAGCACCATTTCTATGAGATCACGCTCGTCCTGCGCGGCAGCTGCGAATTCTTCTCCGCCCAGGGGCGCATGTCGCTCATCCCGGGCGACCTCCTGCTGCTCCCGCCCGACCGGCCGCATGCCTGCTGCCTGCAAAAAGGCGCACAGCTCTGCCGCTGCCAATTTGAAACGCAAATCATCTCGGGTGTCCTTGCCGCATCGCTTCAGGATATGGTATACTGGAATATACCGCAGGCCAGCGCCGCAGAAAAGCGCATGCGCGAGCTCAAGGCGTTCGAAGAGGACGCGCGCGCCGCGGGCAGCCCGCCCCTGCTCCATCTGAGCGTATCCGGTTTGCAGGGCATGATCCACCTGACGCACGCCGAGCTTGACTACCTGTATCCCATCCTGCAAAGCATTGCGCGCGAGCAGGAGGAACGCCACTTCAACTTCGAGCAGATGAAGCTGTTCCGCCTGCAGGAGCTGCTGGTCCTGATCCGGCGCATCCAGCTCAGCCAGTTCCAGCTCATCAGCCGTGAGGCTTCCTGGAAAGAGGACATGATCAACACAGTGCTGGCCGAGATCGACCGCGACCTGTCGCAGGACATCGATTTCGAAGGCATCGCGCACAGCCAGGGCATCACGCTCAGCTATTTCCGCACGATCTTCAAAGAAGCCACCGGCATGCCGCCGACCGATTACCTCAACCGCGTGCGCATCCTGCGCGCGCTCGAGCTGCTCCAGACCAGCGACGCGCCGGTCGCGGAGATCGGCCGCAAGGTCGGCATCTATGACGCCAACTATTTTTCCCGCCTTTTCAAAAAGGTCACAGGCTATCCCCCGCGCTATTTCAAGTCCATTCCCGCAAAGGGGAAGGAAGAATAGCGCCCAGCGCGCACCCTTTGATAAAACCGCAGGAGGCAACCCATGAAAAGTTATGAGATCGGCGTACTGCCCGAATCCGAATGGTTTTTCTTCTCCCCATCCGAGGAAACCCAAAAGCTGTTTTACTACCACACCATGTGCGGCCACTTTTACTGCAACCGGGATTACTATATCAAGCGCGGCACCTATCCCCCGCTGCTGCTGGTGTATGTCAAGCGCGGCACCTTTTACCTTGAACTGGAAAGCGGCAAATATGAGGTAAACGCCGGACAGATCGGGATTTTTGACTGCCGCCAGCCGCACTATTACCACGCCTCGGACAACATGGAATTTTACTACGTCCACTTTGACGGCCCGCAGGCGCACGAGCTTTGCAGCTATATCAACCAGACCAGCGGCCTGGTCATTGACGGCGGGAACAACGCCGCTATCCTCAAGATCCTTGAAGACATGGTGGCCTTCTATCATGACGGCGGAAACGAAAGCGTGTTCGAAACCTCTGCCCGCATTTACCAGATGCTCATGCTGCTGAACAACCCGATCCAGTCGCCCCGCCTGAAAAAGAACGATGATTCGCTCGTCCGGGCGGTCACCTACATCCGCAGCCATGTCG
>DXIC01000165.1 GCA_019113065.1 Candidatus Agathobaculum stercoravium
CAAAATATTCTCGCAAATCGCTCTTGCCAAATGATACGGTATTGCCTTGATACTCTTATCCCAAAGAATACATAGCGATTATAGACGGTTGACAGGCAAAATGCAATACGTTTCCCCAGGAAATTAGCAAAGCGTTAACACGGGCCGGAAACAGTGCGGATACGCCGCCGGGAAAAGGCGGTAAAAAGGGTGGAAGCGCCGGCTTTTGCGGCGCTTCCGGTTATGTTTGCGGTGTGCTGCATTCCGTGCAGGCAGCGCAGGACGGCGCTTCGGCGGCCTTGCGGTCCTCGTAGGCGCGCAGCGTGCCTTCGGTCATGTGGCTGAGGGCGGCCAGCCGCTCGTTGACCATATCCCACAGGCACATCGGCAGGTGGTCGCGGTGGCCGCGGTGGATGGTCACGCATTCGAAGCAGTTGCCGTGGTGCGGGCAGGCCTCCCGGCAGGGGCAGTGGTCGCCCGCCGCGCGCACCTGGCGCAGGAACTCCTGCTTGACCTCCCAGGCCTCCTGTTTTTTGCCTTCGCGGTCAAGCCGGTCCTGCAGCACAGCCAGTTCGTTTCCGTCGATTTTCATGTCTCTTGACACCTCTCTTTCCCTGTTGTCCCTTCAGCATAGCAGAAATCCGTGGCGCGGTCAAAACCTTTGCCCGCCAGACAGGTTCATTTGTGCAGAAATGACAAAAAATGAGGAGGCGTTTTGGCGGTTTGCGACAGCAGCAGCGTCTTGAAAATTGCCATCCGGTTTGTTACAATAATTACAACAAGCGGATACCGCCCCTGGATTGCTGCCGTATTGCGGGCAAAACCAAATTTCTTGCGGCCGGCCTGAGAAATACATGGACGGCGGCGCGGAAGTTTGGTTCTTTTCATTTAGGGGGTAAGGGCGTTCCCGCGGCGGCGGACGTCCTGTGCGGGCGGCGTGCCGCCCGGCTTGTGCAAAGCTGCAACCCGTTTGAAAAACGTCATGATAGAAAGGAAAATGCAGTTATGAAAACCGTAGAGTACACCATTACCGACGAACTCGGCATCCACGCGCGCCCGGCAGGCCTGCTGGTCAAGGAAGCCGCGAAGTTTGCTTCCAGCATCAAGATCGCCGGCCCGAAAAAGGAAGTTGACGCAAAGCGCATCATGGGCGTGATGAGCCTGGGCGTCAAGCAGGGCGACACCGTCCGCCTGACCATCGAGGGCGAGGACGAGGCTGCGGCGGCTGAGGCGCTCGAGCAGTTCCTGAAGGATAACCTGTAAGGGATAAACGGGCGTTTCCCGCCGCCGGAAGGCAGCGGGGCGTCCGTTCAGGCGGACAAGGCGGGCAGCGGCCCGCCTTTCCTTTTGCATCAGGCCGGCGCCCTGCCGGTGAAAAAAGAGGGGCATTGGCATATGGAGTTTTGCAATCTGAAAATCTATCAGCCGGACGGCACGTTCCGCACCGGCGGGCTGTCGCTTTCGGGCGACCGTATCGGCGCGGCGCAGGCCTCGGCGGACGCCTGCGACATGGGCGGGCTGTACGCGATCCCCGGGCTGATAGACATCCATTTCCACGGCTGCGCGGGCTATGACCTGTGCGACGGCACGCATAAGGCGATTTCCACCATGGCGCGCTACCAGGCGGAGAGCGGCGTGTGCGCCATTTGCCCGGCGACCATGACGCTGCCGGAGGAGCGGCTGGCTGCGATTATGGAGGCGGCGGCGAGCTACCAGACCGACCGCCGCGATGCAGCGCTTGTGGGGATCAACCTGGAGGGGCCGTTCCTTGCGGAAAGCCGCAAGGGCGCGCAGAACGGCGATTACCTGCAAAAGCCGGATGCGGCGCTGTTCCGCCGCCTGCAGGAAAAGGCGCAGGGGCTGATCAAACTGTGCGACCTCGCGCCCGAGCTGCCCGGCGCGCTGGACGTGATCGGGGAGCTGGCCGGCGAGGTGCGTCTGTCGCTTGCGCACACGGACGCGGATTACGACACCGCGTGCGAGGCGTTCCGGCGCGGCGCGCGCGAAGTGACGCACCTGTTCAACGCCATGGCGCCCATGACCCACCGGGAGCCGGGGCTGATCGGCGCGGCGCTGGATAACGACGAGGTCGGCGTGGAGCTGATCACGGACGGTTTCCATGTGCACCCGGCGGCGGTGCGGGCGGCGTTCCAGCTGTTTGAAAACCGCATCATCCTGATTTCAGACAGCATGGCGGCTACCGGGCTGGGGGACGGCGTGTATACCCTCGGCGGCCAGCAGGTGACGGTAAAAGGCGGCCGCGCGTCGCTCGGCGGCGGCAGCACGCTTGCGGGCTCGACTGCAAACCTGTTCGACTGCATGCGGCGGGCGGTGGGAATGGGCGTGCCGCTCGGGCAGGCGGTGCGTTCGGCGTCGACCAACCCGGCGCGCGCAATCGGCATCCAGCACGACTACGGCTCGCTCGAGCCGGGCAAGCTGGCAAACATCATCCTGCTGGATGAGGATCTGAACATCAATACCCTGATCCTGCGCGGGCAGATCATCGATTAAGCGGAAAAAGAGTGGAAACCGATGTAGTTTCCACTCTTTTTGTATGCTGTGCCCTGCGGATCAGCGGATCGGCAGCATCTTGCCGGTCTCGAAGGACTCCTTGCAGCGGTAAGCCGCCTCGGAGACCGCGGTGCCGTCGTATACGGTCAGGTCGCTGGGCTTGGTGTTATTGCGCACATGGTCGGTGAACGCCACCATCTCCGCGACAAACGCCTCGTGCCAGCGGCTCATGAAGTCCGGATAGTACTCCTCGCGCGAGCCGTGCTCGTCTACGATGTTGAGCAGGTTCTTCGCGCCGACGTTTGCGATGCGCAGCGTGCCGTGCGTGCCGATGATCTCGGTTTCGACGTTCGAGCCTGCCGCATGGGTGCGGTTGGTGAACATGAAGCCCATCGCGCCGTTCTCCATCTGGATGGTCGCGGCCGCGTTGTCCGCGTCGTTCAGCTCCTTGTACAGGTCGAATTCGAATACGCCGCCGATCGCCCATACGTTCTTGACGTCCGAGCCGGTGAACCAGCGGATGAGGTCGATGTCATGCACGCACATGTCGAGGAACTGGCCGCCCGAGTGCGGGGCGAACTTGAGCGTGGACTCGATGGTCGAGCGCGGGTCCTGCGTGTAGGAGCGCACCAGTACGACCTTGCCGATGTCGCCCGCGTCGATCTTGCGCTTGGCCTCAGCATAGGACTTGTCAAAGCGGCGCATGAAGCCCAGCTGGAAGATCAGCTCGGGATGTGCCTCGACGACCTTTTCCGCGTCCTTGCACTGGGCGACGTCCGTGCCGAGCGGCTTCTCGCAGAACACATGCTTGCCATGGTTCATTGCAATCTCGATCTGCTGGCAGTGCAGGAAGGAGGGGGAAACGATCACGATCGCGTCCAGCTCGGGGTTTTTGCACATTTCCTCAAAATCCGTGTAGGTGTAGGGGACGCCAAGCTCCTCGGCAACCTCCTTAACGCGCTTCTCGTCTACGTCGCAGATCGCCGCAAGCTCGCAGCCGGGTACCTGCGTAGCCAGATTGCAGGCGTGCTCGTAACCCAGACGGCCCAGACCAACCGAACCAACCTTGACAGTTTTCATAATATGACGCTCCTTTTCTTCTCTCGGTGACTCCGATGCGGCGTGTGGCCCCGCCGCCCTTACTGTGCCTTTATTGTACTGCGCGCGCCCGAAGAAAACCAGAGCATTCTTGCGGTTTGTCAGCAAAAAAACAGCCGTCCTTCGGACGGCTGCTCGGATAAACTTTCGGATTCTTGCGGCCCGCCTATTTGTGGTACACATACTCGCGGCGGAAGGTGCGCGGGGCCATGCCGACCGCCTTGGCGAACTGCGCGTTGAAATGGCTGGGGTTGTCGTAGCCCACCTGTGCGGCAATGCGCGTGACCGGCAGGTCGGTCGTGATGAGCAGGGTCTGCGCCTCGCCGATGCGGCGGCGCAGGACGTATTGCAGGGGGGAGTACCCGGTCGTCTCCTTGCACACATGGGACAGGTGGTACGGGCTGACATGCAGCGCGTCCGCCATCTGATGGAGCGAAAACTCCTCCGCAAAGTGGCGGTCGATATAGTCCTTGATGCGCTGGGCGAACACGTTTGCATCCGCAGCGGTACTGGCCGCGGCCGCGCGGAACTGCTGCACCAGCGTCAGAACGGCCATGAGCAGGTGGTGCGCGCCGTCGTCGTTGCCCGCAGTCAGCTCGTCATAGAGCACGTCGTACAGCCGCTCGAGCCGCTGCGCCTGCGGCTCGGACAGCCGGCAGACCGGGGACGCGTCCTCGGGGATGAGCGTATTCTCGCGCAGGCCGGGGACTTTGAGCCCGCCGAGCGCGAGGCTGGACGTGGCGACCGGGCGGTCGGGGCCGGAGGGCTCGTCGTGCACCACGCGGCTGTTGAAGATGAACAGGTCGCCGCGGCGCGCGTTGTACGGCGTGCCGCCGACAAAATACCGGCTTTCGCCGCCGCGCACGAGCACGACCTCGACCAGGTCGTCATGCGCGTGCATGACGCGCGGGTGGGCGGAGGCCTTCTCGTCCGTCCGGCTGACCGAAAACAGCCGCGGCGGCTGGGCAAGGCCGAAGGGCGCTTCATATTCCTTTTTGACAAAGCACTGGATCATGCGCGGCGGCGTCCTTTCTCACAGGGTATGGTTTTATCCTAGCATAAACGCCCGCCGGGGTCAAGGCGGAGGGGATGCAAAAAGGGGAAGCCGGAAGGCTTCCCCTTGGCACCGGAAACGCGCTTCCGGCCGGATATCTTAAATGGTGAACACGCCGAACACCTTGGTCAGCAGCTCGGATACCAGGATTGCGACCAGCAGCACGGGCGCAACCCAGCGGATCATGACGCGGTGCAGCTTTTCGCGGTGGAAGGCCGCGCCGTTCTGTGTGACTTCGTCCGAAATGACCCTGGTGCCGACCACATGGCCGATCAGGATGCAGGTCAGGAAGGCCACGATCGGCATGAGCACGGAGTTCGACAGGAAATCGAAGAAGTCGAGGAACTGCATGCCGATGATCTTGACCGCGCCGAGCGGGCCGTAGCCCAGACAGGACAGCATGCCGATCAGCAGCACGGCAATGGTGACAATCAGGGTCGCGTGTTTGCGCCCCAGCGGGGTCTTGTCCATGACGACCGAGACGATGGTCTCCATCAGCGAGATGGACGAGGTGAGCGCTGCGAACAGCACCAGCAGGAAGAATACCGCGCCGACGATCTCGCCGAACGGCATGGACTCGAATACCATCGGCAGGGTAATGAACATCAGGCCGGGGCCGTTGTTGATCTGGCTCGGGTCGCCGCCGTTGAACGCAACGACCGGCGGGATGATCATCAGGCCGGCGACAAATGCAAACAGCGTATCGAATACCTCGATCTGGGTGACCGAGTGCTCGAGGATATTATCGCGCTGCATGTACGAGCCGTAGGTGATCATAATGCCCATGGCGAGCGACATGGAGTAGAACATCTGGCCGATCGCGCCCAGCACGGTGGACATGGAGAACTTGGAGAAATCGGGCAGCAGGTAATACTTGAGGCCTGCCATTGCGCCGTCGATGGTCAGCGAATAAATCGCAATCAGCACGGCCAGCACGGCCAGCACCGGCATCATGAAGCGGCTGGCACGCTCGATGCCCTTTTCTACGCCGAAGAGGACCACGACCGCGGTCAGCAGCGCATAGATCAGGAACCACGGGGTCGGGCCGCCGAAGTTGAAGATGGTGCTTGCAATGGAGCCGGTGTCAAAGCCGATGAAGTTGTTGAAAAAGTCGCCGCCGTCCGCCGAGGCCATGCCGCCGCCGGTCAGGAAGGTGAACAGGTACTTTGTGACCCAGCCGCCGATGACGCAGTAATACGGCGTAATGATGACCGGCACAAAGGCCGCGATCCAGCCGAGGAAGCCAAAGCGCTTATCCAGTGCCTTGTATGCGCCGATGCAGGACAGGCGGGTCTTGCGGCCGATCGCGATCTCGGTGATCATCAGCGCGAAGCCGAAGCTGACGACCAGGATGAGGTAGACCAGCAGGAAAATGCCGCCGCCGTACTGCGCAGCCAGATAGGGGAAGCGCCACAGGTTGCCCAGGCCCACCGCAGAGCCTGCCGCCGCCAGCACGAAGCCGATACGGCTGGAAAAGCTGCTTCTCGATTTTTGTTCCATGATTTGTTGATAACTCCCTTACATACTTTTTATTTCTCTTTTGGGGTCTGTTCCGCGCTGCTGAACTCGGCCAGATACTGGTACGCACGCAGCAGGTTGTCCAGATGGTAGTTGCCGACGATGTCCGCAGCGCTCCGGGGCGGCGCCGCCATGCCCTCCGGCGCGGACAGGCCGAGCACCGCAAGCCGCCCCGCGTTTTCCGGAGACAGGCGCCCGCGCTCGTCCATCGCGCACAGCGCGGACAGCTCCTGGAGCACCGCGTGCGCCAGCTGCTCGCAGCCCCGCAGGAACACCGCCTGTCCGGCGTGGCCGCTCTGACGGGGCCCCCGCTGCTTTTCAAAGGTCGCCAGCTCGGACGCAATGCGGTCGAGCTGGGCATGCAGGGGTGTCAGGTCGGGGTAACGGCCGTGCAGCACCCGCTCCTCCACATAAGCGGGTACGGACTGCTGGAAATGCGTGAGCAGGTTCATGATGCGCGCGCGATTGTTGTAGGGCTTGATGGTCACGTTGACCACGAGCGCGGTCGCAAGGCCGATCGAGGTGTCCAGCAGGCGGTTGACGCCGTAGAGGAAGGCCTCGTCCGCGGGCGACAGGCAGATGGACACGAACACGATGCACGCCAGCGGCACGGCAAACTGCAATTTGAGCTGCACGCACAGCAGGATGAGCGCGATCAGCCCGAGCCCGGTGCCGATATAGCGGAACCCCTCGAACAGGTTGACGAACACCGCGCCGAAGCCCGCGCCGAGCAGGATGCCGAAAAACTGCGTGCGGCAGGTCTCGAACGCGTCGCCCACCGTGCGGCTCATGGCGACGATCGCGCCGATGCCGGCAAAAATCAGCGCGGGAGAGCCGCGCAGGTCGGCAAAAAACAGCGCCAGCGCAACCGCAAGGCCGGTTTTGACCGTCCGCAGCCCAATGTGGGGGAGAAACCGTCCCGCCATTCCCTCGCCTCCGGAATACAAGAATAAAAGTATTTTATCACGGATATGACTTTTTCACAAGCCATTTACACGGAAATCCTATTTGTGCTATAATATTTTCAGCAAAAATTCATGGCAGAGAGGTGTATCCGAATGAAAACCTACCGTTTCGGCGTGCTGGGCGCGGGCAATATGGGCGCCGCGATTGTGGACGGCGCGGTGCGCGCGGGGCTGTTCCAGCCGGCGGAGGCGCTGCTGTTCAACCGCAGCGGGGAAAAACGCGAGGCAAACCGCGCAAAGGGCTATGCCGTCACGGGCGACTATACCGAGGTGTATACCGCGTGCGATATGGTGCTGCTCGCGGTCAAGCCGCAGAACTTTGACGAGATCCTGCCGGTACTGGCGGGCTGCACGGGCGAAAAGCCGCTCGTCATTTCGATTGCGGCAGGCGTGACATTCGCCCGGATGGAAGCCGCGCTCGGCGCGGACACGCCCATCATCCGCGTCATGCCCAACACCCCGCTCATGCTGGGCGAGGGCGCGACCCAGCTGGTGAAAAACGCGGCCGCAAGCGAAGCGCAGCTTGCGCAGGTGCGCGCGCTGTTCGACACCATGGGCGTGACCGTGGTGTTTGACGAGGAGCACATGCTGAGCGAGGTCATCCCGTACGCGGGTTCGGCGCCGGCTTACCTTTATGCCTTTGCGGACGCAATGGTGAAAAGCGCCGCGCAGCACGGCATTTCCGAGGACGACGCGCTGACGCTGTTCTGCCAGACCATGATCGGCTCGGCCAAAATGCTGCTCCGGCGCGACAAAACGCCCGCTGAACTGATCCGCGCGGTGTGTTCGCCCGGCGGCACGACGGTCGAGGCCATGAAAGTGCTGGAAGCGCGCGATCTGTACGGCATTTTGGCGGAAGCGTGCGATAAATGTATCGCGCGCGCCTATGAACTGGGCAAATAACCGGGCGCTGCCATTGACTTTGGCGCGGCGGTATGGTAAAGTAAACTTAAATATCCCGCATCACTTTGAGAGGAAGTGGATACCGTGAAAAATGCAACGAAGATCAAGGCGGGTCTGCTGCTGACCAGCCTGGCCTGTGCGGCCGGCGCAACGGCGGCGCTTGTCCTGCTGCAAAAGAAGCGTGAAGAAGAGGTCTACCACGAGGCTGAGCTGAAGGCGATGGACGAGCTGGAGGAGATGATGCGCGAGGATCCCGCGTGCGGCTCCTGCACCTGCGCGGAGGAATGCGCAGACGCTTCCTATCAGGATACGTTCGACGAGGAGGTCCCGGCGGACGAGCCGGCGGCTCAGGCAGAGCAGGCCGAGGACGAGGAACCGGCGGACGACGAACATTCTGTCGAAAACTGAAAACCGTGCAGATGGGCGGAGGAATATTCTCTCCGCCCTGCTTTTTTCATACCCCGTGAAAAGGAGAATCACAACATGATCGAATACGAAGGCCGCGTATTCCGGCCCCCCTCTGAGGCATACAGCCTGATCGTACAGGTGACGATCGGGTGCAGCCACAACAAATGCACGTTCTGCGACATGTATAAGGAAAAACGCTTCCGCGTGCGCAGGCTCGAGGACGTCAAGCGCGACTTTGACGAAGCGCGGCGCATGTACCGCCGCGTCGAGCGCATCTTTTTAGCGGACGGCGACGCGCTCATGTGCCGTCCCGAGCACATGGCGGAGATCCTGCGCTATATCAAACAGCTGTTCCCCGAGTGCGAGCGCGTGACGAGCTACGGCTCGCCCGCGTCCATCCTGGTCAAAAAGCAGGAGGACCTCAACATGCTGCACGAGCTGGGGCTGGAGATGATCTACCTCGGCCTGGAATCCGGCTCGGACGAGGTGCTGCGCCGCGTCAACAAGGGCGAGACCGCGGACGAGATCGTGCGCGCGGGCCTGATGGTCAAGGAGGCGGGCATGAAACTGTCGGTCACCTGCATCGCGGGCCTCGGCTCGCTCGAGCTGTCCGAGGAGCACGCCGTCAAGACCGCCGAGGCGCTCTCGCGCATGAAGCCCGAGTATATCGGCCTGCTGACCCTGCTGTTCGAGCTGGAGACCCCGCTCATGCGCGACTGGCAGGAGGGGCGGTTCTATCTG
>DXIC01000166.1 GCA_019113065.1 Candidatus Agathobaculum stercoravium
ATTTGGCAAGAGCGATTTGCGAGAATATTTTGCATCCGGATGCGGCGCGTTTTCGCAGCAATACTTGATGTATTGCAAGGAAGCGCAACAAAATCCGGGGGCAAAATTTCCGCAAAGCGCCGCAGACGCAATTGTGCGGTGTTGCCTTTATATTATCGATCTTTCAGGGACACATAACCGGTTGCGGGCTGCACACAGCGGTAGGCCGGGCGGATGATCTTATCCGTGTTGATCAGCTCCTCCAGCCGGTGCGCGCTCCAGCCGACGATCCGCGCGATAGCGAACACCGGCGTATACAGTTCGGGCGGCAGCCCGAGCATGGAATACACAAAGCCGGAGTAGAAATCCACATTGGCGGAAACGCCTTTGTAGATATGCCGTTCCTTTGCAATGACCTCGGGCGCCAGACGGGCTACCGTGGTATACAGGTCAAAATCCGCGTCCCTTCCCTTTTCGTGCGCCAGCTGGCCGACAAACGATTTGAACACCTGCGCGCGCGGGTCAGAAATCGAATACACCGCATGGCCGAGACCGTAAATCAGGCCCTTGTGATCGAATGCCTCCTTGCGGAGCAGGCGGCCCAGATACGCCGCGACAGCCTCCTCATCCTTTGTATCGGTGATATTCTTTTTCATGTCCTCGAACATCTGCACGACCTTGTAATTCGCGCCGCCGTGCTTCGGGCCCTTGAGCGAGCCGAGCGCCGCAGAGATCGCGGAATAGGTATCCGTGCCGGACGAGGTGACCACATGCGTGGTAAACGACGAGTTGTTGCCGCCGCCGTGCTCCATATGCAGTACAAGGGCAAGGTCAAGTACAGTTGCCTCGAGCGGCGTATACCGCATGTCCGGGCGCAGCATACGCAAAAAGTTCGAAGCCGTGGACAGGCTGTCCGACGGGTAGTGGATATACATGCTGCCGCCGCATTCATAGTGGTTATATGCATGGTAGGAGTACACCGCCAGCATGGGGAATACCGAAATCAGCATCAGACACTGCCGCAGCACATTGGGCAGGCTGATGTCATCCGCATTGCTGTCGTAGGACGCCAGCGTGAGCACGCTGCGCGACAGGCTGTTCATCATGTCATGCGTCGGCGCCTTCATGATGACGTCGCGCGTAAAGTTGGTCGGGAGCGTACGGCCCTGTGCGAGCAGGTTTTTGAACTCGCTCAAACGCTTTGCGTCCGGCAGTTCGCCGAACAGCAGCAGATATGCGACTTCCTCATATCCTTTGCGGCCGTCGTGCATGAAGCCCTGAACCAACTCGTTGATCTTGTAGCCGCGGTAATACAGCTCGCCGTCGCAGGGAACCAGTTTGCCGTCCACTTCCTTTTTGGAAATGATATCCGATATATTGGTCAATCCCGCCAGCACGCCTTCGCCGTTGAGGTCCCGCAGGCCGCGCTTGACGTCATATTCCTTATAGAGCTGGGCGTCGATCTTGTCATGCTGCCTGCAAAGCGCAGCAAGCGCTTCCACACGCGGCGTGATCTGCATAATATCCTTTTCTGTCGTCATCCTGTGTCCTCCCTTGTGAAAATATACTATCCCATGTATATATTTTATATGGAAACGGGCAAGGCTTCAACGACAAATCGGTAACATGATGTAAAAAAACTGTGAATTTTCACACTGCTGTATCGTGCAGCTTTATTCGTCCTCCTCCATGGATTGCTCCGATTTCCGGCGGCGGTGGCGGGCGTAGCGGAACGAAACGCAGGTAATCAGCAGCACTAGGACCGTCACCACAGGCACCATGAAAACCATTTGGCTGACAAGAACCAGCAGGATATACGGCGCGCTCATGGACGCCCAGGCCGCACCACTGAAAAACTGAATTAACCACACTGCAACAGCAGTGCCGGCGCCTGCCAGAATGCCCTGCACCAGATAATGCTTCCATGGATAGCGGTCGGCCTCGGCATAGGCGTTATCGTCCATCATGCCCTTGCGCCCCATCAGCACCGTACACAGGATCCACGACAGCATCACTACGGCAAACTCCAGCAGATTGATCGACGAATCCCCCATCGTGGTACCCTCGAACCGGATGCCAACCGCTTGCAGGATAATATCTACCAGAATACCGAAGCTCAAAACATGGAAACCAATTTTGTAAATGTGGTTGATCTCCGCGACCACGCGCTCGTCCTTGGCTTTGGGAAACAGTTTCATTGTATTCTCTCCTCCTTACAAAAGCAGCATAACAGCCGCGGCAGCGCCAACCAGCAGCATCATCTGCTCCTGCCGCTCACGGTTGATGCTCTGTACCCATGTTCTGATCTGTTTCATCTCAGTTATCCTCCCAGAAAAGTTGATCCAGTGTTTTATCCAGCGCCTTACAGATGGCGATGCACAGATTGAGCGTCGGGTTATAGCCGCCCGCTTCGATCAGGCCGATGGTCTGCCGCGTCACGCCGACCCTTTCCGCCAGCTCGGCCTGCGACAGGTCTTTTTCCACCCGCGCGAGTTTGAGCTTTTTGTTTTTCATGCGCTCACCTCTCTTTGTGATTACAGTATATGATATTCCTTCCATAATATCAAGTATATATTGCATTTTGAAAAGTAAAATTTCCATAATGCAACCTTCTCCTGCCATCCCCTTCCGCGCCCCGCGCGGCATAAAAAAAGAACCCGGACATGGCTGTATCCGGGTTCATAAAAAGGCAGGGCATGTGTCCTATCCTTATAAGGGCAACACACAGAACCGTGTATAATAACATAATATGTGGAGCCCCGATCAGGTTCCGGCTGCGTCTTTCCGGACTGCACTGCGCCAAACCAAAAGAATCAAAAATAGGCCCCACCCCCGCAAACCGTATCACGTCATCATCACATCTTTGTATCGGCGTTTGCTGTATTGCCCCTCCCCTCCTGCCGGCAACAATACCTGGCTTTTCTCACCTCTGGAAATCCGAACGGGCGCTTACACCTGCCCACGCACGCAATTCCGTCAGCCGGTGTTCCAGTTCCGTCTCGGCCGCCCGCACCCCATCGCTGCCGAGCAGCAGGCGAAAGGGCGCGTCCTCCCGAAGGGCCGTTTCAACGATAATTTCCCCGCCTTTTTCCGGGTTGCCCGGTTGATTGCGGAGATTAACGGCGTTTCCTTTTCGGTACTGCGCAGCCAAAACATCGTAATCTGCAATGGACGCCCCGCTGCCCTTGAGCCCTTCATCATAAAAGCTGGTACGGAACGCCCCTGGCTCTACCAACATGGTGCGGATACCCAGATGCTTTACCTCTTTTGCAAGCGCTTCGGTTGCCAGCTCGAGTGCTCCTTTGGCGGCGGAGTAGTACCCGTTTCCCAGCGCACCGCGCACCGCACCAATGGAGGTAACGTTGACAATCATCCCCTTCCGCCGCGCGCGCATCTTTGGAAGGACCATGCGGATCAACTCCATCGGTGCGAAAAAGTTCGTATTGAATAACTCTTCTACCTGTTCCGGCTCACTTTCTTCGATCGCCGCACGGTAACCGTGCCCGGCGTTGTTGACCAAAACATCAATTTTCCCAAACCGGTCGCAGGCATCCTGTACCGCGCGTTCCACACCTGCTTTGTCGTTCAGATCCAGCCGCAGCGCCAGCGCCCGCTCAGGATAAGCCTTTGCAAGTGCTTCAACCTTCTCCGGCAGGCGGGCAGTGACGGCAACCTGTTCGCCACGCCGCAGCGCAGCTTCTGCAATCCCACGGCCCAGCCCACTGGAACAGCCTGTGATAAACCATGTATTCATAGTAGTCTGCCTTCTTTTCCGTAGTTACATTTTCACACAGTATTATTTGTTTCAAGGCAACGCGGTCTGCATTGTCCTGTTGAATCAATTGTAATCCTGCTTCCACGCAATGTACAATGCATCTTTTGAATCCTGCTATCCATAAAGCGAATACTACGGATTGTTGCAGCCCTCTACATTTCCCTGAATGAGCCAAATGCTTTAAAAGCGCCTTTATTTCTCTTGACACGAGGAGCGGCGTTTTGGTATACTAACAAAAGAATGTTAGACCCGGGTATAGCGCAGTTGGTAGCGCGCCAGCTTTGGGAGCTGGATGTCGTGCGTTCGAGTCGCACTACTCGGACCAAAAGTCCTCTGGAGCAAAAACTCCAGAGGACTTTTATTTTGTTTATTGCGGTGTAATTTCCAAGGCTATTTCGGTTCCGCCTTCAGAATGGCCACATTCTCAAGCTCTCCGCCCCAGTTGCGGCGCAAGTAGATTCCGTCCATATAAACATAAGTAGACACCCACACTTTTGTGAGTGCCTACTTTCATTTTACAGGTGCAGCCGCAGCTTCCCTCTTTTGTTTCGATACGGTCAATAGAGCAGCATGGAATCGCCGAAGGAGAAAAAGCGGTACTCCTCCTTGATTGCCTGCTGGTATGCATCCATCACCATTTCACGCGTTGCAAACGCGGAAATCAGCATCATCAGCGTACTTTCCGGGAGATGGAAGTTGGTCACCAGATGGTCAACCATCTTGAACCGGTACCCTGGATAGATAAAAATATCCGTCCAGCCGGACTGCGCACGGACATGCCCGCTTTCATCTGCAATGGTTTCCAGCGTGCGGCACGCGGTCGTACCGACCGCCCAGACCTTGCCGCCCGCATCGCGCGTCCGGTTGATGGTATCTGCGGTCTGCTCGTCCATGATATAGTACTCGGAGTGCATCACATGATCGGTGATTTCCTCTTCCTTCACCGGGCGGAAGGTACCGAGGCCGACGTGCAGCGTCACAAACGCCAGTTTGACGCCCTTGCGTTCCAGTTCGGCAAGCAGCTCCCTGGTAAAGTGCAGGCCCGCCGTAGGCGCTGCCGCAGAACCCGGCGTTTTGGAGTATACCGTCTGGTACCGCTCGGGATCATCCAGTTTTTCCTTGATATACGGCGGCAGCGGCATCGTGCCGAGCTTGTCCAAGATTTCCAGGAAAATACCCTCATAGTGAAAGCGAATCAGGCGGTTGCCGTCCGGCTGCACCTTTTCGACCGTCGCAGTCAGCAGGCCGTCGCCGAAGGTCAGCTCCACCCCTTCGCGCGTCTTGCGCCCCGGACGGGTCAGGCATTCCCACAGGCCGTCCCCCTTATCGGTCAGCAGCAGCACCTCGATCGGCGTAGTGCGTCCTACGGCATGCCCCATCAGGCGCGCCGGGATAACGCGGGAATTGTTGAACACCATGCAGTCGCCCGGCTGCACATATTCCAGCAGGTCGCGGAAATGGCGATGCGTTACCGCGCCGTCCGCCCGGTCGAGCACCATCAGGCGCGAAGCATCGCGCTGCTCGAGCGGATGCTGTGCGATAAGCCGCTCGGGTAAATCAAAATAGAAATCGCTTTTTTTCATTCATAAAGGCATGGACGCCCACCCGGAGCGCCCATGCCGTTTCCTCCTTTACAGCCGTTTTGCTCAGCCGGCGATTTCAATGCCGGTGAAGTAAAATTTCAAAATTTCATCATAGGAAAAGCCCTGTTCTGCCATCGCATACGCGCCCCATTGGCTCATACCGACGCTGTGGCCCCAGCCTGAGCCGTCGAACGTATAGCTGACAGCGCCGGATGCCTGCGGCTGCTCCTGCTCATCCGTCCCGCCCTGCCCTTCTTCCGGGTCAGATGCCGTGCTGGTGATCAGCACGGTCTGGTTTTCGTACCCGACCGAGAAGCCGAGCGCTTCGCCGACATCGCGCAGCATATAGTAGTTATTGCCGTTGATCCGGTAGCCGGTCAGGGAAACCGTCCGGCCATCGATCACAATTGCAGAATCCGAAGGCGTGATATTCTGGATTTCAGAGGAAACAGATGCGGCCATTTCCCCGCCGACTTCCTCATAGGCTTCGCCGGGCGTCAGCACAATACGGTTGTTTGCGCCGTCCCATGTCACATTGAACTGTTTGCCCGTACCGTTCAGTATGTAGGCAATATCGCGCAGTTTGTAATAGTTATTGCCGTTGATATTATACCCCTGCGGCGCAACCGCATCCCCATCGACGGTCACTTTATGCGTAGAGGGAGAGGCTGTCAGACTCGTGCTCTGCGGCTGCGACGACGATACAGACGTACGCGTGCCCTCATTCGGGGTGATGGTATAGCGGATGCTGTCCAGGCCGAACACCGTGCGGCAGTCATCGCGCTGGATAACGACCTGCTTGCCGGTGGTGTCGGTCACGGTCACTTCATTGACGTTGTCTGTGTCGGTGCGCCTGGTAACTTCGACATTCGCAACCGTGCCGATGGAATAGCCGGCGCTGACCAGCTTCTGACGGACCTCGTCCGCTGTCAGCGTTACGCTCCAGGAGCTGTCATAGGTCTCGTACGGGTCTTCCTTACCCTGCAAATACGGGTAATCCCCGCCCCATACGTTGGCGGCATCCTCGGTCGCGCCGCCGTCCGACGAGAAGAAATAGCCGATCACCGGCTCACCGTCATAGGTCAGGTATTCGCCCTTGGTCGCGTCCACTGCGGCGTCGGAAGCTGCGGTAGCAAGGTTTGCGCCCAGATAAACCTGGCAGTTCGTGGTGTTGCAGAGGTCATAGCCCTCGTCGGCATGCTTGCTGGTGCCAAGCGCAAAGGAGCGTGCGCAGACCGCCTGCGCCTTCTGCGCTTCCGCCGGCCAGTCCGGATCGATTTCATACGGCAGCACGCCCTTCACATAATCCTCCAGGCCAACATAATTTATAACAGTGATGTTCCCATCCGACGCGCGGCGATAAACAAAATCACCGTGCCACTGGTAGCCCTTGAACCAGGTCAGTTCACTGCTCGGGCGGATGGCGATATGATCCGCGCCCGCCGCCGAAGTATAAAGCACCGAACCGGTCGCCGTATCGCTCACCTGAAAGGCATTGTTGACCAGCGTGATCGTCAGCTGCGAAGCGGAAACAGAGGCATCACTTTTAAAGTCCGTCCCATCCATCGTGCCGATGGCATAGCCGGTCGGCTCACCGGATACGTTTTCCAGCTGGGGGTTGGCAAACGTGCTCGCGCCGCTGATGGTCAGCCCGACGCGCAGCGTCACATCGGTATCCACTGCGGATGCCGGGGCGATGCACAGGCAGGCCAGCATCGTTGCCGCGCACAGCAGCATGGATAATATCCTTTTCATTTTATCATCTCCTGTTTTTATTTTTGTGCCTTCTATTGACAAATAAATTGCCGTATCTTAAAATAAGAACAAAAGTACATTCACAGATAGAGGCGCGGTTTTCATCAGTATCGGTCTGGGAGGGTCCGTAACCCCGCAGAGCAGCCGAGAAAGGGTCTGCCGCCGAAGCCGGTTCTTGTTGCGGCAAGGCCGTGCTGGACGTTGCCGGAGAATATCCCTGCGTCTGTCATCAGCAGAAATGCCGGTGGAGAGCTATCCTGTTTAGAAGGCAGCGGCTTGTCCGCTCCCTCTATTATAGTATAGATCATACCGGTTTTTCAACCGGTATTTTTCTTTGCAGGAACTGCATGGCGAAAATGTGAATCGTCGGAAAAACGTATGGAAGGATTTGGTACACATGAAGCACTATAAGGTAGGCATTGTCGGCGCGACCGGCATGGTGGGCCAGCGGTTTACGCTGCTGCTGGAAAACCACCCGTGGTTTGAGGTCGTCGCACTGGCGGCATCCGGCCGCAACCGCGGCAAGACCTACGCCGAAGCCTGCGAAGGCCGCTGGAAGATGTCCGTGCCGATGCCGGAAAAGTACAAAGACATGGTCATGTACGACGCAACGGCCGACGCGGAAGAAATTGCCTCCAAGGTGGATTTCATTTTCTGTGCGGTCGATATGAAGAAAGACGAGATCCGCGCGCTGGAAGAAAAGTACGCGAAGCTCGAGTGCCCGGTCTGCTCGAACAACTCGGCGCACCGCATGACGCCCGACGTTCCCATGATCATCCCGGAGATCAACGCCGACCATGCAAAGATCATCCCCGCACAACGCAAACGCCTTGGCACTAGGCGCGGCTTCATCGCCGTCAAGTCCAATTGCTCGATCCAGTCCTATGTACCGGCGCTGACCGCACTGATGGACTACGAGCCGACCGAAGTCGCTGTCTGCACCTATCAGGCGATCTCGGGCGCGGGCAAGACCTTTGAGACCTGGCCGGAAATGGTTGACAACGTCATCCCCTATATCGGCGGCGAGGAAGAAAAGAGCGAAAAGGAGCCGATGAAGGTCTGGGGACACATCGAGGGCGACCACATCGAACCGGCAACCTCCCCTGTCATCACGGCGCAGTGCCTGCGTGTTGCCTGCTCGGACGGCCACATGGCGGCGGCGTTCGTCAAGTTCAAAAGCAAGCCGACCAAGGAGGAGATGATCGCGCGCTGGCGCAGCTATAAGGGCCGCGCGCAGGAGCTGCAGCTCCCCTCTGCCCCCGAGCATTTCCTGACCTATTTTGAAGAAGATAACCGTCCGCAGACCCGCCTCGACCGCGATTTGGAAGGCGGCATGGGTGTTTCGATCGGCCGTCTGCGTGAGGACGCCCTGTATGACTACAAGTTTGTCAGCCTGTCGCACAACACCCTGCGCGGCGCAGCCGGCGGCGCTGTCCTGATGGCAGAGCTGCTGTGCGCTGAAGGCTATATGGACCGTTAAGGAGGCCTGTACAATATGAAGAATCCTGTATTTACCGGCGCAGGCGTTGCGATCATCACGCCTTTCAAGTCCACCGGCGAAGTCAACTATGAGGAATTCGGCCGCATCATCGACCATCAGATTGCCCACGGCACGGACGCGATCATCGTCTGCGGTACGACCGGCGAGTCCTCCACCCTGCACGACAAGGAGCACCGCGAGGTTGTCTCCTGGTGCTGCGAGTATGTCAACCACCGTGTACCGGTCGTTGCGGGCGTCGGCTCGAACGACACCGCATATGCCATCGAGCTGACCAAGTTCG
>DXIC01000167.1 GCA_019113065.1 Candidatus Agathobaculum stercoravium
TCTCGCAAATCGCTCTTGCCAAATTATGCGGTATTGCCCTTATATTATATCCGTTTCCAATGGGGAAGTAAATACAGATAAAAATAATAGGATAAAAACCGCGCTGCCGGCGCGGGGCAAAACAGAAACCATCCGCAGGAATGCGGATGGTTCCGGAAAAGCGTTTATTTTTTCAAGATATCCTCGCCGCGGGATGCCCTGGCAACAATGCCGGACAGGAATATCAGCGCGATCAGGTTGGGGAATACCATCAGCGCATTGAACAGGTCGGACAGGTTCCAGACCAGGTCGACCTTGAGCGCCGAGCCGATCACGATGCACACAACGACGATCGCCGCATAGACCTTGGTGGCCTTCTTGCCGAACAGCGCCTTGACGTTGGTCTCGCCGAAGAAGTACCAGCCGATGATGGTCGAGAACGCGAAGAACAGCATGCAGACCGCAACAAAGATGTTGCCGAACGAACCCATGGTGGTGTTGAACGCCGCCTGCGCCAGCTCGGTGCCCTGCAGGCCGCCGGGCACGCCCGCCTGGAGCTGGCCCGAGGTCAGGATGACCATGGCGGTGAGCGTCAGCACGATAAAGGTGTCGATGAAAACGGATATGATGGCGATTTCACCCTGGTCCTGCGGCTTTTCCACCTTGGCCAGCGCGTGCGCGTGCGGGGTGGAACCCATGCCGGCCTCGTTGGAGAACAGGCCGCGCGCCACGCCGTAGCGCATCGCCTGCTGCACGGTGATGCCGACCGCGCCGCCGAGGATGGCCTGCGGGTCAAACGCCGCGACAAAGATCGACTTGAACGCCGGGATGATCGACGCGTGGTTGATGACCAGAATAGCGCCGCAGCCGATGATGTAGAAGCACGCCATGACCGGCACCAGCTTTTCGGTGACCGACGCGATGCGGCTGACGCCGCCGAGGAAGATAAACGCCGCGATGACCGCGCAGATGACGCCGATCACGATCGGCGGGATGCCGAACGCGGTCTTGAACGACGCGCTGATCGAGTTTGCCTGCACCATGTTGCCGGTAAAGCCGAGCGCGAAGATGATGGCGAGCGAGAAGAAGCCCGCGAGGAACTTGCCGAACTTGCCGGTAAAGCGCGCCCGGATGTAGTAGATCGGGCCGCCGGTCACATGGCCGTCCTTATCGACCGTCTTGTACTTCTGCGCGAGCACCGCCTCGCCGTAGATGGTGGACATGCCGAAGAACGCCGAAAGCCACATCCAGAAGATCGCGCCCGGGCCGCCGGAGTAGAGCGCCGTCGCGGCGCCCGCGATGTTGCCCGTACCGACCTGCGCCGCGATCGCGGTGGTCAGCGCCTGGAACGGGCTCATGCCGTCCTTGCCCGCCTTTTCGCCGTTGAGCGAGAAGTTGCCGAACAGCCGCTTCCAGCCCGCGCCGAACTTGCGGATCTGCACAAAGCGCGTGCGGATGGTGAAGAGGACGCCCGTGCCGACGAGCAGGTAGAGCAGTATGCTGTTCCACACGATGTCGCTGACCTTGCTTACAAGGTCAGCCAGTTGATCCATTGACATTTCTTACATACCCCTTTTTCTGTTTTGCGGCAAACAAAAAAGCCACACCGCCTGTGCGGTATGGCTCTGAAAAAGCGTGGTCGTGTGCGGCACTCCCTTCCCCGGGGGATTGCGCCCCAGGCGGAAAACCGGCCCGTCCCCATGGACGGCGCCCCTTCCGCCGGCGCGCGCGAACCGCGGCCCAGCCTTCAAACTCTGTCCTTTTGCCTGAGAGATTGGCGCACGTCCGTTCATCCCGTGCGCGTTGCACCTTCGGCAGCCCCTCCCTTTTTGCGGGGAGGCATTCTCCAGAGCCACATCCATTTACAGTCCTCATCCGGCACACCGGACGCCTGAGAGTTTTGCTCCTTCGGCAAGCCTTGCGGCTTTTTCCTGCAAACTTCGTTTGTCGCTGTATCGTCTTAGGATATAAGTGTAGCACCGCCCTGCCGCGCTGTCAAGCCCCGCCGGCCCGGATACGGTTTACGGCCTGTTCACCCACTTCTTGACAACCTGTGCTATAATAATAAAGTTATATCCATACTGGTTCCCAAAGAAGGGAGGAAAACAAACATGACCGACGCTTTACAGCGCCTTTTGGATGCACTGACCGGGTTCCTTGCGGAAAACCCGCTTGTCGGCGCATGGTACACGACGGCTGTCCGCTTCGTGTTCCCGCTGCTGGCGCTGATGATCCTGGTGGGCGCGATCCGCTCGCTGTGGAAGGTCAAGCACCCGGACGAGGTCTGGGGCTATCTCGGCATGGCAAACGGCATCCGCCTGCCGCTGACGCATTGGGAAAACATCATCGGGCGCGCGCCCGCGTGCGACGTACAGCTGGAATACCCCTCGGTGTCCCGCCAGCACGCCGCGCTCATCCGTGAGGACGACGGCTCGTGGACGGTATATGACCTCGGCTCCAAGGGGGGCGTCAAGGTAAACGACCTGCCGGTGGACGAATACGCGGTCGTCGAGGACGGCGACACGGTCTCCTTCGGCGGCATCCCGACCATGCTCGTGCCCATCTCGGTCGAGGAAAAGCGCCGCCAGATGGCCGAGCGCCGCATAGAGGGCCGTCCCGCGGGCATGTGGGGCGCGCTCGTGCTGCTGACGCTGTTCCAGGTGCTGACGGCCGTGCAGCTGATCATCGCCGCGGGCGATGAGGCGACCGTCACCATCCCGCTGACCTTTCTGGCGTTCACGCTGATCTGCTGGGGATACTTCATCGTAATGCGCTCGTTCCGGCGCATCGGCTTTGAGATGGAGACCATCGCGTTTTTCCTGTGTACGCTGTCGCTCGCCGTCACCGGCTCGACCGTGCCGGACGAGATGCCCAAGCAGCTGATCGCCATTGTGATGGGGCTTGTGCTGTTCCTCGTGCTCGGCTTTTTCCTGCGCGACCTGTCCCGCGCGCAGAAGGTGCGCTGGTTCATGGGCGCGGCCGCAGTCGGCATGCTGGTCATCACGCTGCTGATCGGCTCCAGTGAGGGCGGCGCCAAGGCGTGGATCCGGCTGGGCGGCCTGTCGCTCCAGCCCTCCGAGCTTGCCAAGATCTGCTACATCTTCGCGGGCGCGGCCACGCTCGACCGCCTGTTCAACAAGCGCAACCTGTGGATGTTCATCGGCCTGACCGCCATCTGCGGCGCGTGCCTTGCCTTGCAGAACGACTTCGGCACCGCGCTGGTGTTCTTCGTGACCTTCCTCGTCATTGCATACCTGCGCTCGGGCGACTTTGCAACCCTCGGCCTGATCTGCGCGGGCTGCTTTGCGGGCGGCATGGTGCTGCTGACGGTCAAGGGGCATGTTGCCGCGCGCTTCTCCTCCTGGGGCCATATCTGGGAGGACGTATACGGCGCGGGCTTCCAGCAGACCCACACGCTGACCGCCGCCGCCTCGGGCGGCATGATCGGCGTGGGCGCGGGCGAGGGCTGGCTCTCCGGCCTTGCTGCGGCGGATACGGATATCGTATTCGGCATGCTGTGCGAGGAATGGGGCCTGATCATCGCGGTGCTGACCGTACTGTGCATCATCACGCTCGCGGTGTTCGCGGTGCGCGCGTGCCGCGCGGGACGCTCGAGCTTTTACACGATCGCGGCCTGCGCCGCGACCAGCCTGCTGGTGTTCCAGACCTGCCTGAACGTATTCGGCGCGGTCGATATCCTGCCGTTTACCGGCGTTACCCTGCCGTTTGTCTCGAACGGCGGCTCGTCCATGCTGTCGGCATGGGGCATGCTTGCCTTCCTTAAGGCGACCGACACGCGGCAGAACGCCTCGTTTGCCGTCCGGCTGCCGTCGAGGCGCGAGCTGCGCGGGGAGGTGGATTAAATGCGGAAAATCGAAAAACGCGGCATTTTCTGCCTGATCCTTGCGGCGCTGCTCGGCATCGGCCTTGCGCTGTTCTGCTTCCGCTTTGTGGTGGACGGCGGCGACTGGGCATCCTACCCCTATAACCGCCACCTGTACTCGAACGAAGGCGTGCTCAAGGGCGGCACCATCCTCGACCGCGACGGGGATGTGCTGTCCACAGTGGACGAAAACGGCAACCGCACCTACTATGCGGACGCAACTGTGCGCCGCGCGACCCTGCACGCGGTCGGCGACCCGGCGGGCAACATCGGCGCGGGCGCGCTGACCGCCTTTGCCGACAAGCTTTCGGGCTACAACATCCTGACCGGCGCGTATTCGCCGCTCGGCGCGGGCAACAACCTGTACCTGACTATCGACGCCTACCTCAACAACATCGCCTATCAGGCATTAAACGGCATGAACGGCACGGTCGGCGTATACAACTACAAGACCGGCGAGATCCTGTGCATGGTCTCCACCCCGACCTTTGACCCCGCCGACCCGCCGGCCATCGACCCGGAGGACCCCGCGTGGGACGGCGTGTATGTCAACCGCCTGCTGTCGGCCAACTCCATCCCCGGCTCGATCTTCAAGGTGGTCACGCTCAACGCGGCGATCGAAAATATCCCCGACCTGTTCTCGCGCACCTGGACGTGCACGGGTTCGGTCGATATCGGCGGCTCGCCGGTCACCTGCGCCTATGCGCATGGCGAGCTGAACATCGAGGACGCGCTCGCGGTCTCGTGCAACGGCGTGTTCGGCCAGCTCGCAGTCGAGCTGGGCGGCAGCACCATGCAGGAATACGCGGATGCAGCCGGCCTGACCGAATCCATCGACGTGGACGGCATCAGCTCTTCGCAGGGACACTTCAACTTTGACGGCAACGACAACCAGCTCGCCTGGGCGGGCGTCGGCCAGGGCGAGGATACCATGTGCCCGATCAACATGATGCAGTACATGGGCGCGATCGCAAACGGCGGCAAAGCTGCCGTGCCGCGGCTGATCCACAGCTCATCCACTTCGTTCGGCCTGCCGACCGGCATCTACTTTGCGCACAAGTCCGGCAAGCTGATCGAGGAGGGCACTGCCTCCACCATCGCGGACATGATGCACAACAACGTCATCGAGACTTACGGGCAGGACCGCTTCCCGGGCATGGACATCTGCGCCAAGTCGGGTACGGCCGAGGTCGGCGACGGCGAGACGCCGAACGCATGGTTCACCGGCTTTTTGCGCGACGAGGCAACCCCGTATGCGTTTATCGTGCTGGTTGAAAACGGCGGCGGCGGCTCGTCCGTTGCGGGCACTGTGGCTTCACAGGTCTTGCAGGCCGCTGTGCAGCGGGCATACTGAAATTCAGGAACAAATCAAAACGGAAACGGAAAAAGGACGCTTTACAGCGTCCTTTTTTGCAAAAACAGGTCAGTCAAAGATGGAAAACTCGATCTCCTCGATCGGGTATCCCTCGTCCACGATCTGCGGCGCGAGGAGGTTATGATCCGCGAGCGATGCGGGCAGGTGGGCAAGGCTCAGGTGCAGCTCGCTGCCGCCGCCCGCACGCGGGGAGAGCAGCAGGCTGCCGCCATGGTTCTGCGCGATGCGCTGCGCGAGCGGCAGGCCCAGCCCGAGCGGCGTACCCTGCCGGGTGAGCGAAAGGTAGTCCTCCAGGGAGGAGGTGCGCTGCCAGCCGGTCAGCAGGGTGTGGAACAGCTGGGCGTCCAGCCCGGGTCCGCGGTCGGCGACCGTAATGGTATAGAACATGCCGTCATCGCGCAGGCTGACGGAGATATCCCCGTCCGGCGGGGTGACGCGCAGGGCGTTTGCCAGCAGGTTGTACAGCGCCGTGCACACCCGCGTGGGGTCGATCAGCGCGGTGCACCGGTCGGGTGCATGAACGTCAATCCGTTTTACCCCATCGGACGGCCCGTGTTCCGCCGCCTTTTCCGCAGCGCTGCGGCACAGCTCCGCAAGGTCGGTATAGTGCAGCCGGAGCTGTTCGGTCAGCGGCGGGTCGTGCAGGAAGTCCGAATGGATGAACAGGCGGTACAGCCGCAGGCCCTGCCGCCGCAGATGGGCGGCCAGCGCAGGGTCTTCGACCTGTTCGGCGTCCGCCAGCATCGTGCCCAGATACTGCATGCTTTTCGCATGCAGCACCCGCAGGCTGCCGTCGTAGCAAGCGCGGTCCTTGCGCAGGAAGGCGAGCAGCGCGCCGTCCCGGTGCGGCAGGATCTCCAGACGGTAGCTGACGCCGTCCAGCTCTTCATATACCGTGCAGGGGGAATGCGATGCAATGCAGCCGCGCAGCGCTTTTACAGCCGCCTCGTCCAGCAGCTGGTCGATCCGTTCGAGCGGGTGCAGGCCGGTCAGCTGTGCGGCGGCCCTGTTGCAGTCCTCCACATGGAGGGCCGGGCCTACCGTTACCAGCGCCGCGTCGCGCAGCGCGGTGCGCGCAAGCAGCCCGCGCACCGCATCGCCATCCAGATGTGTGAAGAAGCGATCTTCCATCTCTATCCTCCAAAAACCAGCCGGCTTTCTCTGTTTGCGGGTATAAGGCCCGCCCGGGGCTGAAATACTATATTTTGTGTGATGTGTTTATTATACCACCAGACACGAGCGCTTTGCAAAGAAAAATGTACAAAAAGCCTGTGGCTAGTGACAAAAAATTCACAAATATTACACCTTGCGGCAAGTGTGCCATGTAGTGTATAATAAAACCATCGACAGAGAACTTGATTAAACATCAAACAAAACTGAGGAGGAAACTTGCAAATGGCTATCAAAGTAGGCATCAATGGTTTTGGCCGTATCGGCCGCATGGTTTTCCGCGCTGGTCTGAAGAACCCGAACATCGAGTTCGTAGCGGTAAACGACCCCTTCATGACCCCGGACTACATGGCGTATATGCTCAAGTATGACACCATGCACGGCCGTTATGACGGTACCATTGAATACGACGACAACTCCATCACTGTGGACGGCAAGAAGGTCCTGTTCCACGCTGAGATGGATCCGAAGAACATCCCGTGGGGCGCGGACGGCGTTGATTACGTTGTCGAGTCCACCGGCGTGTTCCTGACCAAGGAGAAGGCACAGGCGCACATCGACGGCGGCGCGAAGAAGGTTATCATGTCCGCTCCGTCCAAGGACGACACCCCGATGTTCGTTATGGGCGTTAACCAGGACACCTACACCAAGGATATGACCTTCGTTTCCAACGCTTCCTGCACCACCAACTGCCTGGCTCCGATCGCTAAGGTTCTGGACGAGGCGTTCGGCATCACCGAGGGCCTGATGACCACCGTACACTCCACCACCGGCACCCAGAAGACCGTTGACGGCCCGTCCAAGAAGGACTGGCGCGGCGGCCGTGCGGCTTCCGGCAACATCATCCCGTCCTCCACTGGCGCTGCTAAGGCGGTAGGCAAGGTTTACCCCAAGCTGAACGGCAAGCTGACCGGTATGTCCATGCGTGTCCCGACCCTGGACGTTTCCGTTGTTGACCTGACCTGCAACCTCGCAAAGCCGGCGACCTACGACGAGATCTGCGCTGCAATGAAGAAGGCTTCCGAGACCCCGCTGTCTGAGGGCGGCCTGCAGGGCATCCTGGGCTACACCGACGAGGACGTTGTTTCCTCCGACTTCCTGGGCGATGCACGCACCTCCATCTTCGACGCCAAGGCCGGCATC
>DXIC01000168.1 GCA_019113065.1 Candidatus Agathobaculum stercoravium
TGCCCCCCACGGGCGGCATGGGCATGGGCATCGACCGTCTGGTCATGCTGCTGACCGATTCCGCTTCCATCCGCGATGTTCTGTTGTTCCCGACGATGAAGCCGCTCGGAAACGACTAATAACACGCCAAAAGCCTGAACGGAAGCGTTCAGGCTTTTGGCATATGGCATTGAGGGGATTTTGTGATTAACCGCACTATTCTGTTCCGGCGCCGCGTGCATCGGCCGATGCATGCCAGTATGGTCATTGCGCTGGGCTTTCTGCTGATTATCCTGGCCGGCGCCATGCTGCTGACCCTGCCGGCCGCGTCGCGGAGCGGCGAGCCGACCGCTTTTATCGATGCACTGTTCACCGCTACCTCGGCCACCTGCGTGACCGGACTGGTCACGGTCGGCACAGCGACACACTGGTCGGGCTTCGGGCAGGTGGTCATCCTGCTGCTGATCCAGATCGGCGGGCTGGGCTTTATGACACTGGCCTCGGTCGCGTCTTTCCTGCTCCGCCGCACGATCACGCTGCGCGAGCGGCTGGTGATGAGCACGGGGCTGGGCCTGTCTGAAAACGCAGGCATCGTCCGGCTGACGCGCCGTGTGCTGCTTGGCACCTTTGCGTTTGAGGCCACGGGCGCGGTGCTGCTCGCCTGCCGGTTTGTGCCGCAGTTCGGCCTTGGGCGCGGCATCCGGATGGGCATTTTCCATTCGGTTTCCGCGTTCTGCAACGCGGGCTTTGACCTGCTGGGCACGCCGGACAACCCGTTTTCCTCGCTTGTCGGCTATGTGGGCGACCCGCTCGTCAACCTGACAATTATGACGCTGATCGTGATCGGCGGCCTGGGCTTTTTCGTCTGGGGCGATATCTGGGACAAGCGGTGCCTGCCCCGGCTCAGCCTGCACACCAAGCTGGTGCTGGTGACGACCGCGCTGCTGCTCGTTGGGGGCTGTGTGCTGACGCTGGTATTCGAGTGGAACAACCCGGCGACGCTCGGCCCGCTCTCCGCAGGGGAGAAAGTGCTCGCGTCCGCGTTCCAGTCGGTCACACTGCGCACCGCGGGCTTCAACACCATCGACCAGGCCGCGCTGGAAGGGCCGACGCAGGCGCTGTCCTGCCTGCTGATGATGATCGGCGGCTCGCCCGGCTCGACCGCGGGCGGCATCAAGACGGTCTCTGCGGCGGTGCTCGTGCTGAGCGCGGTCTCCGCGCTGCGCGGGCGCACATCGGTTTCGGCATTTGGCCGGTCGATCGGCGTGCGGAGCATTATGAACGCGGTCACGATGATGATCGTCGGCGGTACGCTCAGCCTGGCCGGCGCCTGTGTGATTGCCTATATCGAGGGCGCGCCCTTCGGGCAGTGCCTGTTTGAGGCGGTCTCGGCGTTTGCGACCGTCGGCGTGACTATGGGCCTGACGCCCGGGCTGCATACCGCGTCGCATCTGATTTTGATTGTTTTAATGTATCTGGGCCGCGTGGGCGTGCTTACGCTGGGCGTCGCGGTACTCATGCGGCACCGCGAGCCGCCGAAATTGCAGTACCCGGAAGGGAATGTAATGGTAGGATAAGGCCGGGGCCTTAAATTCCCTCCGCGCAGCGCGCGGAGGGCAGTAACGACGGTTGATAAGGAGATTTGTGATGAAATCCTTTCTGGTAATTGGGCTGGGCCGCTTTGGGGCGGCGGTGGCGCGCGAGCTGTCCGCACTCGGGCAGGAGGTACTCGCGCTCGACGTGGATGCGGAAAACGTCCAGCATATCGCGGACGAGGTCACGCAGGCGATCCAGGGCGACGCACAGGATGAAGCCGTGCTTCGTTCGGTCGGCGCGCGCAACTTTGACTGCTGTGTGGTGGCGGTCGGCGCGGATATGGAGGCCAGCATCCTGATCACAATGATGCTCAAGGAGATGGGCGCAAAGAAGATCATCGCCAAGGCGATGACCCCGATCCATGCGCGCGTGCTCGAGCGCGTCGGCGCAGACCGCGTGGTGCTGCCCGAGATCGATATGGGCCAGCGTCTGGCGCAGCGACTGGTGCGGACCAATGTGGTGGACTACATCGGCGTGTCCGATGAATTTTCCATCGTGGAGATCCACCCGCCGAAAAGCTGGGTCGGCCATTCGCTCGGCCAGCTGGGCGTGCGCGCCCGGCACAAGATCAACGTGCTGGCTATCCGGCACGGCGCGGGCGGGCAGGTGGACGTCAACCCGCAGCCCGATAAGGTGATCGGGGCGGACGACCTGCTGATCGTGATCGGCACAAACAAACAGGTGGACAGTGTGGTGGAACTGGATTGATCGAGATACAAAGCCGCCAGAATGCTGCGCTCCGGCATCTGGCGCGGCTGGGGCGGGAGCGCAAATACCGCCGCAGCACAGGCGAAATGCTGTGCGAGGGCGGCAAGATGCTGTATGAAGCGGTTTCCTCGGGCGCACAGGTCAAAACCCTGCTGGTGCGCGCGGGACGGGAAGGCAGCTTGCCTGCCGGGCTGCTGGAGCGCGCCGGACAGATGGGCGCGGCGCTTTATCGTGCGCCGGACGCTCTGTTCCGCATGGCCAGCGAGGTGGAGACCCCGCAGGACGTGATTTTTTCCTGCGTGCAGCCGTGCTGGACGGCCGATGCGCTGGACGGGAAAAAGCAGGTGCTGCTGCTGGACGGCTTGCAGGACCCGGGCAACCTTGGCACAATCCTGCGCACCGCCGAGGCATTTGCGCTCGGCGCCGTGGTGTTGTGCGAAGGCTGCGCCGACCCGTTTTCGCCCAAGGTGGTGCGCTCGACCATGGGGGCGGTGTTCCGCCTGCCGTGCGTGACGCTGCCGCTGAAAGAGGCGATCGGCCGTCTGCGGGCGGACGGCCTGCCGGTCTATGCGACTGCCCTGCATGAGGACAGCGTGCCGCTGGCCTCGGTGCCGCTGAAGCGTGCGGCGGTCATCATCGGCAGCGAGGGGCGGGGCGTGTCGCAGGACGCGCTCACGCTTTCGGACAAGCGGGTCATCATCCCGATGGCGGGCCGCGCCGAGTCGCTCAACGCAGGCGTTGCGGCGGCCATCGTGATCTATGAAATGACAAAATGAGGAGGCGGGCAGTATGCCGTCACGTCTGAGTTATGTTTGGCTCTCCCTGCGGCGTGGTCTTGGAACACGCACCGCGGCGGAGCTGCTGCGTGCATTCGGCTCGCCCGATGCGGTGTATGCCGCGGACCGGCAGGCGCTCATTGCCGCGCCCTGCGGCCTGCGCAAGGCACAGGTGGATGCGCTGTGCGACAAGGACACCGGGGAAGCGGAGCGTATCATCGCCCACTGCGCCAAAGCGGGCATCCAGATCATCACGCTGGGCGACAGCGCCTATCCCGACCGGCTGCGCGCCATCGAGGACCCGCCGGCCGTGCTGTATGTGCGCGGGCGCTGGCCGGACTTTGACGTGACGCCCGGCATTGCCGTGGTCGGCACGCGGGAAGCTTCGCCCTATGGCCTGAACATCGCCGAGAGCATCGGCGCGGCGCTGGGCCGGGCGGGGTTTATCACGGTCAGCGGCATGGCGCTCGGCAACGACGGCGCTGCTCATCGCGGCGCCCTGCGCGCAGGCGGGCTGACGGTTGCCGTGCTGGCGGGCGGCGTGGACGTGTGCTATCCGCCGCAGCACTGCGGTTTGATGGGCGACATCCTGCTCTCGGGCGCGATTATCAGCGAATACCCGCCCGGCACCGAACCCAAGGGCACGCATTACCACGACCGCAACCGCATCATCAGCGGGCTTTCGGTCGCGTCGGTGATCGTGGAAGCGGCGGATTACCGTTCGGGGGCGCTGATCACCGCGCGCCATGCGCTCGACCAGGGGCGCGACGTGTACGCGGTGCCCGGTTCGCTGGATGCGCCGCAGTCCAAGGCGTGCAATGAACTGATTGAAAAGGGCGAAGCCGCGCTGCTGCGCAGCCCGGAGGCTCTGGTGCGCGAATATAAAGGACTGCTGCGCGGACGTGCGGCGGAATATACCGCCCCTGCGCCCATACCGGAGGCATCCCGCGCGCACGAGGGGCTCCCCAAACGTGCCGCGCAGGCGGTCGCCCGCAGCAGGCAGACGGGACAGGCATGCTCTGCGCCCGCCGCCCCGGAAGGGCTGAGCGAGGATGAACGCCGTATCGCGGAGCTGGTGCGGGAGGGCGTGAGTACGCCCGAGGAGCTGATCGAGCGCTGCGGCCTGCCCGCGCCGCGCGTGATGAGCCTTGTCACCATGCTCGAGATAAACGGTATCGTGCGCCGCGAAAAGGGCAGACTGGTGATGGGACGGAAATAAGCCCGGCCTAAACCACACAATAAACCACTATCCGCGCCGTCAGGCGCGCATGCAATAGAAAATCGGAGATGGAGCGAAGCGCAATCCCGATTTTCATAAAAACCGGGAGCGTGTATCACGGTTTTTATACAAGTGCGGCGAAAATTTTGCAAAAGCGGAATTTTCACCGCTTCGGACATATCCGGGCGCAGCAAGGTATGTCCTGTTCGATCGCAAACAAGTTTGCGATCGAGGAACCGAAGGTTCCAGTTTGGAGGTTTTTATGTCGAAATTAGTTATCGTGGAGTCGCCTGCAAAGGCCAAGACCATCGGCAAATATCTCGGCGCGGGATATGTGGTCAAGGCCTCCATGGGGCATCTGCGCGATTTGCCGAAAAAGAAAATGAGCATCGATTTTGAGCACGATTTCAAGCCGGAATATGTGCCGATCGAGGGGAAAGAAAAAATCATCAAAGAGATCCGCAGCGAGATCCGCAAGAGCGATTTCGTCTACCTCGCAACCGACCCGGACCGCGAGGGCGAGGCGATCTCGTGGCATATCAAAGAGCTGTTCAAGCTGAAAGACAAGGATTCCAAGCGCGTGACCTTTAACGAGATCACCAAACAGGCAGTCAAGTACGGCATCGACAACCCGCGCGACATCGATATCGATCTGGTCAACGCGCAGCAGGCGCGCCGTATCCTCGACCGCATCGTGGGCTACGAGCTGTCGCCCTTCCTGTGGCGCAAGGTCAAGCGCGGCCTGTCCGCAGGCCGCGTGCAGAGCGTTGCGACCCGTCTGGTCGTCGACCGCGAAAACGAGATCCGTGCGTTTGTGCCCGAGGAATACTGGACGATCGAGGCGCTGCTCCAGACCGCGGACGGCGGCCAGTTCACTGCGCGCTACTATGGCGACCAGAACGGCAAAGCCGAGCTGAAAAACGAGGAGCAGGCGCAGGCGGTTGTCAATGCAGTGAGCGGCAAGCCGTTTGCCGTGGGCGAGATCAAGCGCGGCAAGAAAAAGCGCACTCCCGCGCCGCCGTTCATCACCTCGACCCTCCAGCAGGAAGCCAGCCGCAAGCTCAACATGACCCCGCGCCGCACGATGAGCATTGCGCAGGAGCTGTACGAAGGCATCGAGCTGGGCGAGTACGGCCTGACCGGTCTGATCACCTACATGCGTACCGACTCGCTCCGTCTGGCCGACGAAGCGACCGCCGCGGCCGCGGGCTTTATCCGCGGGCGCTACGGCGAGGAATACTATCCCGGCAAGCCGCGTGTGTTCAAGACCAAGGGCAATGCGCAGGACGCGCACGAAGCCATCCGCCCGTCCAATGTGACCCTGCTGCCGGATGAGATCCGCCAGTACCTCACGCCCGACCAGTATAAGCTCTACAAGCTGATCTGGTCGCGCTTTGTCGCCTGCCAGATGGCGGACGCGATCCTGGACACGGTCTCGGCGGACATTTTGTGCGAGGGGCATGTGTTCCGTGCCTCCGGCCACACGGTGGCCTTCCCGGGCTTTACCGCGGTATACGAGGAGGGCACGGACGACGAGAAGAAGGGCGAGGCGGGCAAGCCGCTGCCACGCTTTGATAAGGGCGACACGCTCTCGGTCGAAAAGCTCGACCCGGCGCAGCACTTCACCCAGCCGCCCGCGCGCTATACCGAAGCGTCGCTCATCCGCGCGATGGAGGAACGCGGCATCGGCCGTCCGTCCACCTATGCGCCGACCATCTCGACCATCCTCGACCGCGACTATGTCACCAAGGAGAACAAGGCGCTGCGCCCCACGCCGCTCGGCGAGGGCGTGACCGGCCTGCTGGTCGACGAGTTCAAGTCGGTCGCGGACTACGAGTTCACCGCCAACATGGAGGAGCAGCTCGACGAGGTCGA
>DXIC01000169.1 GCA_019113065.1 Candidatus Agathobaculum stercoravium
GATCAAGGACGTGTTTATGCGCAATACGGCGACCAAGCTGAGCTATCTTGCGTGCAAAAAGGGCATGGACGAGTTCCGCGACCTGTTCAATCAGGACAAGATCGGCGGCGCGCCCTTCCTCGGCATTGCAAAGCCGGTCATCAAGGCGCACGGCTCGTCCAACGAAATTGCAGTGATGAACGCGGTGCGGCAGGCGATCGCCTACACGAAATCCGGTATGATCCAGGCGGTTTCGGAGAACATACAGTACATGACCATTGCGGAATAAGACGCAATGCTGCCGGAAAGCCGCGCTGGAAAGCGCGGCGGAGGAGGTGAAACACACATGCTGAACATCGACTATCAGTTCAAGGACAAGACGCTGTACCAGACCGCGATGACCCACTCGTCCTATGCCAACGAGCACCGCGGCAACCACCTGCACCACAACGAGCGGCTGGAGTTCCTTGGCGATTCCGTACTGGGCTTTGTCACGGCGGATTACCTGTTCACGCACTATCCCGAGCTGCCCGAGGGCGACCTGACCAAGCTGCGCGCGGCGGTGGTGTGCGAGGGCGCGCTGTGCGAGATCGCGAGGGAACTCGGCATCCCGCAGGAGATCCGGCTCGGCCACGGTGAGGAGACCGGCGGCGGGCGCGAACGCCCGTCCATCCTGGCGGACGCGACCGAGGCGCTGCTCGGCGCAATCTATCTGGACGGCGGTATCGAGCCCGCGCGCGCATTCGTGCTGCGGTTTATCCCGCACAAGGTGGACGTTGCGATTGCGGGCGGCGCGTTCAAGGACTACAAGACCATGCTGCAGGAGATCGTGCAGAAAAACAAGCAGGAGACGCTCGAATACCGGCTCGCCGGCCAGTCCGGCCCGGATCACGACAAGCGGTTTACCATGGAGCTGCTGCTCAACTCCAACGTGTTTGCGTCCGGCACCGGCCGGAGCAAAAAGGAAGCCGAGCAGATGGCGGCCAAGCAGGCGCTCAAGGCGATGGGCGTTGAATAAAGAAAAAATCCCTCGGGACATGTCCCGAGGGATTTTTATGCGGCAAATCAGAACCAGCTTATTTTTTCGTCCCGGAAGCGGGGCGCGGGGCCGTCCGCATACGGGTCATAGGTGTTTTTATTGCAGCCAAACTCCTTGAGCGAGGCGATTTTGCCGTCCGCTGTCCAGCGGATAAGCGAAATGCCGTCGAATTCCTCCACCCGGCCGTCCTGCATCCGGTTTTTGAAATACCACTCGACCGCAGTCTGATTGCCCTGATGGAAAAACTGCCGGATGTCCCAGACGAGCACGCGGCCGCGCGTGTTCCATTCGTCAAACCAGTGCTTGACCTGCGCGGCGCCGTGGTATTCCGGCCCCCAGCTTTCCGTGTATACGCAGTCCGGCGCAAAAATGTCCAGGATGCCGCTGTCCTCGGCCCGCAGCCACATATCAAACCATTGCCGGACGATCATCTCGCGCTGTTCCATCTTACCTTCCTCCTGACACATACAGTTTGCTGTCTCCATTATAGCACGGGGGGCAGGATTTGTGGACAGGGTGTAAATTCTGGGTTTGCGGATTGAAAAGCACGGCCGGCGGTGGTAAAATAAAACCATATATACGTTAGAGGTGTTACATGGTTCTCAAGAGCCTGATCTTACAGGGCTTTAAGTCATTCCCGGACAAGACCGAGATCAAGTTCCTCGGCGGCGTGACGGCGATCGTCGGGCCGAACGGTTCGGGTAAATCCAATATATCGGACGCCATCCGCTGGGTGCTGGGCGAGCAGTCCTCGCGCAGCCTGCGCGGCGCCAAGATGGAGGACGTCATTTTCGGCGGCACCGCCAAGCGCGGGCCGGTCGGCTTTGCCGAGGTCTCGCTGATCCTGGACAATTCCGAAGGCGTGTTCCGCTCGGAGTTTACCGAGATCATGGTGACCCGCCGCTATTACCGCTCGGGTGAGAGCGAATATTTCCTCAATAAAAAGCACTGCCGCCTGCGCGATATCCATGAGCTGTTCATGGACACCGGTTTGGGGCGCGACGGCTATTCCATCATCGGGCAGGGCCGCATTGACGAGATCCTGTCGCTCAAGAGCGAGGACCGGCGCGAGATCTTCGAGGAAGCCGCCGGTATTACCAAGTTCCGTTACCGCAAGGAGGAAGCCGAGCGTAAGCTCGCCGCCACTGAGGACAACCTGACCCGCATTCGCGACCTGTATGACGAATTGGAACGCCAGATCGGGCCGCTCGAAAAGCAGTCGGAAAAGGCAAAGCAGTTCCTGCTGCTGCGCGACGAGCTGCGCGTGCTCGAGATCTCGCTCTGGCTCATCTCGCTCGACCGCATCAAGGTGGACAATGCCAAGCTCGAACAGGATACGGCAACGTGCGCCGGCCAGCTGTCCGATGCACGGCAGGCGCAGGAGGCGCTGTACGCGCAGTCCGAGCAGCTTTCCGAGGACATGCGGAACATCGACCGCGAAGCCGACCGCCTGCGGCAGCAGCTGCGCGAGACCGAGCAGCGCGCCGCCGAGCAGGCGAGCCGCGCGGCGGTCCTCAAAGCGAACATCCAGAACAACAAAGACAACATCGACCGCGCGCAGCGCGAGAGCGCCCAGCGCACCGAGCAGGCGCAGAATCTGGGCGCGCAGCTTGCGGAGCGGCGGTCGCGCATCGAATTGCTGGACGCCCAGCACGCGGGGCTGACCGCGCGGCTGTCCGACCTTGCAAAGCAGGCGGAGGCACAGTCCGCGCAGCGCGGACAGGCCGAGCAGGCGCTGGGACAGGCCGAGCAGGCGCGCATGGAGCGGCAGAACGAGCTGCACGCGCTTGCGCTCGACCGCACGGCGGCCGAGACCGGCCTTGCCAGCATGGACGGGCGGCGCGGCACCATCGCGTCCGACATCAAAACCGCGGGCAAGCGGCTGGAAGCCGAAAAACAGGCGCATGACGAGCTGGAAGCGCGCATGCGCGACTGTCTGGACACGCTTGCGGGCGCGAAAAATAAGGCGCAGGGCGTGGCGCTCAAGGCGGAGAGCCGCCGCAAAAAGGTGGACAGCCTGCAAAGCGAGCTGGCGGGGGCGACGGCGGCGCTGACCGACGCGCGCAACCGTGTCAAAATGCTGTCCGACATGCAGCGCGACTACGAAGGCTTTTCGCGTGCGGTCAAGTCGGTCATGCATCAGGTGGAGCGCGGCGCGATGCACGGCGTGCACGGCCCGGTCTCCGCGCTGATCACGACCGAGGACAAGTTCGTGACCGCAATTGATACCGCGCTTGGCGCGTCCGCGTCCTCCATTGTGGTGGACACTTCGGCGGACGGCAAGCGCTGCATCGAATACCTGAAACGCACGGACGGCGGCCGCGCGACCTTTTTGCCGATCGACACCATCCGTCCAAATTTGCTCCGGGAAACCGGTTTAGAGGCGCAAAAGGGCTGTTTCGGCACCGCTGACCGATTGGTCACTTTTGATAAACGCTATACGGCCATCGTGCAGAACCTGCTCGCACGCACGGTCGTTTCGGAAAATATGGACACCGCGCTGGCGCTCGCCAGGGCATATGGCCGCCGCTTCCGCATTGTGACGCTGGACGGCCAGATCCTGCAGGCCGGCGGCGCGATGACGGGCGGTTCCGCTTCGCGCGGGACGGGCGCGCTCGCGCGCGCGGGGCGGCTCAAGGCTGCGCAGGAGCAGGTGGAAACGCTGGAAGCGCGCAAGGCGGAAGCCGAGCAGGCGTTCCATGCGGCGAAGGAAGAGTTCGCTGCGTTGGACTACGACCTCAAGGCCATCGAGGCCGAGCGCATCCGTGCCGAGCAGGACGAAGCCGGGCTGCGCGCATCGGTTTCCCAGCATGGGGCGTTGCTCGAGAGCTTGCAGCTCCAGTACGACGGCCTTGTGCTCGAGCGGGATAACCTTGCGGCGGCAAAGCAGCAGTATGCGGATACAATCGCCGCGTGCGAAACCCGCGAAGCGGAGATCCGGCAGGCATACGAGGCTGCGGAAAAGCAGGTCGGAGACTGCCGCGCCGCGCTGGACGGGTTGAGTGCGCGAGCGGCGGAAAACACGGCGCAGGCCGCGTCCGTGCAGACCGAGCTGGCGGAAAACCGCTCGGAAGCTGCGAGCGAAGCGCGCACGCTGGCCGATCTCGAACGGCTCAAGACCGAGCTGGATGAGGGCGTGTCCGGCACCGCGGAGACGATCGCGGGTTTTGAAGCCGAGATTGCACGCCTGACCGAAGAGCTGGCGCGCGCCGAATCGTCCAGGGAGGACACCGGCGCGGTGACCGCCCGTTTGAACGAGCAGATTGCGGCGCAGATGAGCCAGCGCGAACGGGTCGAGGGCGAGCGCGCCCGGGTCGACCGTGAAGCGCAGGGCAAAAACGACGAGATCCTGAACCTCGAACGCGAATCTGCGCGCCTGGAAAACCGGGCGGTGCAGCTGAAAAACGAGGAAGCGCAGATTCTGGATAAAATGTGGGAAAACTATGAGCTGACGCCCACCCCTGCGGCCGAAGTGGCCAAGCCGCTTGCGGATGTGCCCGCGGCAAAGGAGCAGGCGCAGGGCCTGCGCGCCAAAATGCGCGCGCTCGGCAACGTCAATCTGGACGCGGTCGAGGAATACCAGCAGGTGCTCGAGCGGTATACGTTTATGGGCGAGCAGAAGGACGACCTTGAAAAAGCGCAGAAAGAGCTGTATAAGGTCATCGAGCAGCTGACGGTCAACATGAAGGAGATTTTCGCCTCCGAGTTTGCCAAGCTCAACGCGTATTTCGGCCAGACCTTCCGCGAGATCTTCGGCGGCGGCCATGCTGAGCTGTCGCTCGCCGATACCTCGGATATCTTGAACTGCGGCATCGACATCCGCGTATCCCCGCCGGGCAAGTCGGTCAAGACGCTGACGCTGCTCTCGGGCGGCGAAAAGGCGTTTGTGGCGATCGCGCTGTATTTTGCGATACTCAAGCTGCGGCCCACGCCGTTCTGCGTGCTCGACGAGATCGAGGCCGCGCTCGACGACGTGAATGTCGCGCGGTTCGCGCAGTACATCCGGCGGCTGACCGATTCGACGCAGTTCATCGTCATCACGCACCGCCGCGGCACCATGGAGGAAGCCGACATGCTGTATGGCGTGACCATGCAGGAGCAGGGCGTATCCAAGATGCTGATGCTCAATCTTGCGGAGGCGGAGAAGCAGCTCGGGAACGCGATCCGGTAAAAGGAGGATGCTTTATGAGCGACATCTGGTTTGGAATCGTATGGATCGGCGGCTATATCCAGTGGATCTGGCCGTTCGTACTGGTGTTTGCCATACTCAAGGCGCAGCTTGCCCTGCGGGCAGAGAGGCTCCGTGCCATGTGGCTGTGGGGGCTGCTGGCAGCGTGTGCGCTGTTGTTCCTCTGCGTTGCCGTGATCAACGGCGGCGCGCCGCTTTCGTATTACTTCACCATGCCGGCCTGAGCCGGCGGGAGGGATAGAGATGCTGCTTGATCTGTTTTTTCAGCTTTTTGGCGGGATCGGAATGGTCTCGTGGTTTGTGTGGCCGTTTGCATTCGTTTTCGGCCTGAAGCGCACGATTTTCTATATGCGTGCGCCGGATGGTGAGGACGCGGCCGCGCAGGAGCAGCGCAAAAAGAAGGAACTGTACTGCGAGATCCTGGCAGGCGTATCCCTGCTGATCATGTTCTGTACAGCGGTGTCGCTGGTCATTTACTAAGCCGCGTGCTGCACGGATCAGCATTTTGGAAAGGGAAAAGGAGGCATCTCTGTTGCGAACCATACTGTTGGCGCTGCTCAGCGCCTGTTCGCTGACCTGGTTTGTATGGCCGTTTGCGTTTGTAGGGACGCTCACGGGACTGATCCGGCGCGCAGTGCGGCGGACGGAAAATACTACGCAGGAACAGCGGGAAAACAGCTTGATCGCATGGGGCTTTGCCGCCGGTTTTTCCCTGCTCATGGTGTGCGTCAGCGTTGTGTCGCTGGCCGGTATGATCATTTGAGTGGCGGCGGATTGAAAAAATGTAATCAGGAGAGTAAAATGGGATTATTTGATAAAATCAAGCAAGGCTTACAGAAAACCAGCGACGCGGTCAACCGTTCGCTGGACAACGTGTTCGCGGCGTTCGTCAAGATCGATGCGGACCTGCTCGAGGAGCTGGAAGAGGCGCTCATCCTGTCCGACGTGGGCGCGGAGACCTCCGCGAAGATCGTCGCCGAGGTGGAAAAACGCGCAAAGCTCCAGAAGATCACCACCGCGCCCGAGCTGCGCGACCTGCTGCGCGAGGTGCTGACCGACAATATGCTGGACAACCAGCCGCTGGACGTTTCGGGCAAACCCGCGGTCATTCTGGTGATCGGCGTCAACGGCGTGGGCAAGACCACGTCGATCGGCAAGCTGGCCGCGCGCTATGTGAATGAGGGCAAAAAGGTCATGCTGTCCGCGGCGGACACCTTCCGCGCGGCGGCGGCCGACCAGCTCGAGATCTGGGCGAAACGCGCGGGCGCGGACATTGTCCGCCACGGTGAGGGCGCAGACCCGGCGGCGGTCGTGTTCGATTCGATTGCTGCGGCCAAGGCGCGCGGCAGCGATATCATCATTGTGGACACCGCGGGCCGCCTGCACAACAAGGCCAACCTGATGAACGAGCTGGCCAAGATCGACCGTGTCATCAGCCGCGAGCTGCCGGATGCGTCGCGCGAGACCCTGCTCGTGCTGGACGCGACCACCGGGCAGAACGCTGTGCACCAGGCGGAGGAGTTCAACAAGGCCGCGCACCTCACCGGCATCGTGCTGACCAAGCTGGACGGCACCGCCAAGGGCGGCATCGTCATTGCGATCTCGGCTGGGCTCGGTGTGCCGGTCAAGCTGGTCGGCGTGGGCGAGGGCATCGACGACCTGATCGACTTTGACCGCGCGTCCTTCCTGGAAGCGCTGCTGCCCGCACAAGGAGGAAATGAATGATGCAGAGACCGGACGGAAGAACCGCAGGCGCGATGCGCCCGGTGAAAATCACAACGAACTATACCATGTACGCCGAAGGCTCGGTGCTGGTCGAAATGGGCAATACCAAGGTGATCTGTACCGCCTCGGTGGAGGATAAGGTGCCGCCCTTCCTCGAGGGCAAGGGCCTCGGCTGGGTGACGGCGGAGTACGCCATGCTGCCCCGCGCCACGAACACGCGCAAAAGGCGCGACATCAAGAGCCTCAAGCTGGACGGCCGCTCGAGCGAGATCCAGCGCCTGATCGGCCGCAGCCTGCGCGCGGTGGTCGACCGCGCTGCTCTCGGCGAGCGCCAGATTACAATCGACTGCGACGTCATCCAGGCGGATGGTGGCACGCGCTGCGCGTCCATCACGGGCGGGTTTGTTGCACTGTGGCTCGCGTGCAAAAAGCTGGTGGACGAAGGCGTGATCGAAAAGATGCCGCTCACCGCGCAGGTGGCGGCGGTATCGGTCGGCATTTTTGAGGACGAGGCTGTGCTCGACCTCAACTACGCCGAGGACAGCCACGCGATCGTGGACTGCAACGTCGTCATGACCTCGGCGGGGCAGTTTATCGAGGTGCAGGGCACGGGCGAGGGCCGTCCGTTCTCGGATACCGAACTGAAAAAGCTGCTCGGCCTCGGCAAACGCGGCTGTGTGCGCCTGTGCAGGGCGCAGAGCAAGGTGATGGGGGAGAGCTTATAATGCAATTTGTACTTGCCTCCCACAACAAAAAGAAGATGGCGGAAATGGCGGCCATTTTGGGCGGGCTGGGCATTGAAGTCGTCCCGCTGCCCGAAAACGCACCCGAACCCGAGGAAAACGGCGCGACCTTTGAGGAAAACGCCATGATCAAGGCGAAAAGCGCGGCGGCTTTCACCAGCCTGCCCGCGATCGCGGACGACAGCGGCCTGTGCGTGGACGCGCTGGGCGGCGCGCCGGGGATTTACTCCGCGCGCTACTGCGAGGGAACCGACCGCGACCGGAATACGTTATTATTAAAGAACATGTCGGATCAGGACGACCGCGCCTGCCGGTTCGTGTGCGCGATTGCATGCATCCTGCCGGGCGGCGAAGCGCTCACCGTGCGCGGCGAATGCGAGGGCGAACTGCTCCGCGAAAGCCACGGCGAAGGCGGCTTCGGCTATGACCCGCTGTTTTATGTGCCCGAATACGCCTGCACGTTCGGCGAACTGCCGCCCGAGACCAAAAACCGGATCTCCCACCGCGGCCGCGCACTGCGCAAGCTGCGTGAGGAGCTGGAAGCGCGGCTGTAAGCCGGAAAATGTGAAAAAACCAACAAGGAGAATTTATTTTATGCTGACAACCAAACAGCGCGCCCAGCTGCGCGCTTTGGCAAACCCACTGGCCGATACGCTGATTATCGGCAAAGAAGGCGTGACCGACGCGGTCGAGCGGCAGCTCGACCAGCTGCTCGAGGCGCACGAACTGGTCAAGGGCAAGGTGCTCGAGAGCGCCATGCTCACCCCGCGCACGGTCGCTGAGGCGCTGTGCGAAGCCACCGGCGCAGACACCGTGCAGTGCATCGGTTCCAAGTTCGTCCTGTACCGTCAGGCGCGGGACAAGGACAAGCGGAAGATCGTGCTGGCCAAATGAGGACAGGCATGCTCGGCGGGACCTTCAACCCGCCGCATCTGGGGCACCTGCACGCCGCGCATCTGGCAAAGGACGCGCTCGGGCTGGATAAGGTGCTGTTCATCCCGACCAATATCCCGCCGCACAAACGTCTGCCCGAGGACACCGCCACGGCGGACGACCGCTGCGAGATGGTGCGCCTGCTGACGGCGGACGCGCCCTGGGCGCAGCTCGACACGATCGAGGTCGAGCGCGGCGGCGCGAGCTATACGGTCGATACGCTGCGCGCGCTGCATGCGCGGGGCGAGGATGACCTGTACCTGATCGTGGGGACGGATATGCTGCTCTCTTTCGACCGCATCTGGCGTGCGCCGGAGGAGATCGCGCGCCTGTGCACGCTGGCTGTGTGCGCGCGGGAGGACGAGGACTGGGCGGCGATTGCTGAAAAGGCGGCGCTGCTGCGCAAAACAATGCACGCCAAAATCGAACTGGTCCGGGGCGAAAGCCTGACCATTTCCTCGACCGAGCTGCGGCAGGGCGGCGCGCTGCGCCGCTACACCGCGCCCGCGGTCGCGGATTATATCGAGCGAAATCACCTGTATGGGTATTGACAACAGATAAATCGATATAAAAAAGAAAGGCGGGTCAAGGTTATGTTGTGTAACGAGGAAATGAGGAAAGGCATCCTGTCCAGGCTGAAGGGATACCGGTATCAGCATTCGCTGGGCGTGGAGCGGGCAGCCGTGTGGCTGGCCGGGAAATATGGGGGCGACCCGGAAAAAGCCGCCGCCGCCGGGATATTACATGACATAACCAAGCATCTTTCTCCGCAGGAACAGTTGAATTTATGTGAGAAATACGGTATAATACCCTGTACCGTCGAAAAAAGCGAGCCGAAAATGCTGCACGGCAAGACCGCAGCGGCGATTGCACGGGCGGAATACGGCATGCCCCAGGACGTCTGCGACGCCATCGCCTGCCACACGACCGGCAAACACGGCATGACCATCCTGGATAAAATCCTTTATTTGGCGGACTACATCGAAGAAACACGCGATTTCCCCGGCGTGGACAAGGCGCGCGAGCTGGCAAAGGACAGCATCGACCGTGCGCTGCTCTACTGCTATGACCAGACGCTGATCGAGCTGGTGACGCGTGGAAAGCTGATACACAGCGATACCATTGCCGCATATAACGACATGATCCGGCAGGGTATCCGCTGGCGGGACGAGTAAATACTGGAGGCACGAGTTATTTGAAACTTTTTGGAGGCAGCGGCGGACACAGCAGTAAACCCGGCCGCGCGAAGCAGGGAAAGGCGGCAAAGGAGAAACAGCCGGCGTCCGCCGCACCGCAGCCGGCGCGCGCCGTAAGCAATGCGGCGCAGACCGCGCCCAAGCCCACAGGGAAAAAAGGCGGGAAAGTCAAAAAACAGCTGACGAAACGGCAAAAACGCAGGCGTATTATCATCACGGTAGCGGTTATCATCGCGCTGTTTGCGGGGTTGGCGGCTGCCGGGGCAATGTTTATCCGCCCGCCGCAGCATACCAATGACCCCACAATCAAGGACACGGAAAACGGCGACAAGATCAACGTGAACGGGCTGCTCAACTCGGGCACGCGCATCGACGATGTGGTCACGTTCGTGATTGGCGCGGTGGACGAGGACGAGACACGGACCGATGCCCTGATGGTCGCCACCATGGATACCAACCAGAAGACCATCAATGTCATGAACATCCCGCGCGATACCATGTGCAACAACGGGGCCAGCGGCGCAAGCCGTAAGATCAACGCGGCCTATGGCATGGGCGGTATTGAACAGACCAAGACCGAGATCGAGCGGCTGATGGGCTTTCAGCCGGATTATTATGTGATCGTCAACTTTGACGGCATCGCGGCGATTGTGGACGCGATCGGCGGCGTGGATTACGAGGTCCCGTTCCGTATGCAGTACGATGACCCGTCGCAGGACCTGCATATCGACTTGCAAGCCGGCATGCAGCACCTCGACGGCGAGCAGGTGGTCCATTTCCTGCGCTGGCGCCATAACAACGACTACTCGGTGCAGTACCCGAACGGCGACGAGGGGCGCGTGGAAAACCAGCAGAAGTTCCTCAAGGAGCTGGCCAACCAGGTCTTCCAGCTGAGAAATATCACCAAGATCCCGGATATCGCGGATGCGGTGTTCCAGAACGTCAAAACCGACCTGACCGCGGGCAACCTGCTCTGGATGGGCATGCAGGCGCTCCAGATCGATAACAGCAGCATCCAGTTCTTCACGCTGCCGGGGTACGGCGCGATGAGCTATGCGGGCAGCGACCCGTACCAGTATTCCTTCTTCTTCCCGTATTACCAGGAGACGCTGGATTTGGTAAATAAGTATTTCAACCCTTACGAAGAGGATATCACCACGCTCGATATGGTGAGCGGGCCGGAGGGCGGCAGCTCGTCCGGTTGGAGCGGCGGCGTCAGCTCGGACGAGGAGAACTACGTCTGGGGTGACACGTCGGAGGATTACACCGAGCCGGATACCGGTTATGAAGAGCCTTCCGGCGGCTGGACCGATCCGGAAACCGGCACCGGCACGGACGGCGGCACGACGACCGACCCCGGCACGGGAAGCGGCGAGACCGGCGGCAGCACGACTGATCCCGGTACGGGCGGCAGCGGGACCGGCGGCACGACCGATCCCGGTACGGGCGGCGGGACCGGCGGCACGACTGATCCCGGTACGGGCGGAGAGACCGGCGGCACGACCGATCCCGGCACGGGCGGCGGAGAGACCGGCGGCACGACCGATCCCGGTACGGGCAGCAGCGAGACCGGCGGCAGTGAAACAAGCGGCGGGGATACATCCGCTGTGGTCGATCCGGAAGCATAAAGATGTAGGAAAAGGAGTTTGTGAATTTGACTGCGAAACAGACTGTAAAAGCGATCTGCGAAGCGCTGCTTGAGAAAAAAGCGCAGGATATCCAGGTTTTGCAGGTTGAGCGCCTGACCGAGCTGACCGAATACTTTGTCATCTGCTCGGCAACCTCGACCACGCAGGTCAAGTCGCTGGCCGACAACGTCGAGTGGCGGCTGAAATACGACCATGAAACGGTCGTGCACCATACCGAAGGCTATGAATCTGCGCAGTGGATGCTGCTGGACTACGGCTGCGTTGTGCTGCATGTGTTCATGCCCGAAGCGCGCAAGTTCTACAATCTGGAGAACCTGTGGAAGGACGGCACACCCGTCCCACTGGCAGAGCTGGGCATCGAGGACGAATAAATACCGGGATGCGGCGGGCGCAGAAGCGCGTCCGCCGCGTTGCCGCGCCTGAAATAAATTACTCACTTTAGGGGGAAATTCCGTTGAAGTACGATCATAAGCAAGTAGAAAAGAAGTGGCAGGACATCTGGGACGAAGCGCGCTGCTTCGAGGCCGAGAACGGCAGCGAAAAGGAGAAGTTCTACGCGCTCGTCGAGTTCCCGTACCCGTCCGGCCAGGGCCTGCACGTCGGCCATCCGCGCTCCTATACCGCGCTCGATATCGTGGCGCGCAAAAAGCGCATGCAGGGCTACAACGTGCTCTATCCGATGGGATGGGACGCGTTCGGCCTGCCGACCGAGAACTATGCGATCAAGAACCACGTCCATCCGGCCGAGGTCACCAAAAAGAACATTGCGCGCTTCAAGAGCCAGCTTAAGGCGCTTGGCCTGTCGTTTGACTGGTCGCGCGAGATCAATACCACCGACCCGAACTACTACAAGTGGACCCAGTGGATTTTCCTCCAGCTCTTTAAGAAGGGCCTGGCCTACAAGAAGGAAATGAACGTCAACTGGTGCACCTCGTGCAAGTGCGTGCTGGCGAACGAAGAGGTCGTCAACGGCGTGTGCGAGCGCTGCGGCAGCGAGGTCGTGCACAAGACCAAGAGCCAGTGGATGCTCGCCATCACCAAGTATGCCCAGCGCCTGATCGACGATCTGGACGATGTGGACTACATCGAGCGCGTCAAGGTGCAGCAGCGCAACTGGATCGGCCGGTCGACCGGTGCGGAGGTTGATTTCAAGACCACCGAAGGCGATACCCTGACCGTCTATACCACCCGCCCGGACACGCTGTTCGGCGCGACCTACATGGTCATCTCGCCTGAGCATCCGGCGGTTGAGAAGTGGGCGGCGGGGCTCGCGAATATCGACGCGGTGCGCGCTTACCGCGAGGAAGCCGCGCGCAAGTCCGACTTCGAGCGCACCGAGCTGAACAAGGACAAGACCGGTGTCAAGCTCGACGGCGTTTGCGCCATCAACCCGGTGAGCGGCAAGCAGATCCCGATCTTCGTGTCCGACTATGTCCTGATGGGCTACGGCACGGGCGCAATCATGGCCGTACCGGCGCATGACGACCGCGACTGGGAATTCGCCAAGAAGTTTGGCTGTGAGATCATCGAGGTCGTCTCGGGCGGCGAGGATGTGCAGAAGGCTGCCTTCACCGCCAAGGACGAGACCGGCATCCTAGTCAACTCGGATTTCCTGAACGGAAAGACCGTCAAGGACGCAATCCCGGCCATGATCGCATGGCTCGAGGAAAAGGGCATTGGCCGCGCCAAGGTGCAGTACAAGCTGCGCGACTGGGTATTCTCCCGCCAGCGCTACTGGGGCGAGCCCATCCCGATTGTGTGGTGTGAAAAGTGCGGCTGGGTGCCGCTGCCGGAGGATCAGCTGCCGCTCGAACTGCCTGACGTGCACACCTATGAACCGACTGACAACGGCGAATCCCCGCTGGCGCACATGACCGACTGGGTCAATACCACCTGCCCATGCTGCGGCGGCCCGGCAAAGCGCGAGACCGACACCATGCCCCAGTGGGCAGGCTCGTCCTGGTACTTCCTGCGCTATATGGACCCGCATAACGACAAGGCGCTCGCCTCCAGGGAAGCGCTCGAATACTGGTCGCCGGTCGACTGGTACAACGGCGGCATGGAGCACACCACGCTCCACC
>DXIC01000170.1 GCA_019113065.1 Candidatus Agathobaculum stercoravium
AACGCCAGCATGCCGCGCACGCCGTCATCGTCCAGAAAGCCCTCCCGCCCGCTGATGACACACGGGATATCGTCGTGCCGCAGGCACTTTTCGATCAGTTCGAGCTGGTGGTGCGTGCGGGCAAGCGCTGCGATATCCGAAAACGGCCGCACGGTGCGCTCCTGCACGATCGCCTGCGCCTCAAGCATGTCCACGCCGCCCGCGATGCGGCCGACCTCCTTGGCGACAAACACCGCCTCCGCAAAGTCGTCCGCCGCCTGTACCAGCCGCACCCGCGGGCCGTCCGGGCGGTTTGCGTGCAGCACGCGCGCCTCTCCCCCGTTATGTGCGATCACCGGCAGCGCGGCTTCGAGCACCGCGGGCGCGGAGCGGTAGTTTTCCACAAGCCGTATCTCGCGCAGGCCGGGCATGTCCTCCCCCAGCCGCGCAAAGCAGCGTCCGCCCGCCCCGCGGAAGCCGTAGATCGACTGGTCGGGGTCGCCGATCACGAACAGGCTGTCCCCGTGTGCGCTCCACGCGCGCACAAGCGCATACTGCGCATCGTTCACGTCCTGAAACTCGTCCACCAGCAGGTAGCGGAACTGCCTGCGCCCGGCGGTGTCCAGCCTCAACGCTTCGGCCAGCAGGTCGTCAAAGTCGAGCACGCCGCGCGCGTGCAGACGGTCACAGTAGGCGTCAAACAGGGCTTTGTCCAGCCCCGCGCGCTCGGCCGGCACGCCGTTCTTGACGCGCGACACCGCCTGCAGCAGCCCTTTGGCGCTCCCCTTTGCGCCGCTTTCGCGCAGGATGTCCCCCGCGATGGTCAGCGCTTCGTTTTGGGAGATCAGGCGCACGTCGCCCAACAGGTGCAGGCAGATCGCGTGAAAGGTGCCGATGGTCATGTTCCGCACCGCGCGCCTGCCGCCCAGCCGCTGTTCGAGCCGCTCGCGCATCTCGGCGGCAGCCTGATTGGTAAAGGTAACCGCGGTGATTTCGTCCGGCCTGACGCCGCGCTGCTCGACCAGATAGGCAATGCGCGCGACCAGCGTTTTGGTCTTGCCCGTGCCCGGCCCCGCGACGACCGCGACAACGGGTTCTGTGGCCGTTACAGCGGCCTGCTGCGCGGGGTTGAGCGTATCGCCTGCCGGGGCGGGCGTTTCCGGCTGCGGCGCGGCAGCGGGTTTTGCGAGCGTATGCTTTTTCACCGGCTTCGCCGCGGGCGCTGCCGCGCCGAACAGCGAAAGCTGGCCGGAAAACTGCTCGATCTCCGCCGGGGTGAGCAGGGAGATCGTGCCGTATTCGCCGTCAAAGCCCGCGCGGCGCTGCACCTCGCCCGCGCGCAGGCGGCGGATGCCCTCGGCCACACACGGCCCGGCAACTGCCCCAATGTCCGCAATGGGCGTCTGCCGCAGGATGGTGAACTCATCCCCCAGCTCGTCGAGCATGTTCTCATACAGCTGGGTCGTTTTTTTCGCCGTGGGCGACGCGCCGGTGGAGGCCGCGATCGCCTCGGGCAGGGGTGCAAGGCTCTCGAACGGCTTGGCGTTTGCCGGGCGGAAGCCCTCCGGCCGGTCGGCCAGCTCCTCCACGCGGTGCTCCACGCCGATGGTCAGCTTTTTGCCGCAAACCGGGCACAGGCCGCCGCGCGCGGCGGTCTCCGCCGGGGTCAGGCACACGCCGCAGTTCCGGTGGCCGTCCAGATGGTACTTGCCCTCCTCGGGGAAAAACTCGACCGTGCCCAAAAAGCCCTCCCCGGTGCGGATGGCGCGCAGGAGCGAGGGGTAATCGCGCGCGCCCTCTATGATATTGGCTTCCCGCCCGAGCTTGGACGGCGAGTGCGCGTCCGAGTTCGACACCAGTGTCAGCCCGTCGAGCGCGGACACGCGCCAGTTCATCGGCGGGTCGGAGGACAGCCCGGTCTCGACCGCGTGGATGTGCGGGGTCAGGTCGTCAAAGCACTCCTCCATGGTGTCAAAGCCCGAGAACGCGCCGAACATGGAAAAGTGCGGCGTCCAGATATGCGCAGGGATGAACTCCGCGTCCGGGCAGGTATCCAGCGTCAGCTCGAGCAGGTCGCGGCTGTCCAGCCCGAGGATGGGGCGGCCGTCCGACCGGATGTTGCCGATGGCCTCGAGCCGCGCGGACAGCTCGTCCGCCGCTTCCAGGCTCGGCAGGACGATCACGTTATGTACCTTGCGGGTCTTGCCGTGGCGCTTGTAGATCGAGCTGATCTCGCCCGTGACCACAAAGCGCGGCGCGTCCCCCGGCTGGGCGTCCGGCAGGCGGTATTCGGCTTTCAGCGTGTATACCCCCTCCCCCGCGGGCTCGAGCTGCTCTTTCAGCTCCTCACGCCACGCAGGGTGGGTGAAGTCGCCCGTCCCGACAAGGCCGATGCCCTTGCGGCGCGCCCACCAGTCCAGATGGGGCGCATCGCCGTCGCGGCTGGTCGCGCGGGAAAAGCGGGAATGGATATGCAGGTCGGCAATATACATAAAGCATGTCCCTCCAATGCTGCTTTCATTATAGACCGATTTCGCGCGCGGGGCAATGTTTGCATTTGCCCGGGAAATGCGCTATACTGGGGGCAAAACAGAGACGGAGGGGCGGCAATGGCAAAGCAGATCGTATGCATCGGGGATTCCAACACCTGGGGCTATGACCCGCGCGGCTTTGGCGGCGGGCGGTACCCGTCAGCGGTGCGCTGGACCGCGCGGCTGGACAGCCAGCCCGGGTGGGATATCCACAATCTTGGGGAAAACGGACGCGAGATCCCGCACAGCGAATTTGCGCTGCGCCTGCTCGGGCAGCAGCTCGATACGCTCGCGCCGTTTGACGGGATCTGCCTTATGCTCGGGTCAAACGACCTGCTCTGCGGCGCGTCCCCGGTCGCGGCGGCCGCGCGCATGGAAAACCTGCTCGACCGGCTGGGTGCATACGGCGTACCGCTGCTGCTCATCGCGCCGCCGCGGTTCTGTCCCGGGACATGGGTGGCGGATGAACAGTTGATCGATGCATCCGCGCGGCTCGCCGGGCTGTACCGCATGCTCGCGCAGGAAAAGGCGACAGCCTTCGCGGACGCGGGGAAATGGGACATACCGCTCGCGTTTGACGGCGTGCATTTCACCGGGGAAGGGCATTTGAAGTTCGCGGAACGGGTACAGGAGGCGTTTACGCAGGCGTTTGGAACATAAAAAAAGCAGGGGCTCGTCCCCTGCTTTTCTGTTATGGCTCTGCGGCAATATGCCACAGGTAGAGCGCCGCGACGGTCGCGTACGGCGCGTAGCGCGCGCGGTATGCCGCGAACTGCGCCTTGCTCACGCTGTCCAGCCCATACAGGCGGCACAGCCCCTTGCGGATACCGAAATCGTCATAGGCGAGCACATCCGGCCGCTGGAGCGAAAAGGTCAGCAGCATTTCCGCCGTCCACCGCCCCACGCCCGGCAGGGCGGTCAGCGTGCGGATGACTTCTTGATCGTCCTTCTCCACAAGGCTGTGGATATCGAGCGCGCCGTCCGCGACCGCCCGCGCGGCGGACAGCATGTAGTTTACCTTGCGGCCGGAAAAGCCGCAGGCGCGCAGGCGCTCCTCCCCTGCCGCGAGCAGGTTTTCCGGCGTGACCGCGCCGACCGCCGCGCACAGCCGCGCCCACACGGTTGCGAGCGCCTTGCCCGAGATCTGCTGTCCGGCAATCGAGTTAATGAGTGCTTCAAACAGGTCGGGGAACACTGCGCGGTCGATGTGGCCGATGCGCGCAATCGCTGCGCCGAGCGCCGGGTCTCGGGCAGAGAGGTAATCGGTCTCGGCCCTGCCGTAAGAAAAGAACATAGAAAGCCCCTTTCGTTTAAAATAGTTCCAAATTCTTTTAAAATATGGCTTGCAATCCATTTTAAATGCGGTTATGATACCAACAGACCGGTCAATACGATGAAAAGGAACGATACCCGATGAACGTAATTTCTTTCCCCCGCTGTTCGATCGCTTACCTGCGCCGCGTCGGCGCATACGGCGCGGAAAACCGCGCAGTCATGGAGCGGCTGCTTGCGCTTGCCGGTCAGGCGGGCCTGCTCGGCCCGGAGTCCGCCATTCTCTCCATCGCGTGGGACGACCCTGCGCACACCCCGCCCGAAGCCTGCCGCTATGACGCCTGTCTGGTATTGCAGGAAGGGCAGACCCTGCCCGGTGCGGATGTCCGCCATGGCGTACTGCCCGGCGGCAGATATGCGGTCTTCACTATCCCGCACACAGAACAGGCCGTGTCCGAGGCATGGCACACAATCGGCCGCCTGCTGCGGGAAAATGGCTGCACAGCCGACCCCGGCCGCCCGGTGATGGAACGCTACACCTCTGCCGGTGTGCAGGATGGCACCTGCGCATTCTGCATCCCGATCCTTTAAGAAAAAAGCGCCGCGGTTGCGGCGCTTTTTCTCTTATGCGTTCTTCTTTGCCTCGGCCTTCTGCTCAAAGCGCTCCTTGGCGACGACTGCGCGCTGGTGCGTGCCCTCGCCGATCAGGCCGGCTTCATCGTAGGCCGCAACCTTGAAGGTCAGGATCTTGCCGTTCGGCGCAATCTCGGTCAGCTCGGTCTCGACGCGCACCTCCATGCCCTCGGGCGTGGCGGACACATGGGACACATTGACCAGCGTGCCGACCGTGGTCTTGCCCTCCTCAAGATAGGGCGCAACGCTGCCGGCGGCGGTGTTCTCGATCGCCGCAATCATCATCGGGGTTGCGAATACGGATACCAGGCCGCTGCCGACGTTGCAGGCCAGCTGATCCGCCGTTACGGTAAACTTCTTCTCACCTTTGATGCCGGTTTCCATATCAATTCTCCTGTCTCAGATATCTTTATATTGTAAACGGGGTTCAATCCGTCTGTTTACTTTTTGCGGATCTCGGTCATGCCGCCCATATACGGCTGGAGCGGCTTCGGGATGGCGACCGAGCCGTCCGCGCGCAGGTTGTTCTCCAGGAACGCAATCAGCATGCGCGGGGGCGCAACGACCGTGTTGTTCAGGGTGTGCGCGAAATACAGCTCCTTCGGGTTCTCCTTGCTGCGCACGCGGATGCCCAGACGGCGCGCCTGCGCGTCGCCCAGGTTGGAGCACGAGCCGACCTCGAAGTACTTCTTCTGGCGCGGCGACCATGCCTCTACGTCGCAGGACTTGACCTTGAGGTCCGCCAGGTCGCCCGAGCAGCACTCGAGCGTGCGCACCGGGATATCCAGCGAGCGGAAGAAGTCAACCGTGTTGTTCCACAGCTTGTCGTACCACATCGGGGATTCCTCCGGCTTGCAGACGACGACCATTTCCTGCTTTTCGAACTGGTGGATACGGTACACGCCGCGCTCCTCGATGCCGTGCGCGCCGACTTCCTTGCGGAAGCAGGGCGAATAGCTGGTCAGGGTCTGCGGCAGGGTCTCCTCGTCGTTGATGGTGTCGATGAACTTGCCGATCATCGAGTGCTCGGAGGTGCCGATCAGGTACAGGTCCTCGCCCTCGATCTTGTACA
>DXIC01000171.1 GCA_019113065.1 Candidatus Agathobaculum stercoravium
CTTGCCGTCCCGGCCGAGCAGCAGAGTCACGATATCCCCGACATTCAGCCCGCCGAGCGTGGACAGCGACAGCGCCGCGTCGCTCGTCTCGATTTCGTAGGAGACGCCCGCCACGGTTACAGAGGTGGGCGACGCCGCCGAAGGCGAGGCGGACTGGTAGGTACCCGTCACGGCGTTGGCATATGCCCAGATGGTGGAATCGTTATAATACACCACATCATATTTCCGGATGGCGTCCGCCGTGGAGGCATAGCCGTTGCGGTATACCGTTTTATCCTCGCCCGAAACAATGTCGGACAGGCTGCCTTCCACCACATAGGGGCCCTCCATGGTGTCGGAGACCATGCTCAGGTAGTCGATCTCGTCGTTTTCATTGAGCGTATAGCCGAGCGTCTGCGCATAGACCTGCCCGTCCTTGGTCTCCGCGTTCAGCAGGTTGTAGAACAGGTACATCATGTTGCGGCGGGTCATCGCCGTCCCCTGGGAAGCCGTGACATTGACGTCCAGCCCGAGCGACTCATACAGCGCGAGCTGCCCATATGGGTACGAGCCGGAAAAGTCCTCGGACGTATAGCCGAGCAGCTTGAGCACACCGGTCGCTGCCTCTTCGAGCGTGACCGTGTTGTCCGGCTTATAGCTGCCGTCCAGATAGCCGGTCAGCCAGCCCTGCTCCACCGCGGTCTTGATATAGCCCGCCGCCCAATGGGTGTACGGCACATCCTTGAAGGGCGAGGAATTGGACGCGCCGGAGACCTTGTCCTTATAGGTCGAGGCCGACACGAGCATTTTTGCATATTCTGCACGGGTGACCGTGTTATTCAGGTTCATATCGCCGCTCTCATCGCCCACCATGATGCCGGTGGCGCGGATGACCTCTTCGATTACGCTGTCCGATGCGCTGGACGCTGCAAGCGCCGCGGGGGCGCTGCCAAGCAGCACCGCCGCCGCGAGCAGCAGCGAAAGTATTTTTTTCTTCAAGTGCATATCCTCCTTTTTGTAAAACGCGCCTCTAAGGGGGACATCGTCCCCCTTAGACGGTTTTCAGTCGTACCGCAGCGCGTCGATCGGATTGAGCTTTGCCGCCTTGTTGGCCGGCATAAAGCCAAAGAACACGCCGATGAACACGCTCACGCCAAAGCTGAGCCCAACCGCCGACATACTCGGCTCCGCGTTGATGCCGATCACCTGCCCGAGCACAACCGCTACGATTGCGCCGAACACAATGCCGATCACGCCGCCAAGCGCCGAGGTGGTACCGGCCTCAATGACAAACTGTCGCATGATATCCTTTTTCTTTGCGCCGAGCGATTTGCGGATGCCGATTTCACGCGTGCGCTCGGTGACCGAAACCAGCATGATGTTCATAATACCGATACCGCCGACGAGCAGCGAAATACCCGCAATGCCCACCAGTACCATGGTCATCATCGAGGTCATCTCCTCCATCTCGTCCACCATCTCCTGCATATCCGAAATGGTGTAATAATCCTCGTTTTCAAAAACCTCGTAGAGCGCGTTATCAATCAGCGTGGTCCCTTCCGTGTTCATACTGGAATCCCAGGTGGCAAAGGTATAGGTTGAGATTTCGCCAAAGGTCAGTTTGGACGCCGTGGTATAGGGCAGGTAGATACAGTCGTCCGACGAACCCTCGGTCGAGTCGTCCTGCTCTTCCAGCACGCCGACCACGGTCAGCGCGTTGCCGTTGACCTTGATGGTCTGCCCAACGGCGTTGCCGCCCAGCATGTTCGCCACATAGGTGCCGACAACCGCCACCTTGCTGCGCGCCTCAAGGTCGGCATAGCTGATGAAGCGCCCTTCCTTCAGGGTATAGCCGTTGATCTCCGCGTACTGCTCAGACACGCCGCTGACCGAAGTCGAGTCAAAGCTGTCCGAATCTGTGCTGGTTTTGACCGTGCCTATGATGCCCACCGTCGGGCTCATACCCATAAAAGTATCGGTGTTCTCTTCATAAAGGGCGTACATATCATCCACATCGACCGTACGCGACGAGCCGCGCCCAGTGACGCTGACGGTCAGCATATTGGTGCCCATGTCCTCGAACATCGAGGTCACTTCGCCCGTCATGCCCTGCATGAGCGAAACCAGGATAATCACCGAGCCGACGCCGATGATGATGCCCAGCATGGTCAGGAAGGCGCGCATTTTGCTGCCCGCCAGGCTCTTGAAGGCCAACTTGAATGCCTGCGTAAATCCCATCCGTCAGTCTCCTCTCGGGAATGCCTCGCGCGCCGGGCCGTCGAAAATGATTTTGCCGTCCGCCACGCGCACCACACGTTTTGCCTCCTGCGCAATGCCGTTATCATGTGTGATCAGGACAATGGTGTTTCCCTCATCATTCAGCTTTTGCAGGAAATCCAGCACCTCACGGCTGGTGCGGCTGTCAAGCGCGCCGGTCGGTTCGTCGGCAAGGATGACCGAGGGGTCGCCTGCGAGCGCGCGGGCGATGGAAACACGCTGCTGCTGGCCGCCGGACAGCTGGCTGGGCAGGTTCCTGTATTTCCCCTTCAGGCCGACGCGGTCGATCTGGTACCGCGCCCGCTCTGCGCGTTCGTCTGCGGGCATGCCCGCATATAACAGCGCCAGCTCGACGTTTTCCTGCACATTCAGCTTGGGGATCAGGTTATACTGCTGGAAGATGAAGCCCAGCGTCTTGTTGCGGATCTCCGCCTGCTCGTCGTCGGTCAGCTCGGACACGTCCTCGCCGTTTAAGAAATACTGCCCGCTCGTCGGCACGTCCAGACAGCCGATAATGTTCATCAGCGTACTTTTGCCTGAGCCGGACTGGCCGACAATGGCGACAAATTCGCCTTTGTATATCTTGAGCGACACACCATCCGAGGCGTGCACCTCGGTGTCACCCATGTGGTAGATCTTATAGATATCGCGCAGCTCGATCAATGGGGTCTGGTTTGTGCTGGTCATCACGGCATACCACCTCCGCCGCCGGGCATACCGCCGCCACCGCCGGAAGGCATGCCGCCGCCCATATCACCGGAAGGCATGCCGCCACCCATGTCGCCGCCGGGCATCATGCCCATTTCTCCATCTTCACCGGAGGAGTCGCGCGCAACCTCAGGCACATAGACGATGTCGCCCTCTTCAATGCCGGAAACGATCTCAATATAGTTGTCGTCCGACAGGCCGGTCTCCACCTCAACGGCTTTCCAGCCGTCCGGCAGCAGCGTCCCGTTCACCATCGTGCCGTCCGTGTTGGTCACGGTGTCATCCTTGACATACACGATATCCCCACGCTGCACAGCCGAGATCGGCACGGCAATTACGTCCGTTGCTTCATCGACTACGATAACCGCATCCACGTTCATGCCGGGCAGCAGGTCCTCCGGCGGGTTATCGATCTGCACGGTCACCGGGTAGGTGGTAACGCCGTTCGATGTCGTGCCTGCGACTGAAACCTTGGTGACAACGCCCTCGATCGTCCCGACGTCCTCGAGCGAATCGCAGGTGACCTCGACCGTCTGGCCGACCTCAACCTGGTTGACGTCCAGTTCGTCGAGCGACATGTCAAACGTCAGATAGGACAGGTCGTAAATGACCGCAAGCGTGGTCTGGCCGTTGGTGGCGTCCAGCGTATCGCCCACCTTGGTGTTCTTGGTGATGACCGTGCCGTCGATCGGCGCGGTAATGGTATAGTCATCCAGCTGCTGCACGGTGTTTTCATAGGACAGCTGCGACTGCTGGAGCGACAGGCGGCTGCTCTCCACCTGCTGCTCTACCGAGGACGAGGACAGGGTCGCGATAACCGACCCCACGGAAACCTGGGAGCCCTCGCTCACGTTCAGGCTGGTTACTGTGCCCGAGGCATCCGACGTAATCGTCGATTCACTCAGATACTCGAAGGTCGCGCCCTGGTTGCAGGCTATGCCGTTTATGGTCGCGGTCGCGGTGGACGAAGTGGACAGGCCGCCGGGGTTGCTGACCTGGATGGTGACATAGCGCACGATCTGGTACCCGTCGAGTACAGTGTCCGCTGCATCGATCGCAGTGACCGTGCCGCTCAGCGTCTCAAACGAGCCGTCCATGGTAACGGTTGCCGCCGAGCCCACGCCAAAGGACGAAACATCCGATGAATTGAACGGCACGGTAAGCTCCATGATCGAAGAATCGCGCACATCTGCGATGGTGGCGCCCGACTGCACCTCGTCACCGACCTCGACGTACAGCTCAGTGATCATGCCGGACTTTTTGGAGGTCACGTTCAGGTCGTCTAGGCTTTCAAGCGTCTGGTTATAGCTGTTCTGGCTCTGCTGGAGCGAGATCTGGGCCTGCTCCACCGAGCTTTCCGCATCCGAGCTGTCGATCTCATACATCACATCGCCTTTTTTGACCTCATCGCCCTCCTCAAATGTACAGGAGAGGACCTCGCCCTGCACCGAGCTGGTCACCTCATACTGGTTAGCCGGCTCGATCGTACCGGTAGCGGACAGCGTCAGCTGGATATCCTGCCGGCTGGCTTCGCTTTCAGTATAGGCCGGCGCGGATTCGGCATTCCCGCCGCTCAGGAAATAATGTACACCAAACGCGCCTGCTGCAATCACAAGCACTGCCAGCGGGATGACCACCTTCTTTTTGAGTTTGCGGCGTTTTTTCTTTTTCGCGGGTACCCCGGAAGCAGCTGCGTCCACCGGAGGCGCATTGCCCTTTTTCCGTATCCTGGAGAACAGCTTTCCCCATTTTTTCGCATGCGCACCCGGTGGTGCATTGCCCACGGACGGTTCCGCGTGCATTGCTTTTTTATTGAAAAGCGGTTTCTTCTCTTTGTGCGGATGTTCATCACGCGATTTTCCAAACGGCAGTTTCAAGAACATTCCCTCCTGTTGCCTTTTTATTCGCGTTTTATCATAATCGCAATGCATTGAAAAAATATTGCGAAAAGCCGACTTTAACACGTTCTTCATCAGCCATACACAAAAACTCCACACAGGTACCGCAAAATAAAACCACAAAACAGGAAGAGGAGAACAGTTTTATGCGAGTTTTGCTGCTCGGATCACCTAACCATGACAAAATTGCGCAGGCTCTGCGGAAAGAACACTATTTATATGATTTTATGGCGAATCCCGAAAAAGAGGCTGCCGGCATCCCGGAAGGGGTATACGACGCGGCCATCCTGCTGGCAGACCGCACGGATAACCAGTTCGCTGTCCAGCTCAGCCGGACGCTGTGCGCCCTGCGGGAGGGCGGCGCTTCCCTCCCCGTCCTGGTGGTCGCTTCCCACCTTTCCGCGCGTGACCGCGTCCTCGCGCTGGACGCCGGGGCGGATGATGTACTGACCGCGCCTTTTCTGATGGGCGAACTGCTCGCCCGCGTGCGCGCGCTCAGCCGCCGCGGGCCCGCGCTCCAGCCCCGCCAGCTCTGCGCGGGCGACTTGATGCTCGACCGCGGGCACTGCATGCTGCGCAGCCGCGGGGGCGAAATCCGCCTGTCCGGCAAGGAAATGCAGATCGTCGAGCTGTTCCTGCTGCATCCCGGGCAGGTGCTGCCCCGCGCCACTTTGCAGCACAAGGTCTGGGGGATGGACAACGAATTTGCCTATAACAACATTGAGGTGTACCTTTCGCTCGTCCGGCGCAAGCTGCGCGCCATCGGCTCTGCCGTGCAGATCCACGCGGAGCGTGGGGTAGGATATTATCTGGAGGCATGAAAAAACCGTCCCTGCACCTGCTCCGGCAGGTGCGGGGACGGCCTGTGTTTTCCCTTATGCGCCGCGGTATTTGCCGCGCTCGATCGGGCCGAACAGCCCAAAAACGAACCGTTTCATCAGGGCCCACAGCCCGCGGCGTCTCAAGTTGTCCTGTTTCATGCTATGTTCCCTCCTGTTGTCTGCTGGATTGGGGCTGATCCTGTTTTCGTCTGCCCTGATTTTATTTTACCCGTTTTCCCTCTGTTTTTCCCTCACAAATTTATGAAATTTTTCTTAAGAAATTGTGAAGAGGCTGCCCTCGGGCAGCCTCCCTGTTTTATTCCTCGGTATCCGCTTCCGCGCCGTCCGCGTCAAAGCCAAGCACCGCCTGGCTTTCCGCTTCGCTCAGCTCGGTCACGCCCTTGAGCTTGCGCCGGATGGCGCGCGTGCGCGTGCCGACCAGCTTATCCAGCTCGCGGCTGGCCTGGTCGAGGCGGGTCTGGGTCTGCGTCAGGCAGGCCTCGAATTTGTCAAACTCGGTCTTGACCGCACCGAGCACGCTCCACACCTCGCCCGATCGCTTCTGGATGGCGATGGTGCGGAAGGACATCTGCAAGCTGTTGAGCAGCGCCGCCATCGTGCTCGGCCCCGCGATATTGACATGGTAGTCGCGCTGGAGCACCTCCACCATGCCGCGGCTGACCGCCTCGGCGTACAGCCCCTCGAACGGCAGGAACATGATGCCGAAATCCGTGGTGTACGGCGGCTCCAGGTACTTGTCGCGGATGTCCCTGGCCTCCGCCTTGAGCGTGGCAACCAGCTGCTTGACGCATGCGTCGATCTGTTCACGCGAGCCTTCCTCGTAAGCGTCGCGCAGCGCGCCGTAGGTGTCCCCCGGGAACTTGGAGTCGATCGGCAGCCAGACATGCCCGCCGTCCTCGACCGGCAGCTTGACCGCGTATTCCACCACGTTCCGGCTGCCCGGCCGCGTAGCGACGTTGGTCTCATATTGCTCAGGCGCAAGGATATCCTCGAGTATCGCGCCCAGCTGGATCTCGCCCACGATGCCGCGCGTTTTGACATTCGTGAGCACTTTTTTCAGGTCGCCCACACCCTGCGCGAGCGTCTGCATCTCGCCGAGGCCCTTATAGACCTGCTCGAGGCGCTCGTTGACCAGCCGGAAGGACTCGTTCATGCGCTCGGACAGGGTCTTTTGCAGCTTCTCGTCCACGATCCGGCGCATATCGTCCAGCTTTTTGTTGTTGTCCTCCTGCATGGCGCGCAGGTTTTTGTCCACCGTCGTGCGGATGTTCTCCAGGTTCTGCGTGGTCTCGGCCGTAAAGCCGTGCAGGCGTTTTTCGAACTGGCCGAGCTGGTCGGTCACGCTGCCCATTTTGCCGGTCAGGCTCTTATCCATGTCGGCAAGCTGCTGCCGCTGGGCTTCGCGCCCTTCCTTGAGGTTCTGGCTCACGAGCGAGCCGAGCGCCGTGATCGTGCCGCCCATATCGCTGCCGCCCGCGCGCGGCGGCTCCGCCGGCTTACGCACCAGCAGCACGATGACCATTACCAGCAGGACAATGACCAGCGCCAATGTGATTACAGGTATGTATTGCATGATCGTACAGGTTCCTTTCTGTTCATTCCAGCACATGCAGCTCTTTGGCAATGCGCTGCATCTCTTCATCCGTAGCCGCAATCACGTCCGCGCACGCCTTGAGGTCGTCCGAGGTCTGCGGCGGTATCTCAATATCCGACTTGTAGCGCAGCTGGTGCTCCAGGCTAGCCCAGAAATCCATTGCGATCGTGCGCAGCTGCAACTCAATGCGCACGGGCCGGGTGCTCTCAGACAGGAAAATCGGCACCTCCAAAATCAGGTGCAGGCTGCGGTAGCCGTTCGGCTTGGGGTTCTGGATATAGTCCTTTTTCTCAATCAGCGTCAGGTCGTCCTGCCGCATAAGCATGTCGGCCACCGTATAGATATCCTGGATAAACGGGCAGATCACACGGATGCCGCCGATGTCGTTCAAGTTCTCCATCATGGACTGGAGCGAGATCGGATAGCCGCGCCGTTTGAGCTTGCCAATGATGCTGCGCGGGGTCTTGATGCGGCTTTTGATCGAGTCGATCGGGCTGGGCTTGCCGGAAATGCGCGATTCATCGCTCAAAATATCCAGCTTGGTCTTGATCTCGCGGATGCCTGCCTCATACAGCATCATCACCTGCTGCAACTGCATCGCGGATTCGATCAGCTGTTCTTCGTCGTGCTCGGACAGGCGGTCTATTGCAAAAAAATCAGCAAAATCCATTTTATTTCCTCCGTATCGTGCGGGATCATTCTGCCCGCTTATTATAGCACAAATACGCCGCCCGGGCAATCCGGGCGGCGTGCCTGTGTAAAATCGGACAGAATCACAGCTTTTTGTTGTAATACAGCAGTGTGAAAAGCTCGGCGAGCAGCATAATGGTGAACATCAGCCCGAACGCCACCAGCATGCCGCCGAAAAACGCTTCCATCGCCCGCATCCCGACGATACTGATGAGGACGCACACAAAACAGGCCAGCTCCGCAATGCCGAGCGCGCGGCTTTTGGCGCGCCACTCGACCAGCTTGTTGCGTTCGTCGAGTTCGGCGATCTTATCCTCGCGCGACATATCGCGCGACAGGCTGCGCAGCAGCAGCCCGATCCCCGGAAACAGGCAGAGCGCGAGGATAACCGTCCCCTTGACGTCGAACCCCTTCCAGATGCTGGTGAGCAGCATGAGCACGCCGAGCACGGTCATCCACAGCCCGTACCGGAAGTTCTTTTTGTTATAGATCTTCATACTTCTTATCCTCCTCCGCCTTGTTCTCTGCGAGGCAGTACAGTTCCTCAATCGTTGTGCAGAACTGCTCAGCAATGCGGTACGCCAGCAGCAGCGAGGGGTTATACTGCCCCTTTTCCAGCGAGATGATCGTGCGCGAGGACACATGCACCCGCTCGGCCAGCTGCTGCTGGGTCATGCCCGCCGCCGTTCGCAGCTCCCTGACCCTGTTTTTCAACTGCGCATGCCCCCTTCCAAAGTCCCGTTATATGAAGTTTGCTTCACATGAAGTATACTTCATATTATACACATCCCAGCTCACATGTCAATAGCCCTTCCGCGCAATTTTATCGGGCAAAAAAACCGGCGCCGCTATGCAAGCGGCGCCGGCCCCTTTTATTGCATTGTTGTTCCGGGGGCTGGCTCAGTGAAGCTCGCCCACCGCCGGGTTGATGTCCAGCGTCAGGATATTGTCCAGCAGGCGCAGGGTGTAGAACGTATCGCCCGCAGACCATTTCCACGACTGGGTGCCGGACTCCTCTGCGATGCCCTGATCCTGCATTTCCGCGCCGGTCAGCTCGGTGACACGGTCCTTCCTGGTCTGAACCTGCTCGTCAGACACTTCCTGTTCCCCATCCGTGATCCAGATGGAGACCGCATCCACGGTCTTTTCCGCGCCGCATACCGCATAAACCGTTACCGGTTCACCATACAGCTCGGTCTCGTAGATCCTGCCAATATAGGTAGATTGATCGCTCGTCCAGTTTTCCTCGCCGCCGCCGAATGCGTCCGCGATATCCGCATCCGCCTTGCCGATCAAATCCGCAGCATCCGCAATGGTCGCCTGCGCGGCTTCCGTCTGCTCCGTGCCCGGCGCTTCTTCGGACTCCGCCCCTGCGGTGCTGCATCCCATCAGCATCAGCGCGCACAGCAGGCTCATGCTGAATACAAACAATCCCTTTCTCATACATGGTTTCTCCTTTTATTTGTTGGTCGCGTTGTTTTAAACAGCGGACCGTATCAGCCGCCCAATCCAATCCGCATCCCAGGTATAGCGGGTGAGCTGGTCATCTGTTACGCCAAAATAGTTGAACCAGTAATCCGCGCGGCCGCGGTCGCTGGTTGCGTCAAAGTAGCGCCATGCGCCATCCAGATAGGCGATGTTCCACATATGGTACTCGCTGCCCATTGTGCCGCTAACCGTATAGCACGGGATCCCCACCGCTTCAAACAGGCTTTGCACAGCCTGCGCATAGCCGCCGCAGATGGCGAGGCCATCATGCAGCGCACCGTAGGCGGTCTGCGAATCATACGGCATGTTGGCACGGTCCGCGTAATACCGCTGGTCGTACACCACGTTTTCCGTCACATAGGTGTAAAGCGCTTCGGCCTTCTGGGCCTCGGTCATGTCCGCGGTGATGGTCTCTGCGATCACTTTGTCTGTTAGACGGCCGATCTCTTCCAAATGTTCCAGGGCATCCGCACGATTTAAATTATTTTGCGGCGTAAAGGTGATCGCCGTGCCGTCCTCGCTCAGCTGGCACAGGATATAACTGCCGCCGGCCTGCTGGAGCGCCTTATTCATGTCGTCCACCGTCAGTTCCGGGTCGGTGATGCGGATGGAAACCGAGCCTTTGTCCAGATTATCCTGCGCCGTTTGAATCAGGTCTTGCAGGCTGCCGACCTCCGCGCCCTGGAAGCCCGTGGGATAATCCCCGCTGCGGTAGGGCATATAGGAGAAGGTACAGCGCAGGACGCTGTTTTCCACCGAGACCTGCAAATCGTATGCGTATTTGTATTCCGGATGCTCAGAGAGCAGGCTGTTATACAGGTTCTGCACATCGATCTCCAGATTGGAGGCGTCCGCCAGCGCGGAAATGTCAAAGACAGCGGGCTGCCGCACTGCGGCGACCGCCTGCCCCAGTTCCTCCTTGATCTGCGCGGTATCCGTTACATGGAGCACCTCATCCCCGCTGTCCGGGTTTTCCGGCTCGGTCGGCTCTTCCGGCTCCACCGGCTTCTGCGGCTGGTCCAGGCCCATATTGTCCCGGATCGCCTGCCGCAGGGCAACCATATCCGCATTGTCCCAAAAGGCCAGCAGCTTCTGCTCGGCTACCGTATCGCCCTCGGGCTTTGCGCCCAGCACGAACACCGCAAAGGTGTCCGCAATATCCTCATGGAAGTAATTCGCGCCATAGCGGCTGACGTAGTGCGTCGGGTTCTGTTCATAGTCATTTACGCCGGTGCCGGTATCGATCTGCTTCCAGAAGCGGTCGTAGAACGCCTTGCGGAATGAGCCGGGTATAAAGCCCGCCGGGTCGTGCGTATCACTGCCGACCGACAGGTCGATCTGCGTCTCGTCCTCGAGCAGCACATGGCCGTACTCGTGCAGGATGGTATAAGCCAGCTTGCTCCAGTCGCGCGGGTTGCCGTTTTCATCATATACGTCATAGTAGTCGATGTTGATTGAGAACCGGGTGTTGTCCGTCTCGCCGTTTTCATCCTGAATCGGCGAAGTATAGGCCAATATATTGCTGTATCCATCGGTATACAGGTTGAACTCCGCGATCTTGACGCGCGCCTCGTCCGGCAGGATGGAGCACAGGAAGTCCCAGACCTTCTGATGCTGTGCGTTGCTGATCTGCGCGCGGCCATTTGTCACTGGGTATCCGGCGATCACATTGGTGATGCCCAGCGAGTAATTCGATACCATGACCGTGCAGCCCTCTGCCGTATCCGACAGCGTGATATATTTGCTGTACACCTCGTCTATCCAGCCCTCACGCCCCTCCTCCGAGGAGGACGGCGCGCCGTACATCGCAGTGATCAGGCTGCGCACCTCGGCGGCGGTATAGCCGGTTTCCTCCGGCCGGATCTCAATGTCCTGCAAGTAGCCGTTACGATAGCGGTAGTAGGTGTTCATCGGGGTGTCGCCGTCGAACCACCGCATGGAATACCGGTAGGTGTCGTAAACGTCCGTCCAGCCTTCGCCGCTGACCTCCTCGGTGTCCACCAGCTCCCCGGCCGCACCGATGTAAGCTTCGGTGTCCGCAAGCGAGCTGCTGAAATAAATCACGTTCTGCCGGGTCTGGCGGTAGGTATAACCGTCCGCCTGCTCCCGCGCAATATCGTGATAGGACGGCGTATCCGTGTCCATGACCTCCTGCACCGCGGCGGTCACGGACTGCGCCGCGCCCGCAAGCGTGAACAGGTCGATCTGACTTGCGACGTCCGCTGCCGAATGGTAAAGGTAGCCGCGGCCGTTCTGCATCACCAGCACGCTCGGCACGCCCGCGAGCTGGAAGGCCGCGTGGTCGCTCGCCGTTTCCGCACCAAGCGGCAGGGCGGCGTTCTTATCCTGGATCAGGCCGGTCAGCCAGTTGGCTTCGCCGTCCATGGTGCAGACCATGGTGCCGCTCGAGCCCAGCCCGCCCAGCATATCCAACTGGATGTCGCCGATCATGCGGCCGCGCTCCTTCTCGGAGAGCGTGGAGGTGTAGTACCGCGAGCCGTTTTTACCGTTTTCCTCATCGGTGAAGCTGATAAAGCGTATCTCCGTGTCGGTTTCTGCGTCTTTGAGCGCCTCCGCGACTGCAAGCAGCGCGGTCACGCCCGAAGCGTTGTCGTTCGCGCCGTAGGCGGTCGGGACGCTGTCATGATGCGCGGACACCACAAGGATATCCGCATCCGCAGAATCCGCGGGCTTGACCGCGATCACGTTGGTGCCGGTCTGCCCCGCGTCATTCGTATAGGCCTGCGTGCTGACCTGATACCCCATCTTCGCGAAGCGGCTTTGCAGATACTGCGCCGCCGTCTGCTCGCCCGCCGAACCGATCGGGCGGTGCTGCGCGGTCAGGGTCTGCAAATCCTGCGCGAGCGTCCCGGTATCCGGCAGCATCGCCGAGCGCTGGAGGATGAGCACGGCTTCCGCCATGATAATCGTGTCCCCGGGCGCCAGCTGCTCGGCCGTTTTGCCGCTGATCACGCCGGTCTTGTTGCACCAGAGCATTGCGTCCTGCGCCCAGCCGGAGACCTGCGCGGCATCCGTATAGGCTTGCAGCTCCTTGCCGGTAACCGCCGGCTCGCCCGCGCTGCGGTACAGCATCGTTGCAAACTCCTGCCGCGTCACCAGAGCATCCGGCGCGAACCGGCCGCCGCCTACGCCCTCGATACATCCGGCGGATGCCGCCCATGCGGTTGCCGCAGCATAGGCTTCGGGTACGTCGGTAAACGGCGTACCGCCGGAGACCGTGGGACGTCCTGCCGCTTCATACAGCAGCTGCGCCGCCTGCCCGCGCGTGACCGCGGCTTCCGGCGCCTGCAACAGGCCCTCGCTGAAGGAAAGCTGCTCCGCCCAACTTCGCGCATCCTCCGCCCACTGCGGCCACGCCGCAGCCGACGCCGTACCGGACAAGAGCGCTGCGCTGAGCAGCATGCAAACGAGTTTCTTCTTCACGTCCATCGCCTCATAAAACAAACTGTCTGGTTTGGTTTTTATGCTATCACAAACAGACCGGCCGGTCAATTACAATATGGACACAGAAAACGGTTTTTGCTATACTGTAACCAGGGAGGGCATACCGGATGAAACAGGCTGAAAAAAACAGAAAAAGCCGGGAGCATATCCTGACCCACGCCTTCGCGGAGTTTGCGGCGCACGGCTATGCAGGCAGCTCGCTCAACCTGATCTGCGCGGACGGCGGGATTTCCAAGGGAATGCTGTACCATTACTACCCCAACAAGGACGCGCTCTATCTGGCCTGCATCGAAAAGCTGTTCGCGGAGATGACGGACTGGCTGTCTGCACGCATCTGCATCCCGGATATGACGGTAAAGCAGTATTTTGCCGTGCGCATGCAGTTTTTCCAGCAGCATCCGGCGCACCGCCAGCTGTTTTACGACGTGCTGATGTACCCGCCTGCGCATCTGGCTGACCGGGTCAACGCATGCCGTACTGCATTCGACGACCTGAACAACACTGCGCTGCTGGCTGTTTTGGCAAAAGAAAAGTTGACCGGCCGGCTTTCCACAGAGGACGCCATCCGTCAGTTCCGCGCCTTTGTCAACTTCCTCGGCGTGTACATCCGCGAGGACGCCACCGGGGACGCCGAACAGAAGGCCGGCGAACTGCTGGACACCCTGCTGTATGGCCTGATCGCACGCTGACTGCCGGGCAGCGGGTTGTCCTCTGGCGCTGTTTGTAAAATGCATGTAAAGAGAAGGGCCCGCCGCCCTTCTCTTTTCTTTTTACGGCAAACCGTGATACCCACCCTTTCCCGGGCGGCACCGCCTGCATACAGCATCCTCCTTGTTTGTGATATTTCCTGCGCATAAAACGTGGTGTTCCGCCATATAGCATATTTTGAAAACGCTTACATATTCTACTTTATCATAGCAAACCAATTTCAAAAAACCATATCGGCCGCTACCTGCACCGTTTTTGTCTTCCTGCATATGCATGTACATTATGCACAATCATGTTAAGTTTTTATTTGCTATTATGTAAAATTTATGCAAAATCGCTTGCATTACCAAAGACAAAATGCTATCCTATATTCAGCAAGGCAATGCTAATACACCGGAATGATGTAAGTGCTTTCAAACGCCCAAAGGAGTTGATAGGATGAACCATCCTACCATATATGATGTATCCCGCCTTTCCGGCGTTTCCATCGCAACGGTTTCCCGGACCTTTTCCGATCCCAGCCGTGTCCGTGAATCGACCCGCCGCCGGGTCTATGCAGCCGCTTCGGCGCTCAATTACCAGCCCAGCGAGATCGCGCGGGCCATGGCGCGGCAGCAGACGGACAAGCTTGCCTTTATCCTGTGCAAAAAAGGCGCCACACTTCTGGACGAGTTCTACGCAGGCATCTGCGAAGGCGTCATGCGCGGGGCCAACAGCATGGAATACCAGCTGCTGGTCTCCACTGCCGAGGATTGGCAGCGCACCCCGCGCAGCAAGCAGATCGAAGGCGCCATCCTCGCAGGCGACGCCCAGCCCGGCCTGATCGCTGAATTGCAGCAGCAAAACGTCCACGTCGTGCTGGTCAACCACATTGCGCCCGGCTTCGACCTCCCCTGCATCGTTGCGGACGAGCAGGGCGGTGTCCAGCAGGCGCTCGAGCATCTGATCTCACGCGGCCATCGAAGGATCGCCATGCTGGCCGGCCGCTTCTCTTCCTATATCACCAGCGAACGGTACAACGCCTTCCTCTCCTCCGCCAAGCAGCTCGGCCTGTCCCTGGAGGAGACCAGCGTTACCATGTGCGACCGCGATATCGAAAGCGCAACGCAGGCCGCGCTCGGGCTGCTCGACCGGCCCGACCGGCCGCCGGCGGTATTCGCGTTTAACGATGTGCTCGCCGCGGGCGTGATGAAAGCCGCCCGCCGTCTGGGGCTCCGCCTGCCCGATGACCTGGCGGTCGTTGGGTTTGACGATTCTTCCATCTGTACGCTTCTCGAACCCGAACTGACCTCGGTCCATGTGGACTGCCGCCGGATGGGCGAGCTGTGCATGGAGCGGATGACCGCCCTGCTCGGCGGCGAAACCGACGTCCCCCGCCGGACCGTCGTCCCCACGTCGCTGCGCACCCGTGCGTCAACCTCATGAAATTTCGCAGGGTTTTAATATATTTTCTGCGATTTTTACAAACACTTAGGCAAAATAAGATAGTTTGGGGTGATAAAGACAGATATACTTTGTAGGGCGCTCGTTCCCTGTCAAAAAAAGGAGGAGATAAGATGAAATCAAAAAAGAGGGTCGGTACCGTCGGCAAGGCGATCGGCTGCATTGTCCTGCTGCTGATATCGCTGTTCCCCATCTATTGGCTGGTAGCGATGTCGATCCGCCCCACGGATGAGATGAGAGGGCACATCAGCCTCATCCCGCAGTCGCTCACAGGCGAGCACTTCTCGCAGCTGTTCACCACCGAGGATTTCGGCCAGGCGATCATCAACAGCATGCAGACCACCTTCGGCTCGCTGATCATCTCGCTGCTGGTCGGCATCTGCGCGGCATACATCATTGCCCGCCGCCGTTTCCGCTTCGGGCTGAAAAAGCCGCTGACCTACTGGGTGCTGCTCGTGCGTGTCCTTCCCCCGGTTGCATTCACCATCCCGCTTTACATCATGTTCAACCGGATCGGCGTGCTCAACACCAAGCTGCCTGTCACGCTGGCCTGTGTGCTGATCAACGTGCCGCTCATCATCTGGTTCCTGATCAGCTTCTTCCAGGACCTCCCGGAGGAAGTCGAGGAAAGCGCCAAGGTGGACGGCGCGACCGAATGGCAGCTGTTCCGCAAGATCGTCCTGCCGCTGGTCGCACCGGGCATTGCGGCGGTAGCCATGCTCTCGTTCATGTATGCCTGGAATGAGTACACCTATACGGTCATCTTCACCCGCACTGCGGCGAACAACACGGTGCCGCTGGCGCTGGCGCTGCTCAATACCGAGGACAGCCTGACCAACTTCGGCCTGGTTGCCGCGGGCGGCGTCATCTCGGTCATCCCCATTACCCTGTTTGTCATCTTTGCGCAGAACTACTTGATCTCCGGCCTTTCGAGCGGTGCTGTCAAAGAATAACAAAACAAATACGCAAAACCATCCTGAAACAAGAGGACATTTAAGATTGGAGGAAAAAAGAAATGAAAAAAGTGATAGCCATGGCACTGGCGCTGACAATGGCGCTCGGCATGACCGCCTGCGGCGGCGGTGGCGGCAGCAGCTCCGGCGAGGACAGCAGCTCCGGCGGTTCGACCGAACTGAACCTGATCCTGCGCGCCGGCACCTATGCGGATGTTATTAAGGAATGCCTGCCCGCTTTCGAAGAAGAGCACGGCGTGACCTGCAACGTGCAGGAGCTGTCCGAGTCCGACCTGTACTCCGGCATCGCGCTGGACGCGATCAACGCAGACGGCTCCTACGACCTGTGCATGGTCGACGGCTCCTGGATGGCCGAGTTTACCGAGAACGGCGTGCTGGCCAACCTGTCCGAGCTGGGCTATGAACTGGACGACGACATCATCCCCGCTACCACCTCGATCTGCTATGTCGGCGACGACGTTTACCTCGCCCCCTACTACGGCAACGTGACCGTCCTGATGTTCAACAAGGCCAACGTAGAGGCGGCCGGCTACAACGCGGACACCATCGATTCCCTTGAGGACATCCTGGCCATCTGCAAGCAGGCCCAGGCTGACGGCAAGAAGGGCTTTATCTACCGCGGCGACGGCCAGAACAACCTGGTAGTCGACTTCCTGCCCATCCTGCTCTCCTACGGCGGCTGGGTCATCGATGACAACAACCAGCCCACCGTCAACACCGAAGAGTTCAAGAACGCGATGAACTACTACCTTGAGCTGATTGCAACCGGCGAAGCACAGGTCAAGGACGACCTGATCGCTTCCGTCGACACCGGTTCCGGCACCATGGGCATCGGCTGGCCGGGCTGGTACACCCCCACCGCGGATTCCGCTGCTGACTATATCGCGCTCAACGGCGCGGCGACCGACGGCGGCGAGGCCCACAACGCGAACGTATACGGCATCTGGGCGCTCGGCATCCCGGCCAACAGCCAGAATCAGGAGCTCGCAGCCGAGTTGCTGACCTACCTGATGGATGCTGACGTGCAGAAGTCTACCGTAGCTTCCGGCGGCGTCCCGTGCCGTTACTCCAGCCTGCAGGATCCTGAGGTCCTGGAAACCTACCCGCAGTACGAAGTCGTCTGCGAAGCGCTGGAAAGCGGCGTTTACCGCCCGGTAATCTCTGAGTGGACCCAGTTCTATACCACGCTGGGCACCGAGATGGACAATATCATCAATGGTGTAAAGACCGTGGATCAGGGCCTTGCGGATGCGCAGACCCAGCTGGAGGAGCTGATGGCGGGCTGATCTGAGCCCTTCCCTTTCCCCGCATAACGAGCGGCCGGGGCGCCGCAAGGCGCCCCGGCCCTTTTCTATCGTACTTGCAACAAAAATACCTCCCGGAACTGTGAGGTCTGATATGAGAAGAAATAATTCCGCAAAACTCCATACCGCCGATGTGCAGACCAAGCGCTTCGGCTATTCCATGATCACGCCGACGCTGGTCGTACTGCTGATCATGACCGCTTATCCCCTGCTCTTCACGCTGTTTTACAGCTTTACGGACTATAACCTGCTGCGCAACCTGCGCGAGCCCGCGAGCTTTATCGCGCTCAAGAACTATACCGACCTGCTGACCGACCCCTATTTCCAGCAGTCCATCTGGAACACGGTCAAGTTCACCATCCTTGCGGTGATCTTCGAGATGCTGATCGGCTTTGTCATGGCGCTGTTTGTCAACTGCCTGCGCCGCGGCCAGAAGACCATGCGCACGCTGCTGCTCCTGCCCTACCTGCTCCCGACCGTAACGGTCGCGCTGAGCTGGCGTATGATGCTTTCCCCCAACTACGGCATCGTCAACCAGGTGCTGCAAACGCTCGGCCTGCCGGTCTACAACTGGTTCTCCGACATCCACACCGCGTTCGGCATGCTGGTCGTCATCGACGTCTGGCAGAGCGCGCCGTTCGTATTCCTGCTGCTGTACGCCGCGCTGCAATCCGTGCCGCAGAGCCAGTACGAGGCTGCGCGCATCGACGGCGCAGGCCGCCTGAAGATCCTGTTCTATGTCACCATCCCGAACATCAAGAACAGTCTCGCGCTGTGCGCCCTGCTCCGCACGATCGACAGCTTCCGCCTGTTCGACAAGGTCAACCTGCTGACCGGCGGCGGCCCGGCCAACAGCACTTCGACCATCACCCAGTACCTCTATAACTATGGTATTTCCTCTTTGGACTTCGGCTTCGGCAGCGCCGGCGCCATCGTTATGACGATCCTGGTACTGATCCTCTCCAGCGTTTACATCAAACGCGCCATCCAATAATGAATGCCTATGGAAAAGATGAAGCTCACTTTTGTGAATGTGGGGTATGGCGAAGCCATGCTGCTCGAATGCCCGGACGCTTCCCGCCCCGGCGGCGTATTCACTGCGCTGATCGACGGCGGCGGCGCGGAAGCCTCGGAATTTGAAGACCGCAGCTCGGGCCGCATCCCCATCCAGGAATACCTGTCCGCCCACGGGCCGGAACGGATCGACCTGATGGTCAGCACCCATACGCACGAGGACCACATCTGCGGCCTGCTGGAAGCGGCGCGGCTTTTGCCGCCCGCCGAACTCTGGCAGACCCTGCCGCCGGACTACTACCGCAGCCTGCGGCCGCTGGACGTGTCCGCCGCGCAAAACCCTTCGCAGAGCAAATTCCTGCGCGCGCTGAACGATTACATCACGCTGTGCTCGCTCACCGAAGCGCACGGCGGCACGGTCCGCGCGTTGCACGCGGGGGACAGCATCCCGCTCTGCCCCGGCCTTTGCGCCGAGGTGCTCGCGCCCTCTGCGGCGGACTGCGCCGCACTGGAGCAGCAGACCAGCGAACTTTACGCCGAAACCGATCCAGCCGCCTTCCTGCAAAAGCTGTCCGCCCTGGACGCGCGCATGAACAATTACAGCCTGATCCTGCGGCTGGACTATCAGGGTACGCGCATCCTGCTGCCCGGCGACACCAACCGCGCCGGCTACGGCGGCATTGCGGACACGGAGCTGCGCGCCGACCTGTTCAAAGTCGGCCACCACGGGCAGATCGACGGCGCCGACCGCGCGCTCGCGGACAAGATCCATCCATCGGCAGTCGTGTGCTGCGCTTCCAGCGACCGGCGCTACAACAGCGCCCACCCGGATACCCTGCATCTGCTGGAGGCGTGCGGCGCCAGGCTTTATTTTTCCGATTGCCCCTGCCTTCCGGAACTGCACACACCCCCGCACGAGGCGCTGGTGTTTACCGTCGGGCGCGACGGCGTGCTGGACGCCCGCTATCTTCCGGAAGCCTGATTTACTAGAGGAGGAAATGCCACATGGCAGAAGTCATTCTGAAAAATGTGAAAAAGGTCTACCCCTATCAGGAGACCAAAAAGAAAAAGAAGGGCGCCGAGGAGAAAAAGACCAACCTCCAGATCACGGACGAAGGCGTCCTTGCGGTCCATGATTTCAATCTGGAGATCAAGGACAAGGAATTCATCGTCCTGGTCGGCCCCTCGGGCTGCGGCAAATCCACCACGCTGCGCATGGTCGCCGGCCTGGAGGAGATCAGCGGCGGCGAGCTGTATATCGACGGCCAGCTGGTCAACGACGTCGCGCCCAAGGACCGCGATATTGCGATGGTTTTCCAGAACTACGCCCTGTATCCGCACATGAGCGTCTGGGAGAACATGGCCTTCCCGCTCAAGCTGCGCAAGACCCCCAAGGAGGAGATCGCGCAGCGCGTCAGCCAGGCGGCCGAGATCCTCGGCATCACCCAGTACCTGGACCGCAAGCCCAAGGCGCTGTCCGGCGGCCAGCGCCAGCGGGTGGCCATCGGCCGCGCCATCGTC
>DXIC01000172.1 GCA_019113065.1 Candidatus Agathobaculum stercoravium
CGCTGCTGCTGGCCGCCCGAAAGCTGGATCGGGTAGCTGTCCGCCTTGTCCGGCAGGCCGACGCGCTCCAGAAGCTGCATGGCGCGCTTGTCCGCCTCTTCGTCGGTCATGATTTTGAGCTTGACCGGCGCAAGCTTGATGTTTTCGCGCACGGTCAGGTGCGGGAACAGGTTGAACTGCTGGAACACCATGCCCATGCGGCGGCGGACTACGTTGATATCCGTCTCCTTGGAGGTGATATTCTGCCCCTCGAAGATAATATCGCCGCTCGTCGGCTCCTCGAGCAGGTTGAGGCAGCGCAGGAAGGTCGATTTGCCCGAGCCGGACGGCCCGATGATAACAACCTTCTCGCCCTTTTCAATATGCTCGTTTACGCCCTTGAGCACCTCATGGTCGCCAAAGGCCTTATGCAAATTCCTAACGTCGATCACTTGCACGCAGCCTCCTTTCAAAAATGCCAAGCAGCTTGGTCAGGATAATAACGATCACCAGATAGATCACCGCAAGGCTGATATACGGCACAAACGGCGTATAGGTATTGGTAACGATGTTCTGCGCCTGCTTGGTCACGTCGCGCAGCGCGATGACCGACACCAGCGAGGTGTCCTTGAGCAGGGTGATCATCTCATTGCCGAGCGCAGGCAGGATGTTCTTGATCGCCTGCGGGATGATGATGTACCACATGGTCTGGCGGTAGTTCAGGCCGAGCGAGCGGCCCGCCTCCATCTGGCCGGCGCTGATCGACATCAGGCCGGAGCGCGCGATCTCCGCCACATAGGCGCCCGAGTTGATGCCCAGCGTGACAATACCGCAAATCAGGCGGCCGGTATCGTCCTTTGGCACCATGATGACAAAGCAGCTGATAAGCAGCTGGACCATCATCGGCGTACCGCGGATGACCGTCAGGTAAACCTTGCAGATGGCATTGAGCACACCCAGGACCGGGTTGTGTTTGCCCGCGCGCTGCGAATCATGCGCGGTGCGGACAACAGCGATCAGCATACCGATGATAACGCCGAGAATAAGCGCGCCGATCGTGACGATAAACGTGACTTTCAGACCGTCAGCATACCATGTCCAGCGGTCCTGATAAATGAAAGTCTGGTAGAGTTGGAACAGCAGCGTCTGCAGTCCTTCCGGAAGCGAAGCGACCCAGCCCGGCGCTGTCTCCAGCCAGCCAGCCATAGTGAGAACTCCCACAACTTATCCCCTTTCTGTATAACGGAAGAAAAGGGGCGGCACGCGCCGTCCCTTTTCTATTGCCTGCCCCTGCTTACGCAGCAGTGTCCTCGCTGCCGCCGTCGGACGGGATATACTTTTCGATGATGGAAGCGATCGTACCGTCTTCCTTGAGCTCCTGGATCGCGGTATTTACCTGCTCAAACAGCTCTGTGTCTTCCTTGGCGATCGCAGCAGCATAGTCTTCGTCTGCATATGCAGTGTCGAGGATCTTCAGGCCCTCATTGGCTGCAACATAGTTCTTTGCCGGCTCGTTGTCGATGACAACGCAGTCGATCTGGCCATTGAGCAGCGCTGCAACAGCGAGCGGGCCGTTATCAAACTGCTTGACGAATTCCTGGCCGTAGGCATCCGTGCACTGCAGATCGCCGGTGGTGCCGGTCTGCACGCCGATGTTCTTGCCCTCCAGATCATCCGGAGATGCAATATCCGAATCTTCCGGAACAATGATGACCTGTACGCCGGTCGCGTAAGAGTCCGTGAAGTTCACCTGCTCCGCGCGCTCCGGGTCAACCGTCATGCCCGCCAGAACGATGTCGATCGTGTCGGACTGCAGCGCCGGGATCAGCGAATCAAATGCCATATCGGTGATTTCCAGCTCCATGCCGAGCTTGTCGGCAATCGCTGCCGCGATGTCCGCATCGATACCGGCAACCTCGTTGTTCTCGTCAACATACTCATACGGCGGGAAGGTCGCGTTGGTACCCATGCGCAGCACGCCGCCCTCGGTGCCGGCGGTTTCCGTGGTAGCGGAGTCCGTGCCCTCGTCGGTGGTGGTCTGCTCGGTATTTCCGCCGCCGCAGCCGGTCAGCAGCATCGAGCCCGCAAGCACCATGCTCAGCATCGCAATAGAAAGCTTCTTCATCATATTTCTCTCCTCCCAAAGTTCCGGCGTTTTCGCCGGCCTTTTAAGCATGTTAATTATTATACAGTGCTGTGATTTAAAATGCAACCCCTTTATCACCGAAAAACGCACAAATTTGCCCCTGTTTTTCGTCATATCGCTTATGCTGTGACCGATTAACCGTGTTTTGCATAGGCTGACAGCGACAAAATCCCGTTTGGAGGTTACCGCTATGCCCAGTATCTACTTATCCCCTTCGACGCAGGAATACAACGCCTATTACGACGGGCAGGGCTCGGAGGAATACTACATGAACCAGATTGCGGACGCAATGGAGCCGTATCTTACCGCCTCCGGTATTGCATTTTCCCGCAACACCCCGGACATGACCGCCGCCTCGTCCATCCGCACGTCCAATGAAGGCGATTACGACGCGCATGTCGCGCTGCACTCCAACGCCGCGCCCGAAACCCTGTCCGGCCAGCTGCGCGGCGCGGACGTGTATTATGACCCGGATTCCATGCGCAGCGAGCGCCTCGCGCAGATCGTCGCTGCGAACCTCAAATCCATCTACCCCGTCCCAACCGACGTGACCATACGGCCGACCGACTCGCTCGGCGAGGTCACGCGCACACGCGCCCCCGCGGTGCTGATCGAATTCGCCTACCACGATAACCCGGCGGACGCGGAATGGATCCGCTCCAACATCGACGCCATCGCGCGTAATGTCGTGCTGTCGCTGACCGAGTATTTCCGCATCCCCTTTGTCGAGCCGCAGCCCATCCAGACCGCGACCGTCGAGGTCTCCTCCGGCAACCTGAACATCCGCTCCGCCCCGTCGCTCTCCGCGCCCGTCATCGGCAAGGCCCCCGACGGCGCGCAGCTGACTGTGCTCGGGCAGTACGACGGCTGGTATGCGGTGCGCTATGGCGACTATGAGGGCTTCGTCTCCGGGGACTATATTGTGCTCAATTACTAAAATCTGTGTTTTGCGCATCCGGAACCCGCACATACTGCCAAAACATCTGTTTTCCTGTCCCTATTTGGTCTTGCGTTCACGTTGCATTGACAGTATAATAGATGTGTTCGATGCGACAAACGCAAGGAGGTACGAAATTCAGTGTATCAGATTCTGAAAAAGCAGACGCTGAACGCGAACACCAAGCTGATGGTGATCGATGCGCCGCATGTGGCGCGCAAGGCCGAGCCCGGCCAGTTCATCATCCTGCGCGTGGACGCGGACGGCGAGCGCATCCCGCTTACCATTGCGGACTTTGACCGCGAAAAGGGTGCGGTCACGATCATCTTCCAGGAAGTCGGCGCAACCACCATGGCGCTCGGCGCACTTTCCGAGGGCGACTGCCTGCATGACTTCGTCGGCCCGCTGGGCAAGGCCAGCGAGTTCGACGGCATGCACAAGGTTGCAGTCGTCGGCGGCGGCCTGGGCTGTGCGATTGCATATCCGCAGGCCAAGAAGCTGCATGAGCTCGGCTGCCAGGTCGACCTGATCGCAGGCTTCCGCAGTAAGGATATCGTCATTCTGGAGGACGAGATGAAGGCCGCCTCCACCAACCTTTATATCATGACCGACGACGGCTCGAACGGCAACAAGGGCTTTGTTACCGACAAGCTCAAGGAACTGATCGAGGCGGGCAACCAGTACGACGCAGTCATCGCGATCGGCCCGATGATCATGATGAAGTTCGTTTCCGAGGTGACCCGCCCCTACGGCATCAAGACCATTGTCTCCATGAACACCATCATGGTCGACGGCACGGGCATGTGCGGCGGCTGCCGCCTGACGGTCGGCGGCGAGACAAAGTTCGCCTGCGTCGACGGCCCGGACTTTGACGGCCACCTCGTTGATTTCGACAGCGCCATGCGCCGCGGCGCAATGTACAAGGCGCAGGAAAAGGACGCAGTCGCGCGCCGCGAGGAGCACTGCAACCTGTTCAAGATGGAGGTCAAGTAACATGCCGAATATGAACCCGAAAAAGATGCCCATGCCCGAGCAGGCGCCGGACGTGCGCAACAAGAACTTTGACGAAGTCACGCTCGGCTACACGCCGGAAATGGCCATCGAAGAAGCGCAGCGCTGCTTGAACTGCAAGAACAAGCCCTGCATCTCGGGCTGCCCGGTGCAGGTCAAGATCCCTGAGTTCATCGCGCTGGTTGCCGAGGGCAAGTTCCTCGAAGCAGCGGCCAAGATCAAGGAGACCTCCGCGCTGCCGGCTGTCTGCGGCCGTGTATGCCCGCAGGAGACCCAGTGCGAGCAGAAGTGCGTGCGCGGCATCAAGGGCGAGCCGGTGGCGATCGGCCGCCTGGAGCGGTTTGTCGCGGACTACGCGCGCGAGCATGGCGAGGAGAAGGCTGCAAAGCCCGCTTCCAACGGCCACAAGTGCGCGATCGTGGGCGCAGGCCCTGCCGGCCTGACCTGCGCGGGCGACCTTGCGCGCATGGGCTATGAGGTAACGGTATTCGAAGCCCTGCACACCGCAGGCGGCGTGCTGATGTACGGCATCCCGGAATTCCGTCTGCCCAAGGCGATCGTGCAGAAGGAGATCGACACGCTCAAAGACCTCGGCGTTGAATTTGTGCTGAACTTTGTTGTCGGCCGCTCCGAGACCATCGACGAGCTGTTTGCCGACGGCTACGAGGCGATCTTTGTTGGCTCGGGCGCAGGCCTGCCGAGCTTTATCGGCGTGCCGGGCGAGAACGCCAATGGCGTTTACTCGGCCAACGAGTACCTGACCCGCATCAATCTGATGAAGGCCTACCAGGACGGCTCCCCCACCCCGATCTTCCACGCGCACAAGGTTGCGGTCGTGGGCGGCGGCAACGTGGCCATGGACGCGGCGCGCTGCGCCAAGCGTATGGGCGCGGAGGAGGTCTACATTGTCTACCGCCGTTCGGAGAAGGAACTGCCCGCCCGTCTTGAGGAGATCCATCACGCCAAGGAAGAGGGCATTATCTTCAAGTTCCTGACCGCGCCGCTCGAAGTGCTCGCGGACGAAAATTACAACGTCTGCGGCATGCGCTGCCAGCAGATGGAGCTGGGCGAGCCTGACGAGTCCGGCCGCCGCCGTCCGGTGCCGGTCGAAGGCAGCGAGTTCACGCTCGATCTGGACTGTGTCATCGCGGCAATCGGCACCACGCCCAACCCGCTGATCCGCCACACCACCCCGGGTCTGGACACCAACCGCAAGGGCTGCATCATCGCGGACGAGGAGCACGGCATCACGTCCAAGGACGGCGTATTCGCCGGCGGCGACGCCGTTACCGGTGCGGCTACCGTTATCCTTGCCATGGGCGCGGGCAAGCGTGCGGCCGCGGCAATGGATGAATACATCAAAAACAAGCAGTAAACATCCGGTTTGCATGAAAAAAGCCGGTCCCAATGAACAGGTTCAATAAAAACAGCCGGTAACAGAATACCCCCTGATGCAGGAAAATACAAGTACTGCATCAGGGGGTATTATTATAAAGG
>DXIC01000173.1 GCA_019113065.1 Candidatus Agathobaculum stercoravium
GATCTCCCCGGGCTTTACGGCGAGCTGCATGTTCCTTAGAGCCACTACGCCCGGAAAACGCTTGGTCGCGTTTTTCAGTTCTACTACGTATTCACTCATTTGCATATCACCTTTTCTTCTCCGAGATAAAATGCGGGATTGGAAGAAAACTGCTCTCGGCTCAGTTTTACCCACAGGCGCGCCCAGCAGCGCCGCCCGCTGTTTACAGAGTCTCGCGGCTGGTAATCGGAAAGAACCCCTGCATCGATTTTTTCAATCCTGCAGGGGTTCCTCCCTTTCACATAAAATTACTTACTGACGGGATGCAGGATTACTCGCCAAGATAGCCCTTCAGGGTATCCAGACGCTCCTGTGCGTTATCAGCGGTGATAACGGAGCAGCCGGAATCGATGAAATCCTCGAGCTCTTCGCCGTTCAGCGCTGCAACAGCTGCTTCAACAGCCTTGTAGCCCATGTCGTACGCTTCCTGCGCAACGGACATGGTCTCTTCGCCGTTCAGGATCGCGTTGCACGCGGACTGGATGCCGTCGAAACCAACAAAGATCGTGTTGGCATAAGCAGAGTTGCCGCTGGCAGCGCGGGCAGCCGCCATAGCCATATCGTCGTTGTTGCAGAGGATCATCGCAACGCCTTCCGGATGGTTCTGCATGATTGCTTCCATCGAGGTAGCAGCCTGGTCAGCTACTGCGTTTGCATACTGGATCTCGTCTGCGAGGAAGGTGCCGCCGGCAGCTTCAACGCCCTTCTGGTAACCAGCCAGACGTGCTTCAGCAGTGCTGTCGCCCTGTACGCCGGAGATCGAGATAGCGGTCAGCTGGTCGTCGGCCCAGCCGGCTTCCTTAGCGGCTTCAACAGCAGCCTCGCCGCCCATTGCAGCAGCTTCTTCGTTACCGGTGCCTACGAAGGACAGGACTTCCGGTGCATCGATGTCGGTGTCAACCGCGATGATCGGGGCGGTCTGGCCTGCGATCAGGGTCTTGACCAGGTCAGCCTGCAGGGGAGCGATAACGAAAGCGTCATACGCGCCGGAGTTCAGGTCGGTCTCGATCATGTTCTGCTGCTCATCGTAAGCGGTCTCGGACGAAGCGCCCTTGACCTCAACGGTGACTTCCGGATGCTCGGTCTCATAAGCCTCAGCGCCCGCCTGTACGTAGCTCCAGTACTCGGAAGCCGTGGTCTTGAGGATAACGTCGATGCTGTAACCCTCGCCGCTGGTTTCGGTGCCGGTCTCGCCGCCGGTCTCAGTGCCGGCCGAGCTGGTGTCGCCGCCGCAAGCAGCAAGGCTTGCGCACATTGCGCCTGCGAGCAACATTGCCAATAGTCTCTTCTTCATGATAAAACCTCTCTCCTTTTTTTCACAGGGGCGGCAGGCGCTGGGGATAATCCCAAACAGCAACAGCAACTGCCTTTGCTGTAAACGGTCTGCCTGACCTGCTCTTCGTTTTACCCTGCCGGTCCGCAGGGCGATGAACGCTCCAACGTTCTGTTAATATTCTAATGCATTGTCAGTGCTTTGGCAAGTGTTTGTTGGTATTTTTGTCGTTAATAGTATTTTGCCATTGGTAGGATTTGTGCAGGATAACAAAGAAAGTAAAAAATCGGGCAGGACAGGGGCTGTGCATTGTGCATTATTTTACATTTTGGACATATCTCATAAGAAAATGTGGGTGAAAATGCAGTCGATTTGGGTATGTTTTGGAGAAATCACTTGCGAGTAAAGGTTACAGTGTGGTAAAATTATCGCAAATTAACAAGGGAGATGGATGACAATGAAACTGGCAATCAAAACCTGCACACTGGACATGCCGTATGATAAAATGCTGGAATTTTGTGCCGGGCAGCGGATTGCTGCGCTGGAAATCGGCACGGGCAACTGGTCGGGCGCGCCGCACTGCGACCTCGACCTGCTGGTAAGTGACCAGGCTGCGCGTGAAAAATGGTATGACGCCATGCGCGGAAAGGGGCTGGAGTTATGTGCGCTCAACTGCTCGGGCAACCCTCTGGCATATGAAAAGGATATGGACGTCACCAAAAAGACGTTTGAACTGGCGCGTATGCTCGGCGTGAAAAAGATCGTGATGATGAGCGGCCTGCCCGCGGGCTGCAAGGGGGACAAGACCCCGGTATGGATCACAACCTCCTGGCCGCCGGAGACGCAGGACATTCTGGATTACCAGTGGAACGAGGTCGCAATCCCCGTCTGGAAAGAGATTGTTAAGATGGCGGCGGACTGCGGGATTGAGAAAATCGCGCTTGAGAACCATGGCATGCAGCTGGTATACAACCCGGAAACCTGTCTGCGCCTGCGCGAGGCGGTCGGCCCGATGGTGGGCATGAACCTCGACCCCTCGCACCTGTTCTGGATGGGCGGCGACCCGATCGAGGCGGCGCGCGTGCTGGGCGAACACGGCGCGATCTACCATATCCACGGCAAGGACTCGCGCCCGGAGCGCCGCTACTGGCAGCCCAACGGCATGCTGGATACCAAGCCGATCGATGCGTTTGCGCGGCGTGCATGGAATTATGTCGCGGTCGGTGCGGGACATGACGCAAAATGGTGGAAGGAATTCTTCTCGGTTGTACGCATGTCGGGCTACGATGACGAGATTTCCCTGGAAATGGAGGACCTGACGCTCTCCATGCTGGACGGGCACCTGGCAAGCCTGCATGTGCTGCGCGAGGCGCTTAATATCGGCTGAAGCCTGCCCGCTGAAGCATAAGTGACGCCCCCCGGCCGGTTTCCGGCCAGGGGGCGTATTTTGTCAGCTTGAAAATAGATTGTATATTATATAAGGTATGTTTACAGCTGCGGCAGCAGGTTGGCCAGCTCGAGCGCGGTGAGCGCGGCGTCCGCGCCCTTGTTGCCCGCCTTGGTGCCGGCGCGCTCGATGGCCTGCTCAATGTTCTCGGTGGTCACAATGCCGAATGCGGCGGGTACGCCGGTCTGCAAATTCACCTGCGCGATGCCCTTGGATACCTCGTTGCAGACATAGTCGTAGTGCGAGGTCGAGCCGCGGATCACAGCGCCCAGGCAGACGATCGCGCAGTATTTGCCCGACTGCGCGAGCTTCATGGCCGCCAGCGGGATCTCGAACGCCCCCGGCACCCAGACCAGCGTGATGTCATCCGAATCCACGCCGTGGCGGACAAGCGTATCCTCTGCGCCCGAGATCAGCTTGGAGACGATAAATTCATTAAAGCGCGAGGCGACGATGGCGAATTTCCCTTTGCCTGCTACCAGTTTCCCTTCGAGTACCTTCATTTGTTTTCTCTCCTTTATATATGGTTATCATTTATATTGTGTCATGTGATCCATTTTGACCTGCTTGGTCTTGAGGTAGAACGCGTCATACGGGTTGGCCGCGATCTGGATCGGCACACGCTCGACGATCTCGATGCCGTAGCCGCCGAGGCCGACCACCTTGGTCGGGTTGTTGGTCATCAGGCGCAGCTTGTGCACGCCGAGGTCGCTCAGGATCTGCGCGCCGATGCCATAGTCGCGCAGGTCGGGCGGGAAGCCGAGCGCTACGTTGGCCTCGACCGTGTCCATGCCCTGATCCTGCAATTCGTAGGCCTTGAGTTTGTTGATCAGGCCGATGCCGCGGCCTTCCTGCCGCATGTAGACCAGCACGCCGCGCCCCTCGCGCGCAATCATCTTCATCGCCGCGTCGTACTGCTCGCCGCAGTCGCAGCGCGCCGAGCCAAGCGCGTCGCCGGTCAGGCACTCCGAGTGCACGCGGCCGAGCACAGGTTCGCCGTCGCCCACGTCGCCCATGGTCATGGCGACATGGTGCTCGCCATTGAGTTTATTGACATAGCCGTAGATCGTGAACTGCCCGTACCGCGTGGGGAACTTGGCGCACGCCACGCGCTCGACCAGCGTCTCGGTCCGGCGGCGGTAGGCGATGATGTCCGCAAGCGAGAGCATGGTGAGGTTGTGTTGAGCAGCGAACTGCCTTAGCTCGGTCGTGCGCATCATGGTGCCGTCCTCGCGCATGATCTCGCAGCACAGGCCGCATTCCGCGAGCCCCGCAAGGCGGCACAGGTCGACCGTCGCTTCGGTGTGGCCGGTGCGTTTGAGCACGCCGCCCTCGACCGCGCGCAGCGGGAACATATGCCCCGGACGGCGGAAGTCGGACGGCTTTACGCCCTCGACCACGCACATGCGGGCGGTCAGGCCGCGCTCCTCGGCGGAAATGCCGGTGGTCGTGTCCTTGTAGTCGATGGAGACCGTGAAGGCGGTCTCGTGGTTGTCCGTATTGTCCTCTACCATGGGCGGCAGGCCGAGGGCATCCGCGAGCGCGCCCGACATGGGCGTGCAGATCAGCCCCCTGGCATGGGTCGCCATGAAGTTGACGTTTTCCGTGGTGGCAAATTCTGCCGCGCAGATCAGGTCGCCCTCATTCTCGCGGTCAGGGTCGTCAATGACGAGCACCATCCTGCCTTCGCGCAGGTCGCAGAGCGCCTGTTCAACCAGATTGTTCATGTGTATTCCCTCCTAAAAGCCGTTCTGTGCTAAAAATTCCATGGTAATGCCGCTTTGTTCCGCCTGATGGGGATGGAGCAGCTTTTCGACGTATTTGCCGATCACGTCGCACTCGAGGTTGACCGTGTCGCCCGGGCGCTTGCCGAGCAGGATGGTCTCAGCGCCCGTGTGCGGGATGATGGATACCGAAAACCCGTTTGCATCCACCGCAGCAACCGTCAGGCTGACGCCGTCGATCGCGATTGACCCTTTTTCGACGATGTACCGCAGCAGGGAAGGGGCGGCGTGCACGGTCACCCAGACCGCGTTGTCCTCGCGCCGGAGGGACGCGACTGTGCCCGTACCGTCGATGTGGCCGGAAACGATATGCCCGCCGAAGCGGCCGTTTGCCGGCATGGCGCGCTCGAGGTTGACCGGCGCGCCGCTTTGCAGCGCGCCCAGCCCGGAGCGGCGCAGGGTCTCGGCCATCACGTCCGCGGTAAAGCTGTCCGCCGTCATGCCGGTGACGGTCAGGCACACGCCGTTCGTGGCGATGCTGTCGCCGGTTTTTGTGCCCTCGAGCACGGTTTTTGCACCGATGGTCAGCCGCGCGCCCCTGGCGCCGCGCTCGATGCGGCGCACTGTACCTATTTCTTCGATGATGCCGGTGAACATGGCAAATCTCCTTCCAGCAGGAAATCGTCCCCCAGCGGGGTGACGGTCGGGTTTTGCAGCGTGAGCGCGTCCGCCATTTTGGCAAAGCCCGCGCCGCCGACCGGTGTTTTCGCATCCGCGCCGCCGATCAGCTTGGGCGCGATGTACGCCTGCACCTTGCGTACGATCCCGGCTTCCAGCGCGGAGAAGGCGAGCGACGAACCGCCCTCGAGCAGGATGCTGTCGATCTGGCGCGCGCCGAGCTGTTCCATCAGATCGGTGAGACGGACATGTCCCTGCGCGTCCGCTTCGCACAGCAGGATATCGATACCCGCGGCCGCAAGCGCTGCTGTGCGTTCATTCTGCTCCGTGACCGCGAGGATGGTCGGCACTTCGCGCGCGGTGCGGACGATCCGGCTGTCCAGCGGAGTGCGCGCGCGGCTGTCGCAAATGATGCGCACCGGATTGCGGCCGCCCTCCATGCGGCAGGTGAGCAGGGGGTCGTCCGCAAGCACCGTGCCCACGCCTGCCATGATGCCGGTCAGGCGGTTGCGCGTCCCGTGGACGTGCGCCCGGGCGGCTTCGCCCGTCACCCAACGGCTGTCGCCGGTGCGGGCGGCGATTTTGCCGTCCAGGGTCATCGCGTACTTGAGCACCACAAAGGGTGTCTTGTGCGTGATGTAGTGGAAGAACACCTGATTGAGCCGCCGGCACTCGTCCTCACACACGCCGGTCTCGACCGGGATGCCCGCGTCGCGTAAGATCTGCACGCCCTTGCCCGCGACGAGCGGGTTGGGGTCAAGACAGCCGACAAATACGCGGCCGATCTTTTTCTCGAGGATCGCATCCGTGCAGGGCGGGGTACGTCCCCAGTGGCAGCACGGCTCGAGCGTGACGTACAGGTCCGCGCCCGCGGGGTCCTCCGTGCAGTTTTTCAGGGCATTGCGCTCGGCGTGCAGCCCGCCGCACTGCTCGTGCCAGCCCTCGCCGATGATGCAGCCGCCTTTGACGATCACGCAGCCGACCATGGGGTTGGGGCTGACGCGCCCCGCGCCGCGCCTTGCCAGCCCGAGCGCACGGCGCATGTACAACGCATCTTTTTCTTGCAAATAAAATCACCTCGGCAATAAAAAAGTCCCGAAGACAGAATCCTCGGGACGCGCAATATTGCCGCAGAAAAACAAAAATCTGAAATACCAAAGGGTATTTCAGAACAGCAAACAAACGGAAAACGGGAAAAATCCCATATTCCGCGCATTCTTCTTTCATCCAGACTATACTGTCGGCCTCGGAGTTTCACCGAATCATGCATTCGCTCGAAAGAGCGTCCGCTCGCGGGCTGTACCGCCGGTAGGGAATTGCACCCTGCCCTGAAGAATCCTGATATTCGGTTGTGCAAAGCAGTTTCGTGCTCTGCTGTTTTGAAGTATATACCTGTTTCCAACAAAATGCAAGTTTTTTTTCATCAGGCTGAAACAGGCATGCGAAAACAGGGACGGCGCAGCCGCCCCTGTTTTCGGGAAAGTATAAAAGAAAAGAGAAAGAGTCTGGCTTGATGACGCTATCCAGTATACCCGATCAAGTTCAAATCCAAAGCAAGGGAAACGAAAATTTGTGTAAAAACTGCGGACGGGGCTGCGCAGCGGCGCGGAGCTTATGCAAAAGAACGCTTGTGGGACGGGCGCGGGCGTGTTATAATATTCCCATATTGCAATTTATGTAACAGATAAGGAGCTTCCGGTGTGAAAAATCGTGAGCAAATCAGAAATTTTTCCATTATTGCGCATATTGACCACGGCAAGTCGACGCTGGCCGACCGCCTGCTCGAACAGTGCAAAGCCGTGTCCCAGCGCGAGATGGAGGAACAGCTGCTGGACAATATGGACCTCGAGCGCGAGCGCGGCATTACGATCAAGGCGCGCGCGGTGCGCATGGAATACGAGGCGGACGACGGCAAGACCTACGAGATGAACCTGATCGACACGCCCGGGCATGTGGACTTCAACTACGAGGTCTCGCGCTCGCTGGCCGCGTGCGAGGGCGCGCTGCTGGTCGTGGACGCGGCGCAGGGCATCGAAGCGCAGACGCTGGGCAACACCTACCTCGCCATCGACGCAGGGCTGGAGGTCGTACCGGTCATCAACAAGATCGACCTGCCGGCGGCGGATGCGCCGCGCGTCAAGCAGGAGATCGAGGACATCATCGGCATCCCGGCCGAGGACAGCCCGGAGATCTCCGCGAAAATGAACATCAACATCCACGAGGTGCTCGAGCGCATCGTGTCCGACATCCCTGCGCCGTCGGGCGATGCGGACGCGCCGCTGCGTGCGCTGATTTTTGACAGCCAGTACGACCCCTATAAGGGCGTTATCGTGTATATGCGCCTGATGGAGGGCAGCATCCGCCCGGGGATGAAGGTCAAAATGATGGCCACGGGCGCGGAATTCCAGGTGCTCGAGTGCGGCTATATGCTGCCGCTCGGCCTGTCGCCCCAGCAGGAGCTGTGCGCGGGCGAGGTCGGTTACTTCACCGCGTCCATCAAGACCGTGTCCGATACCCGCGTGGGCGATACGGTTACCGAGGCGAACCGCCCGACCGCTGAGCCGCTGCCCGGCTACCGTCCGGCGCAGCCCATGGTGTTCTGCGGTATTTACACCGAGGACGGCTCCAAGTACCCCGACCTGCGCGATGCGCTGGAAAAGCTCCGGCTCAACGACGCGGCGCTGTCGTTCGAGCCGGAAAGCTCGGTCGCGCTGGGCTTCGGCTTCCGCTGCGGCTTCCTCGGCATGCTGCACATGGAGGTCATTCAGGAGCGCCTTGAGCGCGAGTTTGACCTCGATCTGGTCACCACGCTGCCTTCGGTCGTGTATGAAATCGTCAAGACCGACGGCACGGTCGTTCACTGTGACAACCCGCACGACTATCCCGATCCCGGCCTGATCGAAGAGGCGCGCGAGCCGTTCGTCAAGGCGACCATCATGACGCCGCAGGAGTTTGTCGGCAATATCATGCCCATGTGCCAGGAGCGCCGCGGCGTATTCAGGGATATGCAGTATCTGGACTCCAATCTGGTCGAGCTGCATTATGAAATGCCGATCAATGAGATCATTTACGACTTTTTTGACGCGCTCAAGGCGCGCACCAAGGGCTATGCGTCGCTGGACTACGAGTTCCTCGACTACCGGCCGAGCGACCTCGTCAAGGTGGACATGCTCTTGAACGGCGACCAGGTGGACGCGCTGTCCTTCATCGTACACCGCGAAAAGGCCTACGGCCGCGCGCGCCGCATCTGCGAAAAGCTCAAGGAGAACATCCCGCGCCAGCTGTTCGAGGTGCCGATCCAGGCCGCGATCGGCGGCAAGGTCATTGCGCGCGAGACGGTCAAGGCGATGCGCAAGGACGTGCTCGCCAA
>DXIC01000174.1 GCA_019113065.1 Candidatus Agathobaculum stercoravium
CAGCTCCGGAAAACGGATATCATAGCAGATCATCAGGCCCATTTTGCAGAACTCCGTATCAAAGACCGTGACGCCGGCGCCGGCGGACAAAACATCCGACTCCTTAAACTGCTGCCCCCCTTCGACTTCAATATCAAACAGGTGCATCTTCCTGTGCTTTGCGATCTCCTTTCCTGCCCGGTCAAACGCATAGGATGTGTTGTACACACGGTCTTCGTCCAGTTCCGGCACGGAGCCGCCCACAACGTAGATTCCATTTTCGGCGGCCGCTGCACTGAGCGCCTGATATGCAGGCCCGCCCTGCTGTTCTCCAAACGCCCTGAAACAGGAATTATCATAGGGACAGCAGAACATCTCGGGTAATACGGCCAGATCAGCACCTTTTTCAGCCGCAGCACGGATATACTGCACTGCCTTTTCCAAATTCTGCGCTTTGCTGTCACTGACCTGCATCTGCAAAAGCGCTGCTTTAAAACCGCCCATTTCCTTCGCCTCCTGTGTTCAACGCGTTCCCTGACAGGAACCGCCGTTCCCCTGTCTGCTCCGGCCGGTGCATGCAGGAGCAATGCAGGAATTAGTTTCTTATAGATTATTTTTTATGAACTTATTTCTTATCGTCATAATATCTTAATCATTCCGATAAGTCAATATTTATTTTTGTGATTTTTTCTAATTTGAATCTTTTACCCAAAAATATTTTATGATATTTGTCAAATTTATCTGTATATACTATCCATTTATTTGTAAATCATTTTATTTTCCACTTCAGTCCAAGAATCATTTGACACGAGAATTTTTTTATGATATATTTCCTTTAGGAAACTTTTAGAGAAAAATCCAGCGAAGGGAGGATAGTAGTGCAGATAAATGCCTGCAGCAAACAGATTTCCTAAAAGAATATGCAAGTAAAATACAAACCCTGAAAAACATTTGAGGAAAGAGGTGGACCATAGTGTCGAACAAACTTCCTACCATTGGATTTCTTGGCAGCGGCGCAATTACAACAGCGATGGTCACAGGCTTTTGTGAACGCGCAGGCGATACGCCTTACCCGTTGATCGTGTCTGACATGAAGGAGGAGGCCTGCGAAACGCTGGCGCAGAAATTCCCCGGACGGGTTACCGCCGCAAAAAGCCTTCAGGAATGTGTTGACAAATCCGACTGGATCGTTATTGCGGTATGGCCGCAGGCCGGTGAGCAGGTGATCCGTTCCCTGACCTTCCGCCCCGGCCATAAAATCATCAACGTCATGTTTGATAAGACCGTGGAGGAAATTAAAACCTGGATGAACTGTGAAGCGGAGGCCATGCTCCATATGATTCCCGGCACCTTCCTCTCCTTCTATCCCGGTCCCATCGTCCAGTGCCCTCCCACACCGGAAGCCGCTGAGATTTTCGGGAAAATCGGAACGGTTGTCAGTGTGGACAGCAGGTATCAGGCAGCCGTCTTCGGCACTGTTACTGCATGTTTCGCGCCTATATTCGCTGTCATGGACCATCTGATCGATTGGGCTGTTTCCGAGGACGTCCCTGCGTCTGCTGCAACGCAATATATTACCAACATGTTCGCAGCAGTCTGTCAGGAGGCATGCAACAAGGACCGGGAAGGCGTACATTATATGGCGACAGTGAGCACCCCCGGCGGCATCAATATGCAGGCGCTGGAACTGATCGGCAATGCCGGCGGCTTCCAAGCCTGGGTTGATGCCATGAAGCCCATCATGGCCCGCACCGCAGGAAACATCCCCAAAGCATAACCCGGGTTCACAGGTTTCCTGCTGCACCGGGGAAACACTGTTACATAAGGCCGGAAACAGAAGATGTGTTCACAGCGATCCTGCGGATCCATCCCTGCTGTCAGGAGCCGGGGACGGCATTCCCGCTTACAGATAACGTCAACACATCTGAACAAAGGGTTGACATTTCGGAAAATCTTGGTTAATCTTACAGATAGGAAAGAAATTTTTAGACGAATGATGGTGTCAGAATTTATGAAAAATATCAGCCAGCAGGAATTGGGACGGCGCATTTCAGCGTATCGGAAAAAGAAGAATATGACGTTGAAGCAGCTCTCCGAAGATTCCGGGATTTCTGCGGGCTTCCTCAGCAAAATTGAAAACGGGCTTTGCAACCCCTCCATCAGTGTGATCCAGAAGATCTGTTTCTCCCTCCAAATCTCAGTAAATGAGCTGGCCGCAGTGAAAACTCAGGATGAACTGATGAGCACGATCCATCAAAACGAATCCTATGTGCTTCGAAAAGATGAGCGCTGCCTGATCTACGGTTTTGGAGACACTTTCCGGCTGGAGAACATTTACAGGGGCGCCCCTGATTTCAAGGTGAATGTCATTACCCTCATGGCCGGCCGTTCAGAACAAACCCAATGCGTTCAAACCTGTGATAACCTTGGGATGATTGCCAGAGGGCGTATGGGAATCACTTTGGATGACAGCACCTATTACGAACTCGATGAGGGCGACTGCATTATGATTCGTGCAGAACAGAAATATTCCATCGTGAACCTGTCGGATGATGTCTGTGTCAGCTTCTGGATTGAAATGATGCAGCCGTAAATCTGCAAAAGAAAAACCGAGAGCCGCAAGGGTTCCCGGTTTTTCTTTTCTTTTGTAAAATAATTTAAATATTCCCTTTTTCTGCATTTTATGTGATATACTATATATTTAGTAAGAGTATTCCTATCAATGGGATGATATGGCCGAAACCTATTGGACAGGGACTATGCAGCCGAACCCTCTATTGTCAAGCCTCCGGTAAAAAACGGAATAGCCCCTGATGATATGGTACAAGCCTGTTATGGGGAGGGATGCGAATTATCACTGTATTTTCGTTAAAAACCCGATTTCGACAGGATATGGAGTGAGAAAAATGAATGTATTGGTACGCAGGCGGACGAACAAAGCGGCACGCCTGGCAACGGTTGTGCTCTTACTGATTGCATTTGTGTCCAACAGCATGATGTATGCATATGCAGCAGGCGGAGAGACATTTTCCTTCGCCATAGGCGAAACGACATTTACGGTTACGCCGGGCTCCGACCCATTTGTCACAAGCACGACAGAAGGCGCGGTGGAAATCGCCACGGCCAATGGCGCGGTGATCTGGGCGAACCTGGGCGGCGCAGGCAGCGGCAGCCTGACCGAGAGCATGATCAGCGGGCTGGAAAATGTGCCGTACACGCTTTCCGACAATACGCTGACATTTACGGACACAGGCTATGCTGTCACCGTCCGGGACAACAGCGCCTCCGGCACACCGGTTGCCGACGGCTCAACGACGACCTATGACTTCCGGGACGGCAGCGTGGTTTCCACGCTCTATGACGGGCAAAGCAATTCTATTTCCGACGGCAACTCCGTCTACTCCACCGACCGGCTTATGGAGCTGACAGGCAACAGCGGCATTTACTATAATGGATCACAACACGGCATTGTGATTCAAAGGAATGATTCGGTCAGCGTCAGAGTCGCGGGCAATGCAACTATTACCCTGTCGCTGTGCGGTTATGCGGCCAACGATGGACTGTTTACCGTAAGCAGTGCGGATGGCGGTAACATTTCTCCAGGAACCGTTACCGCTTTGGTACCCACCGACGGGGATACCACTGCTGTTTCCTATGAGGGCGGTGCAACCACACTCACCTTTACTTACAGCGGCGGCTCCGGCTATATCCATTGGATATCCGTCACCAATGACGCGGAAGAAACGGAAATCAACGAGCAGGATGAAATGCCCGGCATCAGCGGCGCGGGGCTTACCGAGACCATAACCGGCCAGCGCCTGACGCTTTCGCAGAGCGGCGGCAGCCTGGCTACCAACTACCCGCTGTCCAATACGGTGGGGTATTATGGCTTCCCTGCAACGAGCGGTGTCTATACGCTGGAAGCGGATGTTACTGTCACCGCGTGCGGCAACAGCAGCGCCTACGGCGTTTTCCTTGGCGCTTTCAACGCCGCGGACGGGCAAATTGCCGTAGCCGGTATCCGTAACACTACCCAGCTACGCCCGATTTACACGCGTGACGACGGGACGCTCGGCGCAAGCAGCAGTATCGACGCAACAATTGCCGAAGGCCAGACTGTGCACATCGAGGCACAAAAAACAGGCGATAACATCGTCATCACCCTGACCCCTGAAGGCAGGCAAGAATATACAGCAGATCTCCCCTGCCCTGAAACCTGCTCGCTCGGCTTCGCAGTCGCGAATGCTGACGCCACTGTGACCAACATGGTCTACACCGCCGAGGATGGGACCGTGCTTTATGACCAGAACGACTGCTATGAACCGATCGGGCAGGCACCGATCGTGACTGCGGTAGAGGCGGTTGCCGAAGGGACGCGAGAAGCAATCCATATCAGCTGGCAGATCAGCACCCCGGCCAGCGGCGACGGGTATTATCTGGTCGAGGCGAGCCATGACGGCAGCGGTTGGACGGAAATTGCCCGCACAACCGAAACTTCCTGCACCTACCCGATTTCGGAGGGCGGCGATTATCAGTTCCGTGTCTCCGGCCATCTCGGGACAAATGAGACAAGCACGTCACCCGCAATGTCTGAGGTCATTTATGTAGTGCGCGCGTTGACAACCCCTGTCCTGACGCTGACCGCAGGCGCAAACGATATTGTAGTTTCCTGGGATGCAGTCCCCGAGGCCACCAGCTACGAAATTTACCGCTATTCAGGCGATACGGATGTGCAGCTGATCCACACTGCGGGCGCGGATGAGACAGCCTATACCGATACGTCGGTCACAGCGGAAGTCCCGTATTATTATTACATGGTCGCCCGCTCGGCCGATAACTGGAGCAATCCGTCGGAAACCGTGTGGGCACTGCCGTCCGCCGGACATACAGGCGCCTACCTCCCGGCAGAAGACGGCGCGCAGTTTACCCTGACAGCGGGCACAGAAGCGACCGTGTCCTCCCCTGCGCTGACGATTGCCGGTACCGTGGACCGTGCAGGCGTTGTGCGCGCCTATCTGGGCGATACGCAGCTGGGAGACCAGACTGTCCGTGCAGGCGGCAGCTTCTCTTATGACCTGACGCTGGCAGAGGGCAGCAATACTGTCACTCTGATCCACACCGATGCGGACAACAACTGGTCGCGTGCGGTTTACTGCTATTATTATCTGCCCATGAACAGCGGCTCCATCGACATGATCGTAGATGCCGCTTACACCGGTACGGACGACACGCCGGATGCAACCGGCATCCCGACTTACCGCACCGTACAGGCGGCAGTCGATGCTGTTCCTGCGGATAACGCCGAAGAGAAGGTGATTTTCATCCGGGAAGGCAGCTACGAGGAACGGCTGGTGGTCTCCGCGCCCAATATCACCCTGATCGGCGAGGGCGAGGATACGCTGATCCACTGCTATCCCTATGACCTCTTTAATGATGCGGATTACGCAGCCGGCGGCGATATGGCTTTGCGCTGCGCGACCTATATCCAGAGCACCGCAGCAAACTTCCATGCGGAAAACCTCAGCTTCGCCAACGACTATGTGTACGATTCCGAGGATAAGAGCAACCAGTCTGCCGACGCGCTGCGGTGCGACGCGGACGGCGCAAGCTTTGTCAATGTCACGGTTTCCGGCGTGCAGGACAGCCTGTACCTGCATCAGGGCAGGCAGACCTTCACCAACTGCCGGATCGAAGGCCTGATCGACTTCATCTATTCGGGCGATGACGCGCAGGTGCTCTTTAACGGCTGCGAAATCGTCTTTGTCTATGTGCCGACACACGCCGAAAGCGGTATCATGTGCGCACCGCGCACGGCCGCGGATGCCGACTGCGGCCTGGTGTTCTACCGCTGCTCCGTAACAGCGGAAGACGGCTGCGCGGGCGACGAATTCCGTCTGGCACGCCCCTGGGGACCGGACGCTGCCGTATACTGGATCGACTGCTATATGAGTGGCATTCTGAACGCCGACGTGCCGTATCAGGATATGAGCGGCAACCCGTATCAGGCCGCGCGCTTCTATGAATGCGGCTCCTACGGCCCGGGATATGCCGTCAATAACGATCGCCGGCAGATTTCCCCCACGCGCGCGGCCGCGCTTCTGTCGATCTTCGGCCTGACGGATACGGAGCCGCTTCCGGGTGCACCGGCTGATACAGAAACGCCGGATACCTCGTCGGGCGGCGGCGGTTCTTCCGGCGGCGGTGGCACAGCCGGCAGCGATGCGCCTGATGCATCTGTCGAAGGCACGGGCGGCACGGTATCCGTTTCGGATAATGGCACAGTGACCATTACACCGGACGAGGGGTATCGGATCGCCTCGATCACCGTAAACGGCGAAACGGTTGCCATCCCCTCTGATGGCAAACTGACCGGTTTGGACAGCGACGACGAAGTTGTTGTCACTTTTGAAAAGATACCGGCCGGGACCGGCGACGCACCGTTTACGGATGTGCCGGACAACGCCTGGTATGCAGACGCTGTACAATACGCCTATGATAACGGCATGATGACCGGTATGTCCAGCACATCGTTCAGCCCGGATGCAACGACCAACCGTGCGATGATTGTGACCATCCTGTACCGTCTGGAGGGTGAACCGGAGGCCGGGACATCCAATTTCACAGATGTGGCTGCCGGCTCGTACTACGCGGACGCGGTCGCATGGGCACAGGCGAACGACATTGTCAACGGTATCAGCGCTACGGCATTTGCGCCGGGCAACGCGATCACCCGCGAGCAAATGGCTGCCATCCTGTACCGCTACGCCCAGTACAAGGGCTACGACATATCGGTCGGCGGCATGGCGTTGAGTGAGTATACAGACGCGTCCCAGATCAGCAGTTTTGCCGCCACCGCAATGCAGTGGGCCAACGAAAACGGCCTGATTACGGGCATGACCGCTACCACGCTTGCCCCGAAGGGCAGCGCGACCCGCGCACAGGTTGCAACCATCCTGATGCGGTTCTGCGAGGATATCGCGCTTTAAAACGCAGCCGTCAGATCTTCCGGTGCAAACAACAACGCCATTACCCGTCTCAGGAGAGGCAGATAGCGATATTTGTTATTCTGGAATTTTACATATATCCGGTGCCAGTTTCTCTGCGCGGGATCTGCTATGGCAGCTCCCGCGCAGCAGATGAGGCAGTCACCAGACGATCCTGCAGCCAGCATCCGGATGGACAGCGCATTTGTCAATCTCTATTCAGGCGCTGAGCCGAAAATGATACAGGCGATTATACAGATGTTGAAGTCATGCTGAATGACTTCCGCGGAGCAGAAAAGGGTTATATTGCATGCGGATACATAGACCTGCGGAGAGGGATCGATGGATTGGCAACAATCGTGCAGCAGGAGCTCTCACCGGATCCGTTTACCAATACATTATTTCTATTCTGCGGCAGGCAGCAGGACCGGATCAAGGCGCTGTACCAGGAAGGGAACGAATCCCTGCAATTTTTAAAGCACTTTTGAGCCATTTATCCATCCCGTCTCCAGAAACACATCGTAATCCAGGCAATGATACCCGTGACGAAGATACTTTCATTGGCAGCATGCGGCAGCCGGGGCAGTGTAATGAAGGAGATTGGCCGAAAACAGAAATGTCCGGAAAAGCGTATTGCTTTTCCGGACATTTCTGTTTTATGTTTGGATCGGTTACAGCACCTTGCTTAAAAAGTCGATTGTGCGCTGCTCCTTCGGATGGTTGATTACTTCATCCGGCGTACCTTCTTCAACGATATAGCCGCCTTCCATAAAAATCACGCGGCTGGCGACCTCGCGCGCAAAGCCGATCTCATGGGTGACGACCACCATGGTCATGCCTTCCTTCGCAAGCGCCTGCATAACCTGAAGCACTTCGCCGACCATCTCGGGGTCGAGCGCAGAGGTCGGCTCATCGAACAGCATAATATCCGGATTCATGGCAAGCGCGCGGGCAATGGCCACACGTTGCTTCTGGCCGCCGGAAAGCTGCGCCGGGTAGGCATCCGCCTTGTCGGCAAGGCCGACACGCTTCAGCAGGCGCATGGCAGTTTCCCTTGCCTCCTCCTTGGAGGCCTTCTTCAGCTCGGTGGGGGCAAGGGTCATGTTGCCCATGACATCCAGATTGTTGAACAGGTTGAACAGTTGGAATACCATACCCACGTTTTCGCGAACCTTATTGATGTCGGTACGCTTGTCCGTGATATCATAGCCGTCCACGATTACCGTGCCGCCGGTGATCTCTTCCAGACGGTTGAGGCAGCGCAGGAAGGTGGATTTACCCGAACCGGACGGCCCGAGGATTACGACGACTTCGCCTTCGTGAATGTCGATTGACACATCCTTGAGGACCTCGAGCGGCCCAAAATTCTTTTTCAAGTGGGAAACATGGATTTTCACATTGTCTTTAGTCGCGGCCACGGTTGAGCCTCCTCTCCAACTGTTTCGCCACACGGGACAGGATCGTAATGACGATAAGGTACATTACACCGACGATGAACCAGACTTCCAGCGAACGCATGGTGTTTGCCTGCACGTTTTTCGCGGTGTTGACCAGCTCCGGGAAACCGATAACCGACAGGATCGAGGTATCCTTGAGCGTGATGATGAACTGATTGATAATCGACGGGATCATGGTGCGGATGGCCTGCGGCAGCACGACCTTACGCATAGCCTTCCAGTAGGGCAGGCCCAGGCTGCGGGCAGCCTCCATCTGGCCTCTGTCTACGCTCTGGATGCCGGCGCGGATGATCTCCGCCATGTAAGCGCCGCAGTTGAGAGCCAGACAGACCGTACCGGCTTGCAGGGCGGACAGGGTAAAGCGCTGCCCGTCCGGCATAAAGAAATCGTTGACGAACTGGGGAACGCCGAAGTAGACGAAGAATGCCAGCACGATCATGGGCAGGCCGCGGATGATATCGACAAAGATCGTGGAGATAATATTGCAGATGCGGCTTTTGAGCACGCTCAGCAGGCCAAAGATCAGGCCGAGGATACACGCAAAGAACAGGCCGCACAGCGCCAGCAGCAGCGTCTGCCCCATCGCTTCGAGCAGTAATGGCCCGTATTTGGTAGTGATTGTGACGAGCAAGGGTCAGAACTCCTTTCTTTCTAAAAATCAGGGGGCGCCGGAACCAGCCAGTGCCCCCTGAAAATTCAGGTCAATCCATCAGGATTCGCCCAGATATCTGTTGATGATCTCGTCGTAAGTGCCGTTCTCCTTGATGTTGGCAAGGCCGGCGTTGAACATGTCGAGCAGTTCCTGATTTTCTTCATTGAAGATCGCAAAGCCGTAGGGTTGGCCTTCGTTGGCTGTATCCTCCAGGATTTTGAGCGCCAGATCGCCGTCCTTGATCGAAGCCGCCATAACCGGGGTATCTTCGAAGCAGGCAACTGTCTGGCCGCCGAGCACCGCCTGGTACATAGTCGGGGAATCCTCGAAGTAAGTCAGGTCGAAGCCGTACTGATCCTTCAGGCTTTCCGCATATGCAGCGCCCTGCGTACCGGTCTTGACCGCAACGGTCTTGCCGGAGAGATCCTCAAAACCGGTGATGTCAGAATCCGCAGCCACGGTCATGGTCTGGGTGGTCTGATAGTAGCCGTCCGAGAACATCCAACCGCTTTCAATACGCTCATCCGTGATGGAAGCGCCGGCGATCATACCGTCCGCCTGTCCGGACTGGCAGGCAGCAACTGCAGCATCCCAACCAAGAGGGTTGATCTCATACTGGAAGCCCTGATCCTCGGCGATGGCCTTAACGAGGTCAACATCGATGCCGACAAAGTTGCCCTCCGCATCGGTGTATTCAAACGGCTTGAATACGGTGTCGGACGCGATGACCCAAACCTTGTCGCTGCCCGAACCCTGATCGGTATCCGTAGCGGTACCCTCAGCCGTTGTGCCGCCCGAAGAGCTGCCGCAGGCAGCCAGGCTGCATGCCATGCCCATAGCCAAGAACAGGGAAAGTGCTTTTTTCATGTGAAATTTCTCCTTTTTCAAATTTTCGGGGCCGGAACCGCAATGCCGCAAGCCCCTGCTGCATACGCATAGGAGCGCATGCCCAAACATAAATAGGCGATCGCAGCATTTTGATAACCGCTATCGCCTATTACGATTAGATATAGTATATCGCAAAAATGCAGCGCCGTCAAGCAAACAGTGCATTTTCTGTAAAAAACGGTTGTAGGATTACAATACATGTTGGACAAGTGAATAAAAAGGATGAAGGATAAGGCCTCATCGGTTATAGTTGAGTTACCACACATCAACTGTACGAGAGGGGGCCATATCCTTCATGAGCAAGAGTAT
>DXIC01000175.1 GCA_019113065.1 Candidatus Agathobaculum stercoravium
CTTGCCGGTGCAGCCGTGGCAGATCGCGTCCGCGCCTTCCTTGAGCGCGATCTCAACAATGCGCTTTGCGATGATCGGGCGCGCGAAAGAGGTGCCGAGCAGGTACTGCTCATAGGTCGCGCCCGCCTTCATGGTCGGGATGATGTAATCGTCGACAAATTCCTTGGTCAGATCTTCGATGTACAGCTTGGACGCGCCGGTCTTGAGCGCCTTCTCCTCCAGGCCGTCCAGCTCGGTGCCCTGGCCGACGTTGCCGGAAACCGCGATAACCTCGCAGCCGTAGTGCTCCTTGAGCCACGGGATCAGCACCGAAGTATCCAAACCGCCCGAATACGCCAAAACAACCTTGTTATATTTCTTTTCCATGTCCGTTAACCTCCGTAACTGTCGTTTTCATGACTCGTTTATTATACTCCCTCCATTGGCGTTTGGCAAGAAAAATTTATAAATATTTTATATAATGCATATTTATTCATCCTATGTATCCCTTTCACAAAATAAATGCTTGCACTTTGGCGGAAACCGTACTATTATATCTATAAATGCACTGTGTCATGACAGATGCAGAGGATGAATAAAAGCGCACGGTACACAGGTGCGCAAAGGGGCGTTTTCCGCAATGACCGAAAAAAATCTGACGATGCTGACCGACTTCTACGAATTCACCATGGCGCACGGTTACTTTGAAAAAGGGATTGCCAACCGCCGGGCATATTTCGATATGTTTTTCCGCCGCGTTCCGGATGGCGGCGGCTATGCCATTATGGCGGGCGTTGAGCAGCTGGTCGACTACTTCAAAAACCTGCACTTTACCGAGGAGGATATTGCGTACCTGCGCGGGCGCGGCTGTTTTTCTGAAGCTTTCCTCAATTATCTCAAGGATTTCAAGTTTGAATGCGACGTCTGGGCGGTGCCCGAAGGCACCCCGATTTTCCCCGGCGAGCCGATCGTAACCGTTGCCGGGCCGATGATCCAGGCGCAGTTTGTGGAGACCATGGTGCTGCTCACCATCAACCACCAGACCCTGATCGCCACCAAGGCCAGCCGTATCACCCGCGCTGCACAGGGTCGCACCGTGCTCGAATTCGGTTCGCGCCGTGCCCAAGGCTACGACGGCGCGATCTACGGCGCGCGCGCAGCGTATATCGGCGGCTGCCAGGGTACGGCCTGCGTGCTTGCTGACCGCGACTACAAAATCCCTGCCGGCGGCACCATGGCGCACTCCTGGGTGCAGATGTTCGACAGCGAATATGAGGCGTTCAAGGCCTATGCGGACATCTATCCGGACAACTGCGTGTTCCTTGTCGATACCTATAATGTCCTTAAGAGCGGTGTACCCAATGCGATCCGCGTGGCGCGCGAGATGGTTGCAGAAAAGGGCATCCGTCCACGCGGCATCCGCGTGGATTCGGGCGATATCGCCTATCTTTCGATCGAAGCGCGCAAAATGCTGGACGAGGCCGGTTTCCCGGACATGCAGATCATGGCGTCCAACTCTTTGGACGAATATCTGGTACGCGACCTGCTGGTACAGGGCGCACGCATTGACTCGTTCGGCATTGGCGAGCGTCTGATCACCTCCAAGTCCGAGCCGGTGTTCGGCGGCGTGTACAAGCTCGCGGCAGTGGAAAACGAGTCCGGCGAGATCGTCCCCAAGATCAAGGTATCGGAAAACGTTGAGAAAATCACCACCCCGCATTTCAAGCAGGTCTACCGCCTGTTTGAGAACAAGACCGGCAAGGCGATCGGCGACGTGCTGACCGTGTATGACGAGGTCATTGACCCCTCCCTGCCCTACGTCCTGTTCCACCCCATCCATACCTGGAAACAGAAGATCGTTTCCGACTACACTGTGCGCCCGCTGCGCGTGCAGCTGTTCAAGGCAGGCGAATGCGTATACGAAAGCCCGGACATCGAGCAGATCCGCAGCTACTGCATGTCCGAACTGGATACTCTGTGGGAACAGATCAAACGCTTCGAAAACCCGCAGACCTATTATGTCGACCTGTCGCTTAAGCTCTGGAACTGCAAAAACGAGCTGCTGGCCTCCTGCCGCATCTGATCTGAAAAGTATGCAAAAACGCCATGGCGCGAAAAGCACCATGGCGTTTTTGCTTTGTTAAAACAGATTGACAACACCCAGCACACCGTGCGAGGCCAGCAGCATGATCAGGCCGGCCGTTACGACACCACACAGGATAGAGAACAGCGCCTTTGCCTTGGGCATTTTCAGGATGGTTGCAATCAGCGCCCCCGACCACGCGCCCGTGCCCGGCAGCGGTACGGCTACAAACAGGAACAGGCCGACCCGCGCATATTTGGTCACCTGATCGGTTTTTGACAGCAGCTTGGCCTTATACGCTGTTGCGAACCTGGTAAACGGCCGCAGCGTGCAGACCCAGTCCAAAATCTTTTCGCCGAAAAACAGGAGGAACGGGATCGGGATCATATTGCCCAGGATCGCGAGCGGGTACAGCTCGTATACCGGCATACCGATCGCCACGCCGAGCGGGACGGCGCCGCGCAGCTCAACCAGCGGCACCATGGAAATAATCACAACCGCCAGCTCGCGCCCCGCGCCGAGCAGCCAGTTAAATAAATCTGTAAACATCAGTTTTTTCCTCCGGAACATGCAGATACCAATCAATAATATCTCAAAACCCGATAAAACGCAAGCGTTTTCGCGATTTTTATTTGACATACCTTTATCGCCGAGGTATACTGAGGATACATCGATGACCAAGGTATAGGGAGGCGACTGCCATGCCGCGCAAAAAAAGTGAAAACACCTGCCCTGCCAGCAACACCATGCTTGTGCTTGCCCTGCTGGAGGGTGGGGACAAATACGGCTATCAGATCATCCGCGAGCTGGAGTGCCGCTCGGACCAGACCTTTTCCATGAAGGAGGGGACGCTTTACCCCATCCTGCACGGGCTGGAAGAGCGCGGCGAAGTCCGTTCCTACGAGCGGGAATCCGACGCCGGGCGCCGCCGCCGGTATTACAAGCTGACGCGGCAGGGCGTGAAAACGCTTGCGCGCTGCCGCAGGGAATGGGCTGTGTTCTGCAAGCAGTTCGGCAAGGTGGTCGGAGGTGAAGCATGTGTCCCCGGATGACCGCATTGCCTGCTTCCTGCACGAAGTATGCCGCCACCTGCTCTGGCCGCCCTACCGCGCGCGTGTGCGCCGCGAACTGACCGACCACATCCTATCCCGCGCTGAATACCTGCAAAACGAGCGGGGCTTTTTGTGGGAGGATGCGGTCAGCGAGGCGATCAAATCGCTTGGCGAGCCCAATGAGCTGGGCCGCAGCCTGCGGCATGCGCGATTCCCTGCCTGGTACCTGCCCTGCCTGCTTCTGACCGGGCTGGTCTGGGCGGCAATTGCCGCCTGCGTGGTCTATCTGCTGATGCATCTGACGATGTAAAAAGCGTTCTGCCGGTGTCGTCCGCAGAACGCTTTTCTCATGCCCTTTTTCCAGTACCCTTTCCTTTACAGCATCGGCGCAAACAGGCGCAGCACACTTGCCGCAATCGAACGCAGCCACGGCACCTTGTGCAGCCACATGTCGTCAATCCGACGGCTGACATTGATGGTCTCCAGGATATCCTGCTTGACCGCACCGACAACCGAGCTGTTGTAAAAGCAGGTCGCGCACTCGAAATGCAGGAAGAACGAACGGAAGTCCATGTTGATTGTCCCGACGACCGCTGTATCGTCATCCGAAACAATGCACTTGGCATGCAGGAAACCCGGGCGGTATTCGTAGATCTTGACGCCCGCGCGGTGCAGCTGCTGGTAATAAGATCGGGTAATCATATAAACCAGCTTTTTGTCCGGGATGCCGGGCGTCAGGATGCGCACATCCACGCCGGACTGCGCCGCAATGGTCAGCGCGGTGATCATCTCGTTATCCAGCACCAGATACGGTGTCGTGATATAGACGTAATCGCGCGCATTATGGATGATTTGCAGATAAGTGGATTCGCCGATGTTGATATCGTCCAGCGGTGAATCGGCAAACGGCTGTACATACCCATCCGGCGGCAGCTTTGCCGTCGGCAGGTAAGCGTCCAGCGGCGGCACGGTCTCCCCCGTCACATATTCCCACAGTTGCAGGAACAGCGAGGTCATGTTGGCCGTCCCTTCACCGCGCAGCATGATGCCTGTATCCTTCCAGTGGCCGAACCGCACCTTTTTGTTGATATACTCATCTGCGAGGTTGATACCGCCCATAAAGCCGACATTGCCGTCAATGATCATCATTTTGCGGTGGTTGCGGTAGTTGAGATAGGTGTTCAGGGTAGGCACAAACCGGTTAAACCGAACCGCGCGGATCCCGAGCGAAATCAGGTACCGGTCATAGTTGGGCGGCAGGGTTGCAATCGACCCGACGTCATCGTAGATAACGCGCACGTCCACCCCCTCGCGCACCTTGCGCTTGAGGATTTCCAGGATGGTGTCCCACATGACGCCTTCCTCGATGATGAAATACTCAAAAAAGATGAACTTCTTCGCGCGCTCCAGTTCTTCGCACATGGCAGCGAACATCTCCTCGCCGACACGGAAATACCTGGCTTCGGTGTTGGTCCATGCGGGCATCCCGTTCAGCGAAGCAATGTACCGGGCGCGCGCCGCGTGGCGCGGGTATTGCGCTGCCAACTCCTCAGTTGCGGGCGTACGCATATAATCGTTAAAATCCGGCGGGTTCGGCTCGTATTTGTGCTGGGTGCGCGCACGGTTGAACGGCGTATTGCCCCACAGCAGATAAAACAGGCCGCCGAACAGCGGCAGCAGCAGGATAACAATAATCCAGCTGATTTTGTAGGTGGGGTTATCATATTTCCGCACGAGCCAGATCACAATAATTAAGCTGAGCACCGTCAGCATATGGGGCAGCCAGCTCCATCGCATGCTGATCCAGTCCAGCCCGTACATGACGATCACCAGCTGGAGCGCCAGCAGGCAGCCGCCGACCACACGCCTGTCCGCAATCAGGCGGCCCAAGATTCTGCGCATAAACAGCTCCTTTCTCCGAAACTTTCACATATTATCATGATATCGCACGATGTGACAAAAGTCAATGCGCGTGCATTGCCGTATGATAAATTCTGTGTTAAAATAAATATATCCTTATCAAAATTACAGACCGGAGGACGATAGCAATGCCCCATACCCCAGTTCCTGCCGATGAATTGTCGGCCCGTCTCAGCCGCCTGCGCCGTGCCATGTCCGAACGCGACCCGGCGTGGTCCATGATGCTTCTTGACAACAAGATCGACCTCTATTACCTGACCGGCACCATGCAGGAAGGTGCGCTCGTCGTAACGCCCGACGAGGCGGCGCTGTTCGTGCGCCGCTCCTTCGACTGCGCGCAGCGCGAATCCCTGTTCCCGGATATCCGCCCGATGGGCAGCTTCCGCGGCATTGCAGAAGCTTTCCCCCACATCCCGGAAACCGTCTACGTCGCCGCTCGCACAATGACGCTGCAAAAGCTCACCCTGCTGCAAAAGCATCTGCCGTTTACGCCTAAGCCTGCGGACGACGTGCTGTCCGGCCTGCGTGCGGTCAAAAGCGAATACGAGCTGTCCTGCATGCGCCGGGCCGGCAAGCTGCACCAGCTGGTAATCGAGGAAGTCGCCCCGGTGCTGCTGCGCCCCGGCATCAGCGAGGCGCGGCTGTGCAGCGAAATCTGCACCTGCATGCTTGACCGCGGCGCCATGGGCATTTCCCGCTTCAACCAGCCTGCTGCAGAAGATGTGCTGGGTGTTGCCAGCTTCAGCGAAAACAGCCTGCTCGCCAGCGCGCTCGACAGCCCTTCGGGCAACGTCGGCACCTGCATCGCCATGAAGTCGATCGGCTCCTCCGCGCGCTGCCTGAAGGAAGGCGATACCGTACTGCTCGATATCCCCTGTGGCTACAATGGCTACCACACGGACAAGAGTATCAGCTTTTACTTCGGTCCGCTTGCGTCGCACCACGAAGGCAGCCTGATCCGCGCCGCGCACGACCAATGCATTTTCCTCGAGCGCGAAATTGCGTCCATGATGCAGCCCGGCGCTGTCCCGGTGGAGATTTACGAAAAGATCCTTGCCTGCGTCGATCCGGCGTTCCGCAGCGGCTTTATGAACGCCTGCAAGTTCCTCGGCCATTCGATCGGCCTGACCATGGACGAAACCCCGGTGCTGGCCAAGGGCTTCACTGCGCCGCTGGAGGCAGGCATGACACTCGCTGTTGAACCCAAGATTGCCCTCGAGGGCATCGGCCTGATCGGCTGCGAAAATACTTACGAAATTGTGTCACAGGGCCCCGCGCGTTCCCTCACCGGCAACTGTGACACGGAATTTGAAATCATCTGCTGACGCTCTGGAAAGGAGTACGCCATGCACTCATTTGCCCTGATCACTGATTCCACGGTCGACGAAAACGCAGGCTATTTTGTGGAAAACGATATTAAATATGCCCCGCTTGCATTTACGATTGACGGCCGCACGATTGAGGAGGACTGCGGGCAGGCCATGCCCTTCCACCAGTTCTACGACCTATTGCGCGAAGGCAAGCTGTCCTCCACTGCGCAGGCAAAGCTCGACACCTTTCTCAAGCTGTTCCGCGAGGCGCTCGAGGCCGGGCAGGATGTCCTGTACGTCGGCTTTTCCTCCGGCCTGTCGGGTACGTTCCACGCGGGCTGTATGGCGCGCGACGAGCTCGCACCGCAGTTCCCGGAACGCAAAATCTTATGCGTGGACTCTCTTTCCGCTACGGGCGGCGAATATCTGCTGGTGGACAAGGCGCGCGAGATGCGCGACAACGGCTGCTCTGCGGAAGTGACCGCGGCGGCCATTGAAGAGATGCGCCTGCATGTCATCCACCTGGTAACGGTAGACGACCTCGGCCACCTGCACCGCGGCGGCCGTCTGAGCAAGACCTCGGCCGTGGTCGGCGGCCTGCTCGGCATCAAACCGATGATCTGGGTGGACAACGAGGGCAAGCTCAGCGTCTGCGGCAAGATCCGCGGCCGCCAGAAGGCCATTGCCCATCTGGCGGAGCGCACGCTGCGCGAGATATCAGACAAAAACCAGGTCGTGCGCATTTCGCACGGCGACTGCCCCGAAGACGCCCGGCAGCTTGCCGCGCTGCTGCAAAAGGGCGGCGTGCGTTCGGATATCCGGTATGTCGGCACCGTGATCGGCTCGCACACCGGCCCCGGTGTGCTGGCGGTGTTCTTCTTCGGCGGGGAACGCAGGCCGAACTGACATTTGCGCCATAATACCGTGCAAAAAAACCAAAAGCCGCTTTGGAAGCACCAAAGCGGCTTTTCTACTGTCCGGAACGCCTGTTTCACCGGCCTCTGCTGTCCCGCATAGAATGGCACAAAGGAGGTTTTGTATATGTCTCAATCCGCGTCCCTTGCGGTCGTCGGCGGAGATGTCCGGCAAGCCCATCTTGCCGCGCTCCTGCACGCCGACGGCCACACGGTCCGTACCTTTGCGCTTGAGCGGCATCCGCCGGAAGGCTGCACCCCTGCCAATGACCCGCGCACCTGCTTTGCCGGCGTGCAGGCCGTCATCCTGCCGCTGCCTGTCCAGCACGGGGACGCCCAGCTCAACGCACCGCTTTCCAACGCCCCGCACCCGCTCGCCGACGTGCTCGACGCGATCCCGGCAGGTACGCTGACACTCGCCGGTTCAGTCCCTTTCTGGGTGCATGCCCGCGCGGTGCAGAACAACCTGCGCCTGACCGACTACTTATCCCGCGACGAACTTGCTTTTCGCAACGCAGTCCCTGTCTCCTTTGCGAAAAGCACCGCGCAGGCACAGCAAAAGGCCAGCCCAACGGCTGGCCTTTTCCAAACATACATTGTCCGGTCAGTCATGCGGCTTCCTGTAAAAGTTGCCTGCCACATGATCGGTTTTCAGGATATTGATAAACGCATGCGGGTCGATTTCGCGAACTGCGCGGGTAATCTGCTTAACCTGGTCGCCTGCAATGACCGAATAGATCATATCCCGTTCCTTGCCATTGTACAGGCCGGTGCCGCGGAACAGCGTCGCGCCATGATGCGTGGTATCCTTGATCTGCTCGTAAACCTCCATCGCACGGTCGGAGATGATAAACAGCGTCGTGCGCTTGAAACGCAGGTCCAGCATGTGGACAATCTGTGTGGAAGCAAACTGGAAGATAATCGAATACAGCGCACGGTCCCAGCCGAACAGCAGGCCCGCGACCACCAGCATCACACAGTTGCCGAAAAAGATATAATTCCACGCGTCCACACCGAGCCGCTCGCTCAGCGCAACCGATATAAAGTCCGTGCCGCCGCTCGTCGCGCCGCCAAGCAGGCACAGGCTGATTGCAAGGCCGTTAAAAATACCGCCGAAAATGCAAACCAGCAGGATATCGTTCGTAATCGGCATAGATGGGATCAGGTCGGTCAGCACGCTTGACAGCACGATCACCAGACAGGAATACAGCGTAAACCGCTTGCCGATCAGTTTATAGCTGACTACCGCCGGTACCGCGTTGAGCGCAAAGTTGATAAGCGAGAACGGCAGCGCAATGCCCGCGAACTCCTGCGCACTGCGCTGGATCAGCAGCGTCAACCCGTTAAAGCCGCCCGGGAACAGGCCGCCCGCATCCACAAAGCTCTGGATATTGACCGCCATAATCACGGATGCAAATACGATCAGCAGCAGCCGCCTGCACCGCTCCCACACCGTCTGCTGCCGCCCCGGGACACGCTCCGGTCCGTTCCTGTTTGCTCTCTGCTGCATTTTCCCGCCCCCAGCCATGGAATTCCTGCGACCCTATTATAGCATAGGGGCTTTGGGTTTCTCAAGGCTGTTTATGGGGGATTTTACCACAGTTTCTCTTCCTGCTTGAGATAATTGATCAGCGCGGCACAGAATGCCCGGTTTCCAATGCTTTTACACTGTTTCACCCGCTCCGGCCCGAAATACTTTTCCAGTATTTTGGGGTCGCATTGCTCCCATACCCGGCTGATGGCATAACGCATATTCCGCTCCACCTTATTCTGCTCGGTATTCAGTTCTTTTGCCACGATCGGATAAATTTCCTTGGTGATCCCGGCACCCCTGACCTTGCGGTAATAACAGATCACCCACAGGGTGTACTGATATCCTTTTGTCCCCTCCGCCATGCCGATCTCGCGCAGGATCTGTGCCACCCTCTGCCGGAATGCATCCTCCTGCCGCATGCATTTCTCCAACAGGCAGATCCGTTCATACAGCGCTGCGGGACGCAGCGGTTTACGCATCAGCGCATCGATCTTTAAAAGCTCACATTCCCCGAAAATCTGTGCGCCCATAAATGAGCTGATCAGCAATATCCCGGCTTCCCGCCCTTTTTCCGCGCGGATACGGGCGGACAGCACAAGCCCATCCAGATACGGCAGTTCGCTGTCCAGCACGGTCAGCGCAGGCTGATACTGCTGAAACATCTGCCATGCCTGTTCGCCGTTGGTTGTGCTGCCGACCACCGTAAACCGGCCGTCTTTTTGCAGCAGCTGCTCAACTCGCCGCGAAAGGTCCGGTTCTGCCGGAGCCAACAGGATACGGATCTTTTCATTCCCTTGCGCCATCTGATTTCTCCTTTTGCATACTCACAGGCCGGAAAAGTATCAGCCTGTTCTTTTATTGTTGCATATTCGCAGCGGCGGTGCAAGAAAATTGCGGAAATTATTTTTCGACAAAATTCGACAATCCGTGCGAATCCCCTCGCACCCGGGCAACCCTGACAGGGCTGTTTCCCCCATAAAACTGTATGGAGGCCGACTGGGCTTCCAGCACGATCAGCCGCACAGCCTGCGCATAAACAGGCGCTGCGGTATCCATCAGCTCGTACAGCAATGCCATCCGCTGTTCCCATTCCGCGCTGGATGCCGGTTTGCCGCCTTCCTGCCGCTCCGCTGCCCGCCATTCGGTGCACAGGCGGCGGACAATCCCTTCCCCGTCCAGCGGGAGCGATCGAAGAGCCGCCCGTACGCAGGCGCGCAGATCCGCATCCCGGATCGCGCTGCCGCCACAGCCCCGGCACGACCAGCGGATATACACCGAACCATCCCGGTGCGTGATGCGCCGCGGCGTCAGCGCGCGCCCGCACAGGCCGCACCGCA
>DXIC01000176.1 GCA_019113065.1 Candidatus Agathobaculum stercoravium
GCCGCAGGGCATTGGTGCGCTGCTGCTCCGGCCGGACTTCGCAAAAACGCTCGAGCCGCTCGTGAGCGGCGGCACGGGCAGCGTGTCCGACAGCGAGGACATCCCCCTGTACCTGCCCGACCGCTTTGAGCCGGGCACGCCCAACCTGCCCGGGATCTACGGCTGGGAGGCCGCGCTGGCATATCTCGAATCCGTTACCGTTGAGGCGGCCGCTGCGCATGACCGTGCGCTGTCCGAACGGTTTCTCATCGGCCTGCGGGACATGCCGGGCGTGGCGCTCATCGGGCCGGACACCGCCGAAGGCCGCGTGGGCGTGTTCAGCCTGGATTTCCCGGGAAAGGACAACGCCGAGATCACCGCCCGGCTGGAGGAGGACTTCGGCATCCTCACCCGGTGCGGGCTGCACTGCGCGCCTTCTGCCCACCGCACGCTCGGCACCTTCCCGCGCGGCACGGTGCGCCTGTCCCTCGGCTGGTTCAGCACAGAGGAGGACATCGACCGCGCCTTGCAGGCGGTCAAAGCCGTCAGCGCAGGCTGATGCGTGCCCCGCCGGAATAACTTTCGACCGTTCCCACGCGCTGTGCGCTGGGGACGGTTTTTTGCAGCGCCGCAAACAGCGCGTCCGCGTCCCCGGGATGCACGGCGATCAGCAGGCCGCCCGAGGTCTGTGGGTCGTACAGCGCGTCCTGCACCTCGAGCGGGACGCTGCCCGGGTCGACAAACGGCTCGGCGTACCGCCGGTTGCGGTACATGCCCTCGGGCAGCAGCCCCATGCGCGCAAACTCGAGCGCTTCGGCCGGGATGTCGACGGCGTCCGTGTCGATCGTCAGGTGCACTTCGCCGCCCTGCGCCATCTCTGCCGCATGCCCCAGCAGGCCGAAGCCGGTCACATCCGTGCAGGCGTGCACGCGGAACTGCACCATCGCGTCGCGCGCCGCCTTGTTGAGCGTCGCCATGCGCGCGAAAACGCCCTCGAGCACGTCCGCCGGGCATAGATCCGCCTTGGCGGCGGTGGTCAGGATGCCCGCGCCGAGCGGCTTGGTCAGCAGCAGCACGTCGCCCGGCTGCGCGCCCGCGTTGGTGAGCACCTTGTCCGGATGCACAAAGCCGGTCACGCACAGGCCGTACTTGGGCTCCTCGTCCAGGATGCTGTGCCCGCCCGCGATGACCGCGCCCGCCTCATATACCTTGTCATACCCGCCGCGCAGGATGGCCTGCACCGTGCTGTCCGGCATGGATTTGGGCACGCACAGCAGGTTGAGCGCGGTTTTGGGCTCGCCGCCCATGGCGTAGACGTCGGACAGCGCGTTCGCCGCCGCGATCTGTCCGAACAGATAGGGATCGTCCGCGATGGGCGGGAAAAAGTCCACGGTCTGCACGAGCGCGAGCTCGTCCGACACGCGGTAGACCGCCGCGTCGTCGCTCTTGTCGAACCCGACGAGCAGGTTGGGGTCGCGGTGCACGGGCAGCCCCTCGAGCAGCTGGGCGAGCACGCCCGCGCCGACCTTGGCTCCGCACCCTGCGCAGCTCGCCAGCTTGGTCAATTTGATCTCCTGTTCCATAACCCCTCCGTATCATGTAGTTTTTGGTTGCATATCCGTTATACTATCAAAAAGATAACACATGCCCGCCGGATGGTCAAGCCGCACCATGCATATTTTGCATATCGGATGGTATTGTGCTACAATAGTACCGATTGAACAAAATGAAGGAGGGGAAGGCTGGTGCTTTCCAACAAGAGTAAGGCGATCGGGTTTATCCTGCTGTCCGCCTTTGGGTTTGCGATGATGAGCACGTTCGTGCGGCTGGCAGGCGACCTGCCGTCCATCCAGAAGTCCTTTTTCCGAAACGTGGTCGCGATGATTGTGGCGGCTGTCGTGCTGTGGCGGGAAGGGACTGGATTTCGGTGGCAGAAAGGCAATCTGCCGCTGCTGCTCCTGCGGTCGGTCTGCGGCACGCTGGGCATTTTCTGCAATTTTTATGCGATCGACCATCTGCTGCTTGCAGATGCAAACATCCTCAATAAAATGTCGCCGTTTTTTGCAATCCTGTTCTCGCTCCTGCTGCTGAAAGAGCGCGCAAACGCGCTGCAATACCTCGCGGTGCTGGCGGCGTTCGGCGGCAGCATGCTGATCGTCAAGCCGGGCTTTTCGTCCGCGGCCTTCCCAGCGCTGATCGGCCTGATCGGCGGCATGGGCGCAGGCGCGGCGTATACCGCGGTGCGCGCCCTGTCCAAAAAAGGGGAGAAAAGCGCGCGCATTGTGTTTTTCTTTTCTGCGTTCTCAACGATCGTCTGCCTGCCGTACCTGCTGCTGGATTACCACCCCATGACCTGGGGCCAGCTCGCCTGCCTGCTCGCAGCAGGTGCGTCCGCAGCCCTCGGCCAGTTCGGCGTGACGCTGGCCTATGCGCACGCCCCGGCCAAGGAGATTTCGGTATTTGATTATACGCAGGTGCTGTTTTCCGCTATTCTCGGATTTTTCCTGTTTGGCCAGGTGCCGGACGGGTGGAGCGTTGTGGGCTATGTTGTGATCTGCGGCGTGTCCGTGCTGATGTTCTTCTATAACCGCACCTTGGAAAGCAGGGAGCAGGCGCGTGGCGGAAAGGTATGAGCTTGTGCGCTCGCGGCGCAAAACGCTGTCGGTCGAGGTCACGCGCGAGGGACAGGTGATCGTGCGCGCACCGCTGCGCATGTCTGTAAAGCAGATCGAACGGTTCGTCGCCGCGCACGCGGACTGGATCGCCCGGGCGCAGGCGCGCCAGCGCGAGCGGATGGCCGCACACCCCGAGCCGGATGACAGGCGCCGCGCGGAGCTGATCCGCCGCGCAAAGGCGGAACTGCCGCCCAAGGTGGCGCACTACGCGCGGCTGATGGGCGTGCAGCCCACGGGGCTGACCATCACCTCGGCGCGCACGCGGTTCGGCTCGTGCAGCGGGAAAAACCGCATCTGCTTTTCGTGGCGGCTGATGGACTACCCCGAGGCGGCGGTGGACTATGTCGTGGTGCACGAGCTGGCGCACATCGTGCACAAAAACCACGGGCCGCAGTTCTGGGCGCTGGTGGAGCGCTATATGCCGGATTATCGCGCGCGCCGCGCGCTGCTGCGCGAGTGACCACGCAGAAAGAGGAGGAAGTAACCCCATGACCATTGCAGAGATCGCGTCCCGCGCGGGCGTTTCCAAGGCCGCGGTGTCGCGCTATTTGAATAACGGCTATGTCAGCTCGGAAAAGCGGGAGGCCATCCGCCGGGTGATCGAGGAGACCGGCTATGTGCCTTCGCAGCAGGCGCAGACGTTGCGCACCGGCAAAAGCCGGATGGTGGGCGTGATCGTGCCGCGCATCGACTCGGAGTCCATCAGCCGGGTGGTGGCAGGCATATCAAAGGTGCTCGAGGCACAGGGCTACCGCCTGCTGCTCGCCAATACGGATAACAACATCCAGAAGGAGCTGGAATACCTCGAGGTGTTCCGCAGCGGCAACGTGGACGGCGTGATCCTGGTTGCGACCATCCTGTCCGCGGCGCACCGGCAGGCGCTGGGCGCGCTGGGCTGTCCGGCCGTGCTGGCGGGACAGCGCATGGAGGGCATGTCCTGCGTCTATCATGACGACCAGGGCGCGGCCGCGGCAGTGACCGGGCTGCTGCTGCAAGGCGGCAGGCGGCGCATCGGCTACATCGGCGTCACCCCGCGCGACAAGGCGGCGGGCGCGGCGCGCCGCGCGGGCTGGCAGGAGGCCATGCGCGCGGCCGGGCAGGAACCCGACCCCGCATGGATGGAGCAGAGCGATTTTTCGATCGACGGCGGCTATGCGGCGGCCGAGCGGCTGCTCGCGCGCGTGCCGGAGATCGAGGGGTTATTCTGTGCAACCGATTCCATAGCAATCGGCGCAAAGAAGTGGCTGGAAGAGCACGGGCGGCGCATCCCGGCGGACACTGCGCTTGCGGGCATCGGCCATTCGCGGCTGAGCGAGCTGGTGTGCCCCAAGCTGGCAACCGCGCATTATTATTATCAGGCGAGCGGTGAAGAAGCCGCGCGCGACCTGCTTGAGATCATCGAACAGGGCATAGACCGCAAAAAACAGCTCATGTTGGGCTTTGAGGTGTGCCCGGGAGAATCGGTCTGAGCCGATAAAGTGAACCGATGGAAAACCGTCTGCGTTGTCAAAACGCGGGCGGCTTTTTTGTGTATATTGCGGGTTCTGAGCGGGGAAATTAGAAGAAGTGCGCAAAAAACGAGGCAAAGGTTTGGATAGTATTCCGGGTTTACAAGATGTGGAACGAGGCGGTATAATACAAACAGAAAGTGAAATCGATTTCATAAAATATGTGAAAGGGCGGAACAAAGGTGGATTACAGAAAAGCGGCCGCCGAGGTGCTGCAAAACATCGGCGGGAAGGACAACATTGTGTCCGCGGCGCATTGCGCAACGCGCCTGCGCCTTGTCATTGCGGATAACGGCAAGGTAAACAAAAAGGAGCTGGAAAACGCGACCGGCGTGCAGGGCGTGTTTGAAGCACAGGGCCAGCTCCAGATTATCTTCGGCACGGGCACGGTCAACAAGGTATACGACGAGTTCATTGCGCTCTCGGGCGCGGCGGCAGTGAGCAAGGACGAGGCCAAGGCGCAGGGCGCGGCCAAGGGCAACTGGTTCCAGCGTGCGATCAAGACGCTGGGCGACATCTTCGTGCCGATCATCCCGGCGATCGTGGCGTCCGGCTTCCTGATGGGCATCATGGAAGCCCTGAATTTCATGGTAAACAATGGGTTCATCCAGATGGACACCACAAGCTCGATCTATGTGTTCGCGCAGCTGTTTTCCAACGTGGCGTATACCTTCCTGCCCATCCTGATCGCGTTCTCCGCGGCCAAGGTGTTCGGCGGCAACCCGTTCCTCGGCGCGGTCATCGGTATGATCATGCTGCACCCCAACCTGCAAAATGCGTGGACGGTTGCAAGCGAGGGCGTGCATACGTATCAGGAGGTATTTTTCGGCCTGTATGAGGTGCCGCTGGTCGGCTACCAGGGCCACGTTATCCCGGTCATCATCGCGGTGTGGGTGATGTGCTTCCTCGAAAAGCGCCTGCACAAGATCGTACCGGCCATGTTCGACCTGTTCGTCACCCCGCTGGTGAGCGTGTTCGTCACCGGCTACCTGACGCTCGCGGTCATCGGCCCGGTGTTCACCACCGTGGAAAACCATATCATTGACGGCGTGCAGTGGCTGATCGCCATTCCGCTCGGCATTGGTTCGTTCATCATGGGCGGCCTGTATGCGACGACCGTCGTCTCGGGCATCCACCATATGTACACCATCATCGATCTCGGCCAGCTCAGCGCCTACGGCCTGACCTACTGGCTGCCGCTGGCCTCGGCGGCGAACGTTGCGCAGGGCGGCGCGGCGCTCGCAGTTGCGCTGAGGACTCGAAACAAGAAGCTCAAGAGCATGGCGCTGCCCGCTTCGCTCTCCGCGTTCATGGGCATCACTGAGCCTGCCATCTTCGGCGTCAACCTGCGGTTCTTCCGGCCGTTTATCGCCGGTTCGATCGGCGGCGCATGCGGCGCGCTGTATGCATCCATTGTCGGGCTGGGCGCGACCGGCACGGGCGTGACCGGTATCTTCGGCATTCTGCTGCACCTGCACCATCCGATCCAGTACATCATCACCATCGCCATTGCGACCGGCGTAGCCTTTGTGATCTCCTGGTTCTTCGGCCTGCCCAAAGAGGAGCAACAGCCGGAAGAAGTCTCCGCGCCGGCGCAGCCCACGGAACAGCCTGCACCCGCGGCGGTCGCGGCCCCGCAGGAAGGCGCGGTGTCCATTGTTTCCCCGCTGACCGGTGAGGCTGTCCCGCTTTCCGAGACCGGCGACCCGGCGTTTGCCGCGGAAGCGCTCGGCAAGGGCATTGCGGTCAAACCCAGTGAAGGCAAGGTGTTCGCGCCCTGCGACGCGACGGTTTCCGCGGTCATGGGCCACGCGGTCGGCCTTGAGTGCGATAACGGCGCGGAGCTGCTCATCCATGTCGGCATCGACACGGTAAACCTCGACGGCAAGCACTACACCGGCCACGTCGAGGACGGCCAGCGCGTCAAAGCGGGCGACCTGCTGCTCGAGTTTGACATCGCGGCGATTGAACAGGAAGGCTACAAGACTATTACCCCAGTCATCGTGACCAATTCGGACGATTATGCAGATATCGAGCGCGTGACCGGCGCAGTGCATGCGTGCAAAGACACGCTGATGACCCTCAAACGATAAGCGACAGGAGATAAGAATTATGAGCAACGCATTGCAGCGCGATTTGGAACGGCTGGTTGCCCGCATCGAGCGGGAGGACGGCGCGCGTGCCGCAGCCGACCCGTACCGCCAGCGGTTCCATCTGATGCCGCCGGTCGGCTGGCTGAACGACCCCAACGGGCTGTGCCGCTGCGGGGACTGGTACCATGTGTTTTATCAGTACGGCCCGTTCGACCCCACGGGCGGGGTAAAAATGTGGGGGCATTACCGCAGCCGCGACCTGCTGCACTGGGAGCAGCTGCCGCCCATGCTGTACCCCGACCAGCCGTGGGACATCCACGGGGTGTATTCCGGCTCCGCGCTGGTCGAGGACGGCACGATGTACCTCTACTATACCGGGAATGTCAAGCATGCAGGCGATTACGACTATATCACGGCGGGGCGCGGCCACAACACTGCGCTCGCCGTCTCCCGCGACGGGGTGACGGCCGCCTCCAACGAGCTGCTGCTGGAGAACAAGGACTACCCGGCGGATCTCACCTGCCATGTGCGCGACCCCAAGGTCTGGGCGCAGGACGGCAAGTATTACATGGTGCTCGGCGCGCGCACCAAAGACGACCGCGGCGAGCTGCTGGTGTACGAATCCGCGGACAAGCGGCACTGGAAGCACATCAACATCCTGACAACGCCCGAGAAGTTCGGCTATATGTGGGAGTGCCCCGACCTGTTCGAGCTGGAGGGGCAGTGGTTCCTCGTGTGCTCGCCGCAGGGCGTGACGCGGCAGGGCAATCAGTATCAGAACGTGTATTCCTGCGGCTGTTTCCCGCTGTACGGCGATTTCCGCGGGGACTACACGCTGGGCGGGTTCCGCGAGCTGGACTGCGGCTTTGACTATTATGCGCCGCAGAGCTTCGAAGACGGCGGCCGCCGCCTGCAGTTCGGCTGGATGGGCATGCCGGACGCGGATTATACCAACCCGACCGTTGCAAACGGCTGGCAGCACTGCCTGACCGTGCCGTGCGAGCTGAAACGCGATGGCGACCGCCTGCTGCGCGTCCCGGCACGGGAAATCACGGATTTACGCGGCGAGCACATCCCGCCCGAGCGGGCGCAGGTGTTTGACATGGAATGCTGCGCCGAGCCCAGGGGCAGGCTTGTCATCCGTGGGGCGGCTGTGGTAGAATGGGACAAAGGGCAGATGTCGCTCACACTCGTGCAGGGCGGCGCAGGCCGCACGGTGCGGTATGCGGACGTGGACGCCGTCAGAAATCTGCGGGTGCTCGCGGACGTCTCCTCACTTGAAATTTTCATCAATGGCGGAGAGCAGGTGATGACCACGCGGTATTATCCCGACCCGGCGGCCTGCGGGGTGCAGATGGAAGGCGTGCAGGCGGACATCTGGGCAATGGGCGCGCTGCAAATCCAGTAAAACCAAAGGTGGAACACATGGCAAAGTATAAACTGCTCGCACTCGATCTGGACGGGACGCTGCTCGGCCCAACCAGCCGCGTCAGCGCGGCAAACGCCCGCGCAGTGCGGCTGGCGCAGCAGGCCGGGGTGCAGGTCGCGCTGTGCACCGGCCGCAACCTGACCGAATCGCGTTCGTTTAACGCACAGCTGGAAGCCCCCGCGGATTGGGTCGTCGTCGCCAACGGCGCAGCGGCCGAGCGCCTGTCGGATGGGCAACAGTTCACCTTTGACGGGCTCGACCGGAAACGGTGCGAAGCGATATTTGCAGTCTGTGCGCAGTTTGACACCGACCCCTGCCTGTATACGGGCGACAGCCTGTATTACGGCAGGGCGTTCCTGCGTTTTTTGCAGGAGATCCGCCGCCGCGGCACGACTTCGTTGGACGAGACCGCGGAGGGGTATTATTTTGTCGATGGGGAGGACGCATGGCGCGCGCTGCTCGACCGGGAGGACGGGCGCATCCTCAAGGCGATCCTGCACCATCTCGACCCAGCCGAGGTAGACCGGATGGTCGGGCGGCTCGGCGAGACCGGCCTGTTCGAGCTGGCGCCGTCCATCATGTACGGCGGCGCGCTCAAGAACGTGGAGATCAACTGCAAGGGTGTGCACAAGGGGCGCGGGCTGGAGCAGCTCGCGGCGCGGCTCGGGTTCGGCATGGATGCGGTCATGGCGGTCGGGGACAGCGACAACGACCTGACCATGCTGCGCATGGCGGGGCTGGGCGTGGCAATGGAAAACGCCGCGCCGCACATCCGTGCTGCGGCGGATGTGGTCACGGGCAGCAATGCCGCGGACGGTGTTGCGCAGGCAATCTACCGGTATATTTTGGAGGGAAACGCATGAAAAATGTAGTTGCGATCGGCGAGCTGCTGATCGATTTCGTGCCCCAGCAAAAGGGCTGTGCGCTGGACGAGGTGACGCATTTCGAGCGCGTGGCGGGCGGCGCGCCTGCCAATGTTGCGGCGGCGGTCGCGCGGCTGGGCGGCAGGGCCGCCATGATCTCGCAGGTGGGCGAGGATGCGTTCGGCACGCATATCCTCAAGGTGCTGCGGTCGAATGGGGTGGATACGTCCTGGGTGTTCCGCACGGGACGCGCCAACACCGGCCTCGCCTTTGTTTCGCTCGACGCGACCGGCAACCGGGAGTTTTCCTTTTTCCGCAACCCCTCGGCCGACCTGTTCCTGAATCAGGATCAGATCACGGCGGATATGTTTGACGACTGCGCGGCGCTGCACTTCTGCTCGGTCGATCTGGTGGATTGGCCGGTGCGGCTGGCGCACCGCAAGGCCATCGGGCTGGCGCACCGCGCGGGCGCGATTATTTCGTTTGACCCCAATGTCCGCCTGCCGCTGTGGAGCAGCCCGGCGGAGTGCCAGGCGGCGATCCGGGAGTTCCTGCCCTATGCCGATGTGGTCAAGCTGTCGGATGACGAGGTCGGGTTCGTCACCGGATGCACGGACGAGCGGGATGCGGCAGAAAAGCTGTTCGGCATGGGCTGCCGTTTGCTGCTTGTGACGCGCGGTGCGGACGGCTCGGCGGCATACACGCCGCACGCCCAGGCGTTTGCTGAGACGATCCGCGTGCCTGTGACCGACACGACCGGTGCGGGCGATTCGTTTATCGGCTCGTTCCTGTACCAGCTCACGCGCGACGGTGTGACGCAGGACGGGCTTGCCGGCTTGACGGAAAAGCAGCTGGCGGATTACTTAGCCTTCTCCGCGCGGTATGCTTCGCTGACCGTGCAGCACAAGGGCGCGGTGATGGCGACGCTGGAGGAACTGAACCGCGCATATCCCGAAGGATAACAGAAAAGCGCCCTGCATTGCAGGGCGCTTTTGCTTGCTGTGAAGGTTTCAGCCAAAGTACGGGGCAAGCGCGGGGATCTGCGCAATGCGTTCCGCCGCGTCCGGGAAGTCCCGGCGCAGGCGGGCGGCGCAGCGGCGGCAGAAGTCCTCGTAGAGCGCAGGCTCGTCGCGCATCTGCTGCTTGAACCCCCAGATATGGGTGAAGTACCCCTGTTGTTCCCCCCCGAACAGCGCGGCGAGGTCGGAGAGCGCCGTGACACGCGCCTTTTTCTGCGCAGCGCACATGGCGAGCAGGCGCTGTTCGGCAAAGACCATGTAGGTCAGCACATCGTCCGCCCCGGTCGAGCAGCGGATGAAGCGAATGGCGGCGTCCGTATAATACCGGCGGAAATCATTGTTCCTAAAGTAGGCAAGCGCGGTGTTGAGCGGCTGCACCGACCAGTCGAATGCAGAAAAGTCAAAGCCGCGCGTCTGCCGGAACGCCTCCGGGCCGGGGTAGATGTCCGGCATGATGTCCTCGCGGTGGATGGCGGCGGCGTCCAGCCCGTCCAGCAGCGGCGCAAGCGGCTTCCAGCAGATCAAGTCGGTGTCGATCATCACGCACGGCGCGGGCATGGCGGAAAGCGCGTACAGCTTGCCTGCGGCCCAGAACGCCATGGGGTTTACGTCCTCCGGGACCGCATCCAGCAGCGGATGTACGCCCTCGTCCCATAAAAAAGAAAGGCCGAGCGCATCATAATACCGCTGGGCCTTTGTATCGCAGATCATGCGGATGGGTCCGTTTTCCCGCCGCCACGCAAGCGCGGAAAGCGCGGTCGTCAGCAGCTCGAACGGTTCGACCGCATATTCCCCGCCGGGATTGCGCGCGAAAAACGGGCGCGTCCAGTTGGAATGGAAAGCGCGCAGCATTCAGACCAGCTCCAATCCATAGCCGCCCACCAGATAGGTGCACGAGCCGAAAACATACGAACCGGATCCCGAGGACACGTAACTTGTCCGGTAGGAGGTAGTATAGGAGGTCACATACGAGCCGGAACCCGAGCCCGAGCCGGTGCGCAGGAACACGGTGCGGATCACCGTGACGATGTGCTCGCCGTTTTCCGTGATCTCGACCGGCGGCAGCGCGCCGCCCATGATCGGCACCGGGGGCTGGCCATCCTCGGCGGGGTACCAGCCGTCCGGGAAGGGGTCGACCGCGAACACCCCGGCGGGCGCCTGCTCTTCGACGGTTTCGGGCACTTCAGCGGGTTCAGGCGCGGGGGGCTGGCTGTGGCGCTCGTAGCTGTCCGCGTCCATGGCCACGCCGTCTAATTCCCGGTAGTTTTCCGGGTCCATGGCGAGGATGCCCTCCGGGCTGGGGATGGGTTCCTGCGGTTCAGGCGGCGGGACGGGTTCCGCCGGCCGGCAGTGCCGCTCGAAGCTGTCCAGGTCAAAAACGACCCCGTCGATCTCCCGGTACTGCTCCGGGTCCATTTCCAGAATTCCGCTGGGCTTCGGCATATCCGGCCGCCTCCTTTTTTGGTTGGTATATACAAATTATACTGTACCGCTGGGCAAACCGCAATCAAAATATCGCGCTTTGCCGAAGTTTTTTCCTGCGTACCGCGCCATATGTTGTGGGCTTTACAAGCTGTGCGCTTTTGCTTATAATGGGCAGTACGGAAAAGGGGAGAAATCTATGGACTTTTTGACATTGGAAAGGTCGGTCTGGACACGGCTGCGTGAAGAAACGCGCCCGGTCGTGCTGTACGGCATGGGCGACGGCGCGGATAAAATACTCGACCGCTTTGCACAGCTCGGCATCACCGCTGCGGGTGTGTTCGCAAGCGACGAATTCGTGCGCGGGCACAGCTTCCGCGGCTTCCGGGTGCATAAGCTGTCCGAAATCACCGGGCGGTTCGGCGAGGACATTGTCATCGTCATCGCGTTCGCGAGCCAGCGCCCCGAGGTGCTGGAAAAGATGTACGGTCTGGATGCGCGGTTCGATGTGGTCGCGCCCGACGTGCCCGTGGTGCCGGGGCCGGTGTTTGACGAGGCGTTTGTGCGCGCGCATCAGGAGGAAATGGAGCAGGCCTACGCCCTGATGGCGGACGAACAGTCGCGGCGGGTGTTCCTCGACACGGTGCGCTTCAAGCTGTCCGGCAAGCTGCAATATCTGCGCGCGAGCGAGACGGGCAAGGACGAGATTTTCCGCACCGTGCTCCAGCCGACCGGCGCGGAGCATTTCGCCGATCTCGGCGCATACAACGGCGACACCATCCGCGAGCTGCTGTCCTATACGGGCGGCGCATTTGCGTCCATCACCGCGCTCGAGCCCGACCGGCGCAACTTCCGCAAGCTGTCCGCCTGGGCGGAAAGCAGCCTGTCCGGCGCGGTCGAGCTGGTGCAGGCGGGCGCATGGAGCGAGGACACCGTGCTGCGTTTTTCGGACAAGGCCGGGCGGCAGTCCAAGGTCGCGGAGACGGGCCGGGAGACGCAGATGCGCGCGCTGGACAGCGTGCTGGGCGGACGGCCGTGCACCTGCCTCAAGATGGACGTCGAGGGCGCGGAGCGCGAGGCCATCCGCGGCGCGGCGCAGACGATCCGGCAATACCACCCTAAGCTCAACATCGCAGCCTACCACCGCAGCGCGGACTTTTTTGAGCTCCCGCTGCTCATCCACGCGCTTTGCCCGGATTACCGGCTGTACCTGCGGCACCATCCCTATGTGCCCGCATGGGACACTAATTTATATGCGGCCTGTCCGTAAATAATGCTGGAAATCCGGCGGGACAGGCGGTATAATAAAGGTACAGTAATGTGCAAAGGAGAAGATGACAATGGGATGTTTCTACTGCGATGAGCATAGCGAAGCGCGCGAAGCGATTATGATGAAGGTTGGCGACATGAAGGCCGGCACACTGTACCTGTTCAAGGATCAGGCGCACAAGGGCCGCTGTGTGCTCGCGCTGGGCAGCCACAAGAAGGAGCTGTTTGAGTGCGACGAGCAGGAGCGCAACGACTTTATGGCCGATGTGGCGGCGGCGACCAAGGCGATCAAGAAGCTGTGGGGCTGCACCAAGATGAACATCGGTTCGTTCGGCGACACCAACCCGCACTTGCATTTCCACCTCGTGCCCAAGTACGAGGGCGGCTTTGAGTTCGGCGGCGGCTTTGTCATCACAAACCCGGAGCCGGTACATCTCAAGGACGAGGAGTATCAGGAGATGATCACGGCGCTCAAGGGCGAGCTGGGCATTTAAAACAGCGCGAAAGCGTTAAGATCAGGGGAAAACGGCTGCATTTGCAGCCGTTTTCTGAGACTGTCGAAAAAACATAGTTTTTTCGAACAGCCTCTCGATCGGAACCACGCTTCCGATCGAATTTGCGACTTCGAACCGCGCCCTACGGGCACAATTCGAAGCCGTCTTGTATAGCCCGTAGGCCTCTATCCTTATTCTGCCGCCGTGCGGCGGTTGAATGAGAGCAAACCGAGATACATGGCCCAGGCCACCCTCTCTTGGCCTTCGGCCAATTCACCTTGTGCTCCCGGTTTTTATGAAAATTACGGGAAACCGTAATTTTCTATTTTATGCGCGCTGCGGCGCGAAAGACTTTTTCGACAAG
>DXIC01000177.1 GCA_019113065.1 Candidatus Agathobaculum stercoravium
ATAACATAGGAATGACCAGGTGAGGGATTTGTCAACAGGTCCATAGGACTATTTTATCACAGCATATCACGCGGCGCAAGGCAAAAAGCGCACCAATCGACGTTTGCCGCGCCGCCTGTTTTTGACAGATCGTGCGCTGCATGCAAAAGCGGCATGGCGCCTGGGCCATGCCGCTCTTTCTCCGGTTACGGGTTTGCCGGATTGGAATCCGTTTCCGCATTGTTCGCGGCGCTGTTGTCCGTACCGTTTCCGTTGCCGGTCAAAGCGTCGCCTGCATTTTCCACACCATCTTCAACGGCGTTGCCCGCCTCGCCGACAGCGTTGCCGATATCGTCCACGCCGTCGCGGATATCGTCGCCAACGCTGTTGTTATCATTCGTGGCGTCATTGCTGTTCTGGTCATCGGTGACGTTGTTATCCGTCACATTGTTGTCCGTCCCGTTATTCGGCGTTTTGTCTGCCGTGTTGGAGCAGCCGCAGCCGAGCAGCATGGTCAGCATGGCAAGTATCGCAATTAGCCTTTTCATCGCATTTCCTCCTTGTGCATTTGCCGATAGTATAGGAGGGTGCGTGCGGAATTATACGTTAAAATTTATTTTTTTCATATGCGAAAGCACGATCGAACAGGTCAATCCGGTCACCAGCCCGAGCGGCACGCTCATCACGAGCAGCAGCGGCAGATACGCGATGACCGCGCCGGTCTGCATCCAGAACACCGCTGCGGCCACCTGCCCAATGTTGTGCGCCGCCGCGCCTGCAACGCTCACGCCCAAAAGCGAGCAGAACCTGCCCTCCGCCCGCAGCAGCGCCCACATCACCGTCAGTGAGAACAGGCCGCCGAGGAGCGAAAACAGGAACGCGGTCACACTGCCCATAAGCAGCGAGGAAATCGCCACACGGCACACCACGACTGCCAGCGCATCGCGTGCGGAAACGCGCGTGAGCGCGAACAGCGTCACCACGTTGGCAAGCCCCAGCTTAACGCCCGGCACCGGCACGACTGCATCCAGCGGGAACAGCCGCTCGGCCAGCGAAAGCACGACCGCGAGCGCGGTCAGCAGGCCGCAGAGCGTCAATTTTTTCGTTTTCAAAAAACCACGCTCCCTTTACGATACGATCGCGTCGATCTCGCTGGTCTCGCCCGTGATGCGCAGCACCACGCGGTTGGGCAGGCAGACCGCCACCTGCCCGGCGCGGGTCAGCGTGCCCGTGCGCACACAGACCTGGTCGCGGCAGTCCGCAGACTGCATGGCAGCTGTCCGGCCGGACAGCACAATCACATTATGCCCGCCAAGGTCGATCGTGCGGTCAGTGCTGTCGGTCAGCTCGACCCGCTCGACAAGCGTGTTATCCTGCCACACCTCGGCATACAGCCGGTCGCCCGATGCGCCGAGCGCCAGCACGCCCGCAACCGCCGCCGCGAGCACCAGCACCGCGCCGATGATGATGAAATCGCCCCATTTGAGCTTACTGCGCATAGGCATATCCCTTTTCGTCCCCAAGGAAGGTGAAGGTGCAGACCGCATCCACCTGCTCCGTCGTATGCACCTGCTTGTCCGCAGTGACAAACACCGCCGCAATATCGTGTTCCGCGCAGAAGGCCATGCCATCCTCCAGCCCCATGACAAACAGCGCGGTCGTCAGCGCATCCGCGCGGGTGGAGCGCTCATCGATCACGGTCACACTGCGCAGGCCGCTGTCCGCCGGATACCCGGTCGCGGGGTCGAAGATATGGTGGTAGCGCCTGCCGTCCTGCTCAAAATAGCGTTCATAGTCGCCCGAGGTAACGACCGACAGGCCGCGCACCTCCACGGTCGCCAGATAATCCGCGCTGTTGTCCGGATCCGCGATGCCGACCACCCAGTTGCCGCTGTCGCGGTTCGGATTTTCGCCGTACGCGCCGATGTTGCCGCCCAGCGTGGCAAGCACGCTTGCAGAACCGTCCAGCAGCGCGGCAGCCGCATCGGTCGCAAAGCCCTTGCCGATGCCGCCGAGGTCAAGCTGTGCGCCGTTCAGCAGGCGCACCTGGTTGTCCCCGAGCAGCTCGATATTCTGATAGCCGACATGGGCCAGCGCCGCATCGATCTCCGCCTGCGCCGGGATGTGCGCGTTGTCCGTATTGATGCCCCACAGGTCGGTCAGCGGCGCCATGGTGGGGTCGAACGCGCCGCCCGTCCATTCAGCATACTGCACCGCGGCTTCAATCGCTGCATAGGTATCCTCACTCACCTCGCACACCGCGCCGTCCGCATGGTTCAAGCGGTACAGGTCGCTGTCCTCCCGCGTGCGGGAAAGCGCCGGCTCAAGCGCGTTGATACGCTGCTCGAGCTGCACCGCCGTATCCTGCGCCGCCTGCTCGTTTTCCCCGTATGCGGTAATGGACATAAAGGTGTCCATGGCAAAAAAGTCCGCGGTGTAGCTCTGCGGCTGCGCCGCGCACCCCGTCATACACACAAGCAGCATAAAGGCCGCTAAAATCCGTTTCATATCGTGCTCCTTGCAATCAAAAATCCGTTTCAAGGTAATACCGCATCATTTGGCAAGAGCGATTTGCGAGAATATTTTG
>DXIC01000178.1 GCA_019113065.1 Candidatus Agathobaculum stercoravium
GTCATGGATGAGCGAATAGGTGTGGATCATCTCAAGCGCGCAGGCAAACGGCAGCGCCTTTTGCACATCCCCGCCGCACATGCGGCAGAATTCCAGCACGATCACCGGGCGCAGGCGCTTGCCGCCCGCCATCGCCGAATATTTCGCGGCTTCAAAAATGCGGTCGTAGCCTTCGCCCGTCTCGCGCGACAGGTATTTCTCGAGCGCAGGCTCGATCAGCGCAATATCCGCCTTCAGCTGTTCCGCAAAGGTCATTTTTCTCCCTCCTCCGCATCAAACGGCTGCTCAAGCAGCTCGCCCTGCATGTTCTCCTGCATGACGGTCACCTTCTGCTCCGCCTTGTCGAGCAGCTTGCCGAGCGCGGCGGACAGCCGGGTGCCCTCCTCGAACAGCTTCATGCTCTCGTTCAGCGGCGCTTCGCCCTTTTCCAGCAGGCGGACGATCTCCTCGAGCCGCTCCATCTGGCTTTCAAACGTCTTTTCGGCCATTTATGCTTCCTCCTCGGTATCGGTCACGCGGCAGTTTGCCGCGCCTTTGGCAAATCGGATGTGCAGCGTGTCGCCCGCTTTCAGCGCCGCCGCATCGGTCACCACCGCGCCGCGTTTTCCCTTCGTGGCTACCGCGTAGCCACGGGCGAGCACGCGCAGCGGGCTGATGGCGTCGAGCGTCGCGACGGTCTGCGCAAAGCGCAGGTGGCGCCTGTGCAGGCCGCCCTGCCCTGCCGCGAGCAGGCGCTGGCGCAGCACGGTCAGCTTCTGTTCCTCGCGTGTCAAACGTGCGGGCAGCGCGGCGCACAGCCGGTCGGCCATCTGGTCAAGCAGCAACCGCTTTTCCGCGATATACTTCACAGGCGTGCGCAGTTCCAATCGTTCCTGCAAGGCCGTCAAGCGTTGACGACGGATTTGCAGCTGCTTATGCGCCGCCGTGCGCAGACGGGTATCCAGTGTGCGCACGGAAAGCGCGTATTCCGCCCGGTCGGGCACGGCGAGCTCGGCTGCGCCCGAGGGCGTCGGCGCGCGCAGGTCTGCGGCAAAGTCCGCGATGGTCACGTCCGGCTCATGGCCGACCGCCGAAATCACCGGGATGGCCGAATCGTAGATCGCCCGCGCAACAACTTCCTCGTTAAACGCCCATAAATCCTCCATCGAGCCGCCGCCGCGGCCGCACAGGATGACGTCCGCCTCGCCGATGGCGTTTGCCAGCATGAGCGCGCGGGCGATGCTCTCCGCCGCGCCCTGCCCCTGCACCTGCGCGGGGTACAGCGTAACCTTGGCGAGCGGCCAGCGCCGCCCCAGGATGCGGATCATATCGCGCACCGCCGCGCCGGTCGGCGAGGTGACGAGCGCAATGCGCTGCGGACAGGACGGGATGGGCTTTTTATGCGCCGGGTCGAACAGGCCCTCGGCCTGCAATTTCTTTTTGAGCTGCTCAAACGCGAGGTTGAGCGCACCCGCGCCATCCGGTATAACCTCGGAAATGTAGAGCTGCACCTGCCCGGTGCGCGGGAACGAGCTGACGCGTGCCCGCACGATCACCTTCATGCCGTTTTCCAGCCGGAATTTGAGCCGCATGGCATCCGACCGGAACATGACCGCGTTGATCGACGCGCCCTCGTCCTTGAGCGTCATATAATGGTGGCCGGACGAGTGCGCCTTATAGTTCGAGATCTCGCCCTGCACCAGCAGGTTGCGGTAGCCGGGCACTGCGTCCAGCAGATCCTTGATCTCGTTGTTCAGCCTGGTAACAGAATATACCGTACTCACTGCTTTTCCCTTTCATAAAGCCGCGCGGCGAGCACCGCCACGCCGACTGCATTATCGCCCGACAGCACCGGCTCGGCAAACGATACCGCATCCCCGAACGCCGCGCGCATGCGCGCGCGGATGACCTCGCTCGCCATCACGCCACCCGCGCACAGGATGGGGCAGTCGTACTGCTGCCTGGCTTGTTCGGTCGCCTTGACGATTGCGTTTGCGACCGTTTCAAGCGTAAACCGCGCCATCTGCGCGGGAGCCGCTGTTTTAAACTTGCTTTCCACCTGGTTCTGCATGCCGGAGAGCGAAAAACGGCAGTCCGCTACCTTGGGGCGGTAGCCCTTTTCCGGCCCGGCCTCGAGCGCGAGCCTGTCCAGCGCCGCGCCCGACGGGAACGGCAGGCCGAGCAGCGCGCCCGCCCGGTCGATCAGCTGGCCCGCGGCGAGGTCGGTCGTCCCGCCGATGCAGGTGCAGTCCGGCAGGCCGTCCGCGCCCGCCTGCACGAGCAGCAGCTCGCTTGTGCCGCCCGACAGGTGCCATGCGAGGAACGTCCCGTCCAGCAGTTCCAGCTTCCCTGCGCTCAGCGCCGCCGCCGCGATATGCCCCTGCTGGTGCGACACCGCATAAAGCGGCACAGATAGCAAATGCGCCGCGCTGCGCGCGACGCTCTCCCCCGCCAAAAAGCAGGGCATATACGAGCCCTCGACTGCGCGCGGGCGGGTGCTCACGCCAATGGCGCGCACCTCCCCCTGCGGCAGGGCTTCGATTTTCTCATGCAGACGAACCGTATGCTGGAACAGCGCATCCGACTGGCGCAGGCCGATCGTCCCCTCGGGCACGGCCAGCAGACCGCCCTCATTGCGCCAAGCGCCGCTCTCCGCGTCGTATACCGCAGCAGAGGTTCGGTAGTTAGAGGTGTCGATCCCCAGAAAGCGCTCAGGCATTGCCTTCCTCCGCCTTCGGCTCATCCTTCTTTGCGGCAGGCGCCGCCTTCGGGAACTCCGCGCGCACGACCGCACCCAGCACGCCGTTGATAAACGACGCTGCTTCGTCCGTATCGTATACCTTGGCAAGCGAAACCGCTTCGTTGATCGCTACACTGACCGGCACGTCATCCACATGGCGCATCTCGTAGATCGCCAGACGCAGCACCGCCGTCGTCATGCGGGACAGGCGGCTGAGCTTCCAGCCTTTCGCATAGGTCTCGATAGTCCGGTCGAGTTCATCCAGATGCCCGGCGACGCCCTTTACCACCGAGCGGATGTACCGGGTCTGCTGCTCGGACAGCTTGCCCGCATACAGCGCGATATCGCCGCTGATCGAAGCCATAATGCTTTCGTCCAGACGGTCGTCCAGGTTCTCGTCCTCAAACTGCTGAAACCCCATCTCGAAGATCAGGTGCAGGGCGATCTCTCTTGCTTTTGTTCTGCTCATCACACTCACGGCGGCAGATTCCTCCCATTATCTATGAATACGATTTATTTTATCCTATTTTCGCCAAAAGCGCAAGCGGATATTCGACCGAAAGCGCCTTTGCACCAAAGAAAAACGGCACGAATGCAGCATCGTGCCGTTTTGTCTGTGAATTTTATTCCTCTGCGGTTTCCGCCGGCTCCTTTGCGGCCGGTGCAGGCTCCTCCGCCGCCGGGGCGGGCGCGAAGGTCACGCCGCCGACATGGATATTGACTTCGGTCACCTTGAGGCCTGTCATGGACTCGACCGAACTCTTAACGTTCCCCTGCACCTGCTTTGCGACCTCGCAGATGTTATGGCCGAACAGGGCAAGGAAGCCGATCTCGATCTTGACCGTGTCCCCATCGCCCAGCTCGATACGGACGCCCTTGGACAGGTTCTTCTTGCTCAAAAAGTTGACAATATCGCTCGTCAGCGTGGAATACAGGCCGCTGACGCCTGCCGTTTCCGATGTGGCAAGCGCGGCGATCGATGCGACAACGTCCTCCGAGATCCGGATGGAACCCTGGTCGCTCTCGGTCGACCAATACTCTTTATGATCCGCCATAGTGCTCACTCTCCTTTATATATACGGATTATAGCACAGTTTCGGCAAAAAGCAAAGCAAAAATACGTATCAGGACGCTTCCACGATCTTGATCTGCCCCGCGGTCACGCCGGTCTCCGCCACCACGATATCCTTGATAACCGTCACGTCGGTCGCCTGCAGGCCGCCGTCCGGCGGCGCGACGACCACGTTGACGCTCTCGTCACCAATCATCACGACCGCGTCCTCATAGCCCTTGGCGCGGATCATGCTCTCGATATTCGCCTCCGCGACCGAGTCCTCAGCCAGCGCGGAGATCTGCGCTGCGGCCTCGTCTTTCGCCGTCTGGTCGGCGTCCTCGCTCTCGGAAATCTCCTTGAGTGTGCTGACCGCTTCGTCGCGCGCCTGCTCACGCGTCAGGCGCGAGGTGGCAAAGTAGTCGTCCCCTTCCGCGTTGCCGGACGCATCCGCGCCGGTTTCCGCGCTGTCCGGGTCTGTCTGCTCCGCAACCAGCAGTTCGTCCGGCGCATCGACATAGCTCCAGTTGAGATAGACTGCGGCGCAGAGCAGCAATGCGATCACGCCGTATACCGCCCCGCGTTTCTTGATTTTTTTCATCTCTGCTCGCCCTCCTGTATATGGTTATTATGTTTTATGAACCGACTGCCATTTTCAGAACCGTAACTTTGTCCGAACCGATGCCGCACACCGTGCTCACCGCCTGCGTCACCGCAAGCCGTACCCCGGCGTCGTCCGCGCCGTCGCACAGCACGACCGCCCCGCGGAAGGTGGGCAGCAGGTTTTTGACCGTCACCGGCGTTTCCCCGTAGCTGCCGTCCGAAACCACGGTCAGGTCGCTTTCAAAGCTCTGCCCGCCGGCATCGCTGTTGGTTTGCCTCGTGTTGACCGCATAAACGGCTTCCTCGGTCTGGTCGAGCGAGAGCATCAGCTCCACGCGCCCCACCCCCTCGATTGCCGCGAGTTTGTCGTTTAAGTCCGCTTCAAATGCGGGCAGGGAAAAGCCTTCTTCCTCCGCGGCTTCTGTACCCGCCGCGGCAGCCGCCTGCGGCTCCGGCCTGCCGCCGAACAGCCCGCCCGAGGCGAGCAGCAGCACGCCCGCGAGCAGTACGATCAGCAGCGCGCGGTATTTGCGCACCAGCGGCAGGATTTTCTCCCCCATCTGGTTGAGCCATTCCGCATCCGTTTTTTTCATTTTGCAATCAACTCCTGTCTTTCTGCGGGCACGCCGCACTCCTCGGTCAGCAGCGTTTGCAGCTCGCCCAGCCGCGCCGCGTCCGACCCGCCATAATACACGGTCACGCGTCCGATCTGCAAAATGCCGTCCGCGTCGTTTTCCATCGTGACCTCCACCGAGCAGTCGAACCCCTCCTGCTCAGCGCGCTGCTCGAGCGAGCGCGCAATTGTCGCTGCGACCGTACTCATGGTTGTCTGGGCGTTGCGCGCCCCGATCGCGTCGATCTCCTCCTGCGACGTGCCCGTCCAGCCCTCCCAGGAAAGCAGGTGCAGCCCGGAAAGCGGCTGCAAAAGTGCCAGCAGCATCAGCAGCCCTGCCGCCATCTTGACGATCTCGCGCAGCGCCCCGCCGCCTGCCACGCGCAGTGCGACCGCAGACGCTACGCCTGCTACTGTGACGCGCAGCAATATTGTCTGGAATAATTCGGTCATATCGGCTTCACCATCGCAACCACATAAACAAGCTCCAGATATAAGATCAAGCAGCAGGTGCCGAGCATGCCGAGCAGCAGGCCGAACCCTGTCCCGACGCCTTCCAGCAGCTGCCTGAGGCTGCCTGAACACAGCGGCGACAGCACCGCCGCCCCCGCCTTGTAGCACAGGTAGCTCGCACCCGCGCGCACAAACGGCACCAGGCAGATCGCCGTGACGCACAGCATCCCGAAAATGCCGATCGAGTTTTTGAGCAGGGACGCGCCGGACAGAACCGTCTCGGCCGCGTCCGAAATCACCCCGCCGACCACGGGCACCGCACCCGATACCGCGAATTTTGCGGTCTTGAGCGCCATGCGATCCACGCTGCCCGATACGCCACCCGCTATGGTAAGATATGCGGTAAACAGCGTCAAAATGAGCTTGAGCGCACCCGAAGTCAGCCCCTTGATGCCGTCCGCGATGCCACGCAGCATCCCGTTCCCGGTCGCCGCGTCCACCGCGACGATCCCCAGATACGCACACGCCGCCGGCACCAGCAGTGCATTCACCAGCCGGATGACCAGGTCGAACACGATCATGGTCGCAACCTGCAGCACGGTCGCGGTCGCGGCGTTGCCGCCCACCGACAACGCGGTCGCGAGCACCGGCTGCAACACGCCCGAGAACACACTGATCTGCTCGAGCGTATCCCGGCAAAGCGCCAAAACGCCCGAAAAATCCCGCAGCAGCACCGCCGCACAGCCGAGCGCGCCCGCCATGTCGATCAGTGCATCTGCTTCGCCGCCCGCCGCGGCGGAAAACCCGCGCGCCGCCGCTGTGATGACCACGACGACCGCCACCTGCGCGAGGCTTTGTACCGCGCTGTGCAAAGCGCTGCGGCTGTCCTCAGACACGTTTTCCAGCAGCTGCGCGAACGATCCCGCCAGCTCGTCCGCGGTCTCCGGCCGGATGCCCTCCAGATAGTCCCGCTGCCCGGCAGGCACAGCATCAGCCAGCGCATCGCCCCCCACGTTATGTATGTCCTCTTCGGTCACCGCCGCCCCGGCGGGTATGATGCATACCATGAGCGCCAACAGCAGCCAAGCCAGCTTTTTCATGCTTCCTTCCCCTTCACGCCGTCCAGTCTGCCATCAGGCTGAGCACCTGCTCGAGCAGCGGCAGGCACGCCGAAAGCGCAAGCACCGCGCCAACGATCTCGATCTTGGCCGCGAGCGCGGACTGCCCCGCGTCCTTGCACAGCGCGCTCATAATGCGCACCACCACCGCAATGCCCACCGCGCGCAGCACGGGCAGATACAGGCTGTCCGTAATGCCGCCCTGCGCCAGCAGGGCGGAGAACCGCTGCGCCGCGCTGCCTGCCATGCCGAATGCATACAGCAGGATCAGCACGCCCGCCGTCAGCGTCAGCAGGAACGCAATGACGGGCGCATCCCGTTTGAGCACAAGCGACAGTACCAGAGCGAGCAGGATCAGCCCGCAGATAGCAGCCAGCCCGCTCAAAACCCGAACACGCTCCGCATCATCGAGAACAGGTCGCTGATCTCCTGCACGATCAGCATCAGCACAACAATAAGGCCTGCGAGCGTGGTCATGAGCGCCTGCTCGTCGCGCCCGGAGCGCGTCAGCAGCTGCCCCAGCACCGCCACAAGGATACCAACGGCCGCAATGCGGAAAATCAAATCAACGTCCATACGTCCCTCCGCTTTTCAGATCAGCACCAGGATCACCAGTATCCCCAGCGCAATGCCGCAGGTGCGATACAGGTTGCCTTTGTTCTGCAATTCCTCCGCCGCGGCTTCGCGCGCCGCAGACAGGCGGCGGCCGACCTGTTCCAGCCCTGCGATCTGCTCTGCCGCGTCATACCGTCCGAGATAATTCGCCGCTTCGCACAGGATGTCGCACTCCGCCTTCCCGAGCCCGGTTTCCGTGCGGTTATCGCGCAGGTTGGCGCGCCATAAGTAGCTGAGCGACAGCCCGTTCTGCTCGCGCAGGCGGCGACGCAGGCCGCTGAATACCAGCCGGATGGTCGGGTTCTCGTTCTCCGCCAGCTCCCCGATGATCTCAGGCAGGGGCGCGCGGCGGCAGGAGATTTCACTGCCGATCAGCGACAGCGCCAGCAGCATGGCGTCCGCTGCCGCGACCCGCCGCCTGAGGGTCTGCCGCGCAGAAAGCCCGAGCGCCGCGCATGAGCCGAAAATCATCACCGCACCTAACAGCTTGAGCATGTCCTCTCCTCCAATCGTTCCATGCGGTAGCACCGCTTGTTGTTTTTCCGTTCGATCACGACCGCGTGCCGGAACACACCGAGTGCAAGCAGCGCCCGGTAAAGCGGCCTTCGCCGCAGGTCGTCCACGTCCGCGGCATGTGCGCTCGCAAGAACCGCCGTGCCGCAGTGCGCGCAGAGCGAGACTGCCTCCACGTCCTCGGGCGCGGTGATCTCGTCAAACGCCAGCAGCGCGGGCGACATGGTCTTGAGCAGCATGAGCGCGGCCTGCTTTTTCGAGCAGTTTTCCAGCACGTCCGTGCAGCGGCCGACCTCAAACTGCGGCACACCGTCCGACAGCGCCGCGATCTCGCTGCGCTCGTCCGCGACCGCGACCGTGTATCCCTTGTCCGAAACGAGGCGCACCCATTCGCGCAGCAGCGTGGTCTTGCCAAGCCCGGGCGGCGACACCAACAGCACGGACTGCGGCGCGCCATCGCCGATCCACGGTGCGATCTGCGCATCCACGCCCGTGATCTGCCGCGCGATGCGCAGGTTGACCGAGGACAGGCCGCGCACACCGATGACCTGTCCGTTTTCCTCCGCTGCTGTGCCGCAGACGCCCAGGCGGTGCCCACCCACAAGCGTGACGAACCCGTGCCGCAGGCTTTCCGCATAGCTGTGCACTGAATAACGCGCCGCACGGCTGAGCACCTCGCGCAGCTCCTGGGCGGTAACCGCCGCCATCTCGAGCGGCCGCTCACCGCCCAGGCCCTTGACGGAGGGCGGGCGCCCGGCCCGCAGGCGTATTTCCTCGATCCCCCCCTGCCCGTCAAGCGACGCCATCTGTGCCGCCCGCAACGGCGGCAGGCAGCCGATCGCCTGCCGCCAGGCTTTGTCCTGTTTGACTTCCATATTGCATCACCTGTCCTACTCTATGATTGGGATGGGTGGGATATGACTGCTGTTTTCCGCGGCGCACACCGCCCGTTTTTATTCCCGCGAGAAACAGATGAAATAAAAACGTAACAATTTTTGCATTGACAATTGAGGACACCGGTAATATAATAAATACAAATATTGCACAAAGCGATGACAGAGGAAAGTAATCGTTCCAAAAGCGGCTTACAGGGAGTGTCCGGCCTGACTGGAAACGGACGCAGACGCCGGTACGATGAAGTTCCCTCTTGAGCTGCGGCGCTGAAAAACTTCGCATCAGTAGGCGCCGACGGGACTCCTCCGTTACTGGGATAGGATATAATTTTCTGTATCCGAAAAAAGTGCGGCATAATTCTGTGCCGAATGTGGGTGGTACCGCGGAACTGTTTGTCTTTCGTCCCTCTTTGTGGATGAAAGGCTTTTTTTATGCTTTTTCTCCGCCGGACAAACGCAAATCCACCCTCATTATCCAAAGGAGAGAAAAACTATGATCATCATTATGAAACAGGGCACGACCCGCGAGCATGTCGAAGAGCTGTCCCGGCATATCGAGCGCTGGAACGTCAAGGCAAACCCGATTTACGGTGCGGGTACGATCGTCATCGGCCTGGTCGGCGACACCGGCGCGGTCGACAAGGACGCGCTGCTGCGCGACCCGCAGGTCGAAAACATCCTCAAGGTACAGGAGCCGTTCAAGCTGGCAAACCGCAAGTTCCATCCGGACAACACGCAGGTCGAAATCGCGCCGGGCGTTGTCGTGGGCGGCAAAAAGCTGGTCGTGATGGCCGGCCCCTGCTCGGTCGAGAGCGAGGAGCAGATCATCGACGTTGCCAAGCATGTGCAGGCGGACGGCGCGGCAGTCCTGCGCGGCGGCGCATGGAAGCCCCGTTCTTCCCCGTACTCCTTCCAGGGCCTCAAGGCCGAGGGTCTCGAGCTGCTGCACAAGGCGCACGAAGCGACCGGCCTGCCGGTTGTCACCGAGATCACCAATCCTGCGCACATCGACCTGTTCATGGACAAGTGCGACTGCTTCCAGGTCGGCGCGCGCAACATGCAGAACTTCGAGCTGCTCAAGGAGCTGGGTGAGACGGATAAGCCTGTCCTGCTCAAGCGCGGCTTCGCAAACACCATGGAGGAATTCCTGATGTCCGCCGAGTACATCATGGCGGGCGGCAACGAAAAGGTCATCCTGTGCGAGCGCGGCATCCGCACCTATGAGAAGTACACGCGCAACACGCTCGACATCTCCGCCGTGCCGGTGCTCAAGCGCATGAGCCACCTGCCGGTCATCGTCGACCCGAGCCACGCGGGCGGCATCTACTGGATGGTCGAGCCGCTGGCCAAGGCGGCGGTCGCTGCGGGAGCGGACGGCCTGATGATCGAGGTACACAACGATCCGGCGCACGCGCTGTCGGACGGCGCGCAGTCGCTCACCTATGATTCCTTCCACGAGACCATGAACAACCTGCGTGCAGTCGCGCAGGCGGTAGGCAGAGAAATCTGATATATTCAGGTTGGGGCATACAGCCCCAACCTGAATACACATTTTATCATCAAAGGAGTGTTTCCAGCAGTGCAGACCCTGAGCCTGACGGGCGCGAACGGCGTGTCCGACATCCTGATTGAAACCGGCCTGCTCGCCCGTGCGGGGGCGGCCATCCTCGACACCTTTTCGCCCAGCCGCGTGCACATCGTCACGGATTCGACGGTCGCGCCGCTGTACCTCGAAAAACTGGAGGGCCAGCTCGCCCTTCCGGTTTCACACACGGTCATTTCTGCGGGCGAGGAGCACAAGCGGCTGACAACGGTCGAAACCATCTACCACGATATGCTCGCCGCGGGCATGACACGCAAGGATCTTGTCATTGCACTCGGCGGCGGCGTGGTGGGCGACATCACGGGCTTTGCTGCCGCGACTTTCCTGCGCGGCGTGTCGCTCTGCCAGATCCCGACCACCCTGCTCGCGCAGGTGGATTCCTCGGTCGGCGGCAAGACGGGCGTCGACCTCGCCGAGGGCAAAAACCTTGTCGGCGCATTCTACCAGCCCCGGCTGGTGCTGATCGACCCGGCGGTGCTTTCTACCCTGCCGGACGCGACCTTTGCCGACGGCATGGCTGAGGTTGTCAAATACGGCTACATCGCGAACAGGGACATTCTGGACATGGTATCCCAGCCGGACTACAAGGCGCATATCGAGGACATCATCTATGAATGCGTCAAGATCAAGCGCGATGTGGTCGCGATCGACGAGCACGACACCGGCCTGCGCATGATTTTGAATTTCGGCCACACGATCGGCCATGCGGCGGAAAAACTCGGCAACTACACCGACCTGACCCACGGGCAGGCAGTCGCGATCGGCATGGTGGCCGCGATGCGGCTGTCCGCCCTGCTCGGGAACGACGACCTGACCGCGCCGCTCGTGTCGATCTTGCAGCACATCGGCCTGCCGACCGGACTCACCTACGACCGCGAGGCGATCTTTAACGCCCTGCTGTCGGACAAGAAAAAGTTCGGCGCGACGGTCAATTTCATTCTGGTCCGCGAGCCGGGCCGCGCCGAGATTACGCCGATCGAAGCGGAAAAGCTGCACGAATACATCTTGAAACTGTGAGGAGGCAATGCCCAATGGGTTCCACTTGGGGAAACGCCATCAAAATATCGATTTTCGGCGAGTCGCATGGCACGGGTATCGGCGTGGTGATCGACGGCTTCCCGTCCGGCGTCGACTATGACGAAGCCTTTGTACTGCGTGAGATGGAGCGCCGCGCGCCGGGCCGCAACAAACAGTCCACCCAGCGCAGGGAAGCCGACCTGCCGGCCATCCAGTCGGGTATTTATAACGGCAAGACCACCGGCACGCCCATCTGTGCGCTCATCCAGAACTTGAACCAGCGTTCTGGTGACTATGCCGAACTCGCCGTGCAGCCCCGCCCGGGCCACGCGGATTATACCGGCATGGTGCGCTACAAATCCTGCAACGACCCGCGCGGCGGCGGCCATTTTTCCGGCCGGCTGACCGCGCCGCTCGTGTTTGCGGGGGCGATGTGCAAGCTGTGGCTCAAAACGCAGGGCGTGCTGGTCGGCTCGCACATCCAGTCCATCGCGCAGATCCAGGACATGCCGTTTGACGATGTGGACATCCAGCCGGGGCAGCTTGAAACCCTGCGGAATGCGGACTATCCGGTCAATAACGCGCGTGCGCTGGACGCGATGCTCGCCGCCATTGAAGAGGCGCGCGAAGAGCAGGACTCGGTCGGCGGCGTGATCGAATGCGCGGCCATCGGCCTGCCCGCGGGCATCGGCAGCCCGATGCTGGACACCGTGGAGGGCCGCCTGTCCTCCCTGCTGTTTGGTGTGCCCGCGGTCAAGGGCGTGGAGTTCGGTGCAGGCTTTGCCTTCGCCGCGCTGCGCGGCTCGCATGCGAACGACACCTTCTATCAGGACGGCGGCGCGGTCAAGACCGAGACCAACAACAACGGCGGCGTCAACGGCGGCATCACGAACGGCATGCCGCTCGTGTTCCGCGTGTGCATCAAGCCGACCCCCTCCATCTCGTCCGTGCAGCAGACGCTCAACATCCGGACCGGCAGGGTCGAGCCGCTGTCCATCCACGGGCGGCACGATCCCTGCATCGTCACGCGCGCGGCGCCGGTCGTGGAAGCGGCCTGTGCCATTGCGCTGGCAGACCTCTTAAGGGAGGCGAACGGCTATGCGTGAATTACCCGCCATCCGGCAGGACATCAACGACGTGGACGAGCAGATCCGCGCGCTGTTCCTCAAACGGATGTCGCTCGCGCTCGAGGTCGCGCAGACCAAGGCCGAGCATGACGACAAAATCTACAAGCCCGACCGCGAGGCTGAGATCCTCCAAAAGCGCACCGCGGGTATGGATGACGAACTGCGGCTCAAATACGCGGCGCTTTTGCAGAGCATGATCCGCGCGAGCCGCGAATACCAGTACAGCGAGCTGCTGCGGCAGAAGCCGGAGCGCTTCCCCTTCCACCCTGCCGAAACCGCGCTCGACCCGAAAACCGTCTACTATCAGGGCGTGCCGGGCGCGTATCAGGAGCTTGCGGCGCGCGCGCTGTTCCCGCAGTGCGAGCCGCAGAACGTGCCGACCTGGGAGCAGGTGTTCCAGTCCGTGCGCGACGGCAAGGCGGATGTGGGCGTGGTCCCGGTCGAAAACACAACTGCGGGCACGGTCAGCGAGGTCTACGACCTGCTGCTCGAATACGACCTGTGCATCAACCGCTCGTACATCAAGAAGATCTCGCACTGTCTGGCCGCCGTGCCGGGCGCGCAGCTTTCGGATATCAAAAGCGTCTGCTCGCACCCGCATGCCCTGCCCCAGTGCCATGCGTTCATTTCCGAGCACGACCTTGAGGCGATCGAGGTCGCCAACACCGCCATCGCGGCGCAGAACGTGCAGAAAAAGGGCGACAAGCACCTTGCGGCGATCTGCTCGCGCGAAGCGGCAGAGCGGTACGGCCTGACGATCCTTGCCGAGGGCATCAACGATATGAAGCACAACGAGACCCGCTTCATCGCGGTCAGCCGCACGCTGACCGCCCAGCCCGCGGACAACCGCATCGAGATCGCCTTCCACATCCCGAATGTGGCGGGTTCGCTCAATACCGTGCTGGACACGTTTGCGCATTACGACATCGACATGACCAGCATCTATTCCCGCCCACTGAGGGACAGCCCGTGGTGCTATGTGTTCTATATCGACTTCACCGGCAATATGAAAGACCATGCGGTGCAGTCGCTGCTGTACCAGCTCCATGAGGAGCTTCCCTACATCAAGGTCATCGGCAGCTATCAGGTTACCGATACGACGGAGGAGTAAAACAAATGCAAATCCAACCCTGCGGCCCGCTGCGCGGTGAGCTTACCGTGCCGGGCGACAAATCCATTTCGCACCGCGCCGTCATGCTGGGCGCGCTGGCAAACGGCACAACCCATATCACCGGCTTCCTGATGGGAGAGGACTGCCTGTCCACCATCGACTGCTTCCGCAAGATGGGTGTGGAGATCGAGATCACGGACAAGGAGGTCATCGTCGAGGGCGTCGGCCTGCACGGCCTGTGCGAACCCGAGGAGGAGCTGTACACCGGCAACTCGGGCACCACCACCCGCCTGCTGTGCGGCATCCTGGCCGGGCAGCCGTTCACCGCGACCTTAAACGGCGACGCTTCCATCCAGAAGCGCCCGATGGGCCGCGTCATCAAGCCGCTGCGCGAGATGGGCGCTTCCATCGAGGGCAAAAACGACAATTACTGCCCGCTCACCCTGTACCCCAGCGAGCTGTACGGCATCGAATACCGCCTGCCGGTCGCGTCCGCGCAGCTCAAAAGCGCCATCCTGCTCGCGGGCCTGTATGCCGAGGGGCAGACCACGGTCATCGAACCGGCGCCCTCGCGCGACCACACTGAACGCATGTTCCGCGCGCTGGGCGTGGAGATCGATACGGACGGCAACACCATCACGCTCGACCCGCCCGAGGATCTGCACGCGGTGGACATCGCCGTACCCGGCGATATTTCGTCCGCGGCGTTCTTCCTTGTCGCGGGCGCGATCGTTAAGGACAGCGAGCTGACGATCAAAAACGTCGGCGTCAACCCGACGCGCACGGGCATTCTGGACGTGCTGCACGACATGGGTGCAGAGATTTCCATCTCGAATTTCCGCGACGATGCGGAACCGGTCTGCGACCTGACCGTCAAATACAGTGCGCTGCACGGCGTCGAGATCGGCGGATCGATCATCCCCCGCCTGATCGACGAACTGCCGGTCATCGCGGTCGCGGCGGCCTTCGCGGAGGGCGAAACCGTCATCCGCGACGCGCAGGAGCTCAAGGTCAAGGAATCCAACCGCATTGCGGCGATGGTGACCGAACTGGCCCGCGCGGGCGTAAACGTGGAGGAAACCGAGGACGGCATGATCATCCGCGGCGGCAAAACGCCGCACGGCGCTTCGTTCGAGACCTATAAGGATCACCGCATCGCCATGAGCCTTGCCGTTCTTGCGCTCGCAGCGGAGGGCGCGAGCCGCATCGACGACCCCGAGGTCGTTTCGATCTCCTATCCCGGTTTCTTCCATACGCTCGAACAGTTGGGGGGCTGAGGACCATGCTGCTTACCATGGAGGAGTTCCGCGCGTTCGAGCCGCAGAAGCCGACCTATGCGCTGATTGGCTGGCCGCTCGGCCACACCATGAGCCCGGAACTGCATGCGCAGCTGTTCGAGGTTTCCGGGCAGGACGCGGACTACATCGGCATCTCTGTGCCGCCGGAGGAGCTGGAAGAAGCCTTCGAGCTGGCAAAGCGCAAACTGCGCGGCATCAACTGCACCATCCCGCACAAAAAAGCGGTCATCCCGCTGCTTGACGAGATCGATACCGCCGCGCGCGACCTGCATTCGGTCAACACCGTGGCCTTCCGCGGCAGCAAGGCAGTTGGCTACAACACGGATATCCTCGGTTTTGCTGAATCCCTTACGCGGGACGGCGTCAGCCTGCGCGGCAAGAAGGTGCTGCTTCTGGGGTACGGCGGCGCGGCGTCGGTCATGGCGTACCACTGCGTCACACAGGGCGCATACCTGACCATCACCGGCCGCAACTTGGAGAAGGCCGCAGCGCTGCAAAAACAGCTCTGCGAAGCCGTCCCCGGCGCGCATGTCGCGGTGTACAGCCGCCGCCACATCCCGCGCGACATCCAGATCGTGTTAAACTCCACCCCGGTCGGCATGTACCCCAGGGAGAGCACCGCTCCCCTGCATTACCTGCCACACAAGACCGAATATGTGTTTGACGCGATCTATAACCCACCGGTCACCTCGACCATGAAACTGGCAAACCCCAAGAAAACCAGGACGCGCGACGGCCTGTTCATGCTGGTCATGCAGGCGGCGCACGCGCAGACCATCTGGTCGGGCGTACGGTTTGAGCCGCAGGCCTGCGAGACTATCCTGCGCCGCACCTACGGCAAAATGGCGGTCAAGCGCCTGCACGAAAAGCATGGCAAGCGCAACATCGTGCTGTGCGGCTTCATGGGCAGCGGCAAGACCACCATCGGCCGCAAGCTCGCCCGTCTGACCGGGCTGGACTTTGTCGACGCGGACCAGTATCTTGAAGCGCAGGAGGGCAAAAAGATCTCGGATATCTTCGCGGACGAGGGCGAAGCCTATTTCCGCGACCGGGAGACCGCTTACATTCAGGAACTGTCCCGGCGCGAGGGCGTTGTGCTGTCGCTGGGCGGCGGCGCGGTACTGCGGCCGGAAAATGTGAAAGCCGTCCGGGAAACCGGGCTGCTCATCCATCTGGACACGCCGTTTTACCGTATTCTGAAAAACCTTTCCTATTCCAACACGCGCCCGCTGCTGGATAAGCCGGATAAGCAGGCGGAGACAAGGCGGCTGTACAACGCGCGCAAGGCGATCTACCATCGCGTTTCCGACGTTTCAGTGCGCAGCCCGAAGATCTCCGAGGTGCTGGAGAAGGTTGTCAAAAGCATATAAAAAACATTTCGTTCCAAACATACAGTTTGGAACGAGGGGGATGTGCCGCGCGGGGCGCGGACAAATCCCGAGCGCCATTTTGCGCGCCGCTCTGCGGCACACAAAATGGCTTCCCTGTATCAAAAGTCAGGCGCATGTCCTGACTTTTGATGGATGGACGCGGCACTGCCGCGTCCATCCAGTTAAATTGGCCCTGCGGGCAGGATAGAGTCCCATGGGGCGATGCGCTGCGTGCGGAGTGGGGGCGCGGCGCAGCAGCAGGTTTCCACTGATTTACGAAACGAGGAGGAACATGAAACATTTCGCAAAACGATCCTGCCGCATGCTGGCGGCGTCGCTTGCGGCTGTGCAGCTTTTGACTGCGGCAGCCGGAGCGGCATTCAGCAATGGCTTTTCCTACTCCTATCCGGTTGGGGAAGGCATTTCCTATACCCGTTCGGAGGGCCGGAACAGCGCCGGCAACCAGCAGGCCAACATCCTGACCTATCAGCCGAACACCGGCGTAACGCCCATCATGGTATACGCGGATGAGCAGCTTTACGGCAGCCAGGCAACCATTACGAACGCGGTAAATTATCTCGAAAGCCAGGGTATGAAGGTCATCGGCGGCACGAACGCCGACTTCTTCGTCATGTCAAGCGGTATCCCGATCGGCCTTGTTATCGATGAGGGCGAGCTCATCTCATCCGATGCCTGGCAATATGCGGTCGGCTTCAAAGCGGACGGCACCGCAGTCATGGGCCGCCCGACCATGGGCATGACGGTCTCCGGCACGAGCGGCACGGTTTCGGTCTCCTACTTCAACAAGACCCGCACCACCGCAGGCGCGTACCTGCTCGACCGCAATTATGACGACGCGACCAATTTCTCCGCGAACGGCACCTATATTGTCCTCGAACGCGTGGACGACACCCCGGTCACGGTAAACGGTTCGGTCAAGCTGAAGGTGGTCAGCAAGGGCACGGGCAACTCCTCGTTTGCCATTGCGGACAATCAGATGGTACTGACCAAGTCGGACGGCGCCAACGTCCCGACCTGGACCGACTTTGCAGTCGGCGAAGAAGTGACGCTCACGGTCACGGCAAACGACAGCAACTGGGCGGACGTGGATTATGCGGTCGGCGGCAAGCTGCTGATCGATAACGGGACGGTCACCACGACAGGCATCGACGGCGCTTCCTCCACCCGCGCGCGCAGTGCGATTGGCGTCAAGGCGGACGGCACGGTCGTGCTGTACGAAATCGACGGCAACCAGTCCTCGAGCGCCGGCCTGACTGCCGCGCAGCTCGGGCAGGAACTGCTCGAACTGGGCTGCGTCCGCGCGATCTGCCTGGACGGCGGCGGCTCGTCCGCCATGGCGCTGCGCCAGCCGGGCGAAGACACGGCTTCGCTGATCTCCAGCCCGTCGGACGGCTCGCAGCGCGCATGCGCCAACTATATCTTCTTCATCAACAATGTTGCATCCGACGGCGTGACCGCTCACGCGGTGCTGACGCCGAGCTACCGTTATGTGATGCCCGGCGCATCGACGCCGTTCACGGTCACGGGCGCGGATGCCTCCTACGGGCCTGCCTCTGCGCCTTCCGACCTCACCTATACGGTGTCGAATGAGCTTGGCACGGTGCAGGGAGAGACCTTCACCGCGGGCACGACCACGGGTACCGCCACGATCACCGGTTCCAACGGTGTGGTGTCCGGCTCGATGGCTGTATGCATTACAGGCGACATCCAGTCGATCGGCCTGCAAAGCGGCGGTGAGACGCTGTCATCGATCTCGCTTGAGCCGGGCGAAAGCATCGATGTCGATGGCATTGCCTACCACCTTGGCCAGCGGATGGGGTCGGCTGATACCTCGTTTAGCTGGAGTGTTTCGGGCGATGTCGGCACGGTGGACGCAAACGGTGTGCTCACCGCAGGCGACCGCATGGCGAGCGGCACGCTCACCTGCTCTTACGGTGCGACCAGCCAGTCCATTACGGTCAACGTCGGCATGGGCGACCCGCAGGATGCGGAGACTGTTGCCGGCTTTGAGGACGGTACGGACGGCCTCACCGCTACTTCCGGCGTGACCCTGTCCCGTGTGACCGATTACACCGAGGTCGCGCGCGGCACCGGTTCGCTCCGCGCTGCGTTTGACGGCTCCAGTGTCATCACAGCGACCATCTCCGTCCCGCGCACGGATGTTTCCAATATGGGTTATCTGACGCTGTGGGCACGCGGCGAAGGCACGCAGGGCACACTGACCGCGGTATTCACCGATGCGGAGGGCAGCGAGCTGACCGCTCCCCTGTCCGCTGCAACCACGGAAAGCTGGAAGCAGCTCACCGCTGCTGTCCCGGACGGCGCGGTTTCGTTCACCGGCCTCCGCTTCGACCGCAGCGCTGCGGGTGCGGCGGATTCCGCACTTTATCTCGACCAGATCGTCGTCTCGGCGGACCATGCGGTCACCAACACGGACGCACCGAAGGTAACGCTGAACAGCACCTCCCTGACCGTGAATGCGAATGCCGCCGCCACGATCACCGGCACCGCGACCATGGAAAGCGGCGAGTATCCGGCGCGCGCTTCCAATATTGTTGTGAAGGTGGACGGTGAACCCGTGTCCGGCGCAGCCTCTATGAGCGGCTCGACGCTGACCGTCACCACCGGCGCGCTGGCTGAGGGAACGCACTGCGTCACCATCGACGTTTCGGACGATGCCGGCAACCGCACGCGTGTGACCGCCACCGTGACCGCCGGCAGCGCGGGCAATGTGTTTGCGGATACGGCTTCCCACTGGGCGCGCGGCTATGCTTCCCTGCTGTACGCGAACGGCATCATGCAGGGCGAGACCGGCAGCAACGGCCAGACCTACTTCAACCCTGACCGCAACCTGACGCGGCAGGAATTCGCGGTTACGATCGCCCGCCTGCTCGGCCTGGACACGTCGGATACCAGCGCGACCAGCTTTGCAGACGACAGCAGCATTGCCAGCTGGGCACGCGGCGCAGTCCGCGCAGTTTCGGAAGCGGGCATCATGCAGGGCTCGTCCAGCGGCGGCCAGCTGTACTTCTCCCCCACTGCGGAAATGACCCGCGCTGAGGTTATGACGGTTATCGGCCGCTGCCTGCCGCGCGGCTATGCGTCGGCAACGCTCGGTTACAGCGACGCTTCCTCGATCCCTTCCTGGGCACGCGAGCAGGTGCAGATCTGTGTGTCTGCGGGAATCATCAGCGGCTATGAGGACAACACGCTCCGTCCGCTCGGCAATATCACCCGCGGCGAGATCGCCAAGATCCTTGCGCTGTTCTGATCACGCGGAAATTATCAATAAAAAGGCTTGGACACATTGTCCAAGCCTTTTTCTTATGCGTTTTCCGTTATGTGATCGAAAGGATTTGCTCCGGATACCACGCGGCAGCTTCCCTGACGCGCTTTTTGACCGGCATGCCCGCGCCGGACAGCACCACCAGATGCCCAATCTTGTCTGCAGGGACTTCGCCGGTATATGGGGTCAGCGACACGACGTTACCCACGCAGTCCGCGAGGAACAGCCCCTCGCTTGTCTGTATGAACCCCTTGACGCGGAAGGTCACCTCGATAAACATCTCAATGAACTTTTGCAGCGCATAGGGCGTGATATCGGGCGAAACCGTGACCATCAGCTTACGCAGCGTCAGGTCGGCGGTCAGCGGCATATCCGCCTCCGGGAGCGTGTGCGCCCGGGTCAGCGTCTCCAGAATATCCGCCTCCACCGCGCCGAATGTGGTCTGGATGACCGGCATATCCGGCCGCTGGCCGCGGATCAGGGACAGGGTATGCTCGAGCTGCTCGGGGCTTGCGCGGTCGACCTTGTTGACCACCGCAACATCGCTTGAGGCGAGCTGTTTGACGCTTGTGCGCGCGGTAGCGTACAGCTTGGGGAAGCGCACCGCATCCACCAGACAGACCGCGCCCTGATAATCGATGTGCGGGAAGCGGCCGGTCTGGGAAAACAGCTTTCGCACCCCTGTCGGGTCGGACAGGCCGCTCGCTTCAACCAGGATCACGTCCGCGTTGATGTCCGCAGACTTACGCAGCACATTCTCAAACTGATCCAGGCGGCAGGAGCAGAACACCGAGCCGCCCGCTATCTCGTTCAAATACGCCCCAAGATCAGAGAGGAGGACGCCGTCGACGCCCTCCTGTCCGAATTCATTGATGATGAGCTGGATCTTCTGTCCCGCGAACAGGCGGATGAAGTTCTTGAGGAACGTGGTCTTGCCCGCGCCGAGGAAACCGGTAATCAGATACAGCTTGCCCATTGCTTAGCCCTTGCAGGCCTCGATCGCTTCGCGGATCGACGCTTCCAGCTCGGCCTTGGTCGGGATGATGGAGCGGTACTTCAGCTCGCCGTTGATGTACATGGACGGCAGGTTGGGCACGCCCATCTTGACGCAGCGGGCGACGTTTTCCTTGTAGATGTACTTGTACTCGACCATATCGATCGCGTCGCCGAAGGTCTCCTTGGCCGCGTTCGCCGCGCCCATCATGTAGCCGCAGGCTGCGCACTGCGCGGAATCCAGCGTAAATACCTCGACGAGCGGCTTCTTGAGGTTCGCGTAGTCGGGCAGGACGACATTCGAGGTGTCGATCTCCTCGGCCTGGTAGTTCTTGACCATCTCGCGGACCGCGTCCGGCTCGATGGCAGCCTGCGCGATGCCGATGCAGTTCTCGACCGGTACGTCGTACGGCATGTCGCAGCCCGGCGCGAGGATGAAGTTTTTCTTGACCGGGATGGAATCGAGCAGGTCGATGGCGAACTTCATGTTGTCCTGCTGGTTGCCGAGCAGCATGATGGAGGTCAGCGGGATGTTGCCGCCGATGACAACATTGTACTTGTCCGAAATCGCCTTGGCCGCCAGCAGGTCGACGTTCTCGTCCACCGAGATGGAGTCCGGGCCGGTCTGGCACATGACTTCGATGTTGCGGGTCGCGTCGCCGCAGACAAAGAAGGAGGAGAATGCGCCCTTCTCGCGGATGAACGTAAACAGCTCGGTGTACGGCTCGGTCATGTACTGCTCAAAGTGCGCAGTGGAGATCTGGGAGATCAGCGGGTCGACGATTGCAATAACGTCCATGCCTGCCTCGATGTAGTACTCGGCCATCTTCATGCAGACGCGGTTGCAGAAGCCGAACAGGGACTCGACCTCTTCCTCGAAGTCGAACATGTCGGTGAACAGGTTGTTGCCGCGCAGGTGGGAGGCCAGCGTGAACGGGCCGCAGATCAGGCCGTACAGCGCGGTGGTCTCGCCAACCGCTTCCTTCATGCGCTTCATCACGTCCAGCACATACGGGATGCGGCCGGATTCCCTGGTCGGGATGGTGCAGTCGCAAGGAGTTTCAGGCGGCTCCTCGTCGCTGCCGTCCAGCGGATGGCTGGAAACGGACGGCGGGCAGTCGTCAGCCCACGTCAGACCGCAGCCAAGGCACTCTGCCTCGATCTGAAGGTCAAAAATCACCGGCTGGCCGTCCGGCTTATACAGGCGGTTGACTTCCATCAGCGACTCAAACGCCTTGTCGGCATCGGTCAGCATTTCGGTCGCAGTGTAGCCCTTGAGCTTGCCTGCATGTACGCCCGCGAACGGTACCCACGGCGCGCGCTCGGTCTCTTCATGGCGCAGAGTGCGGAATAACAGGTCTTTCATAGTGGTTGAATCCTCCTTAATAATAATTAAAATCCAATTGTTAATTGCCGGCGGCTGGTTTGCCGCAGCAGCAGGAAGCCTGATTGGGGCTTTCCGATGCTTGTGCAACCGGCTGGCCGTCCAGCGCTTCGCGCAGGCAGTCAATCACCTGGTCGATGCCGCGGCGGTAAACCTCCAGCGTATCGACCCAATGGCGCATGCAGGCAAGGCCATCTTCCGTAATGCGGAACACGCGCTTTTCCCGCGCAGCCTTGGAATCCGGATCGATATGGGAGCTGACCAGCCCGCGCTTCTCCATGTCGCGCAGCACGCGGTAAACCCCGGCGGCGTCGGGCGGCGTATCCTTCCACAGCTCGGTCTTTGCAATCTTTTGCAGCAGATTATAGCCGTGGTCGGGCGTTTCCGCCAGGCAGAACAGCAGGATCGGTTGGATAAACCGTGTCAGCGTAGCCCCCTGACAAGCGCATTTTGCGTTTTCTTCTATCATCCAATCCCTCCTGACAGCTTGGATCGTATGCCCTGTACGATTTGATTGTAGTATAACACATTCGCTTTCCCCGCTCTTGCACTATGTTCGTATCTTTGGAAATATTTTATTTTTCCGCCTTGCTGTCCGAAACTTTTTTGTGGAATATGGCGGATTCATCCTGTTCGCCTGAACCCGCTGTTTGCACCCGATTGCTATTTTTTTCAGTATTGTCTCGGGTTGTCCCATCCGCGTTGACATTTCCGGGCAGCCTCCGTATACTGGAAACACAATAGGTGTGTTACTCAATTATTTTGCAAAACAAGGGAGCGTTTTCGATTATGACGGATCTGGAACTCATCGCATACGCGGAACAGCACGCGCAGCAGGACGCCCTGCTGCCCCACGAGCACATCATACAGCTGCTTTCTATCGAGCCGGGCAGCGACGCATGGCGGGAATTGGGTGCGGCGGCGCGCCGCGTTTCCCACAAGCTGACCGGGGACCGCGCATATCTCTGGGGCGCGATCGGCGTGGATTTTGCGCCGTGCTCGATGAACTGCGACTTCTGCTCGCTCGGCGAAAAGTGGGGCATCGCGACCGAGACCCGCGAGTATGACGAGGAGGAAACCATCCGGCAGGTGCGCGAATACGCGGAAAACGGCGTGCGCTGGATCGTGCTGCGCACCACCGAGTTCTACTCTAAGGAGCGGCTGGGCGATATGATCCGCACCATCCGCACGCGCGTGCCGGGCCGCTACGAAATCGGCCTCAATATCGGGGAATTCGATCTCACGACCGCCAACTGGCTGCACCAGTGCGGCGTGGACTTCATTTACCACTCTCTCCGCCTCGGTGAGGGCAGGGACACCCGGTTTGAGCCGCAGGTGCGCATGGACACCCTGCGCGCGGTGCAGCAGTCGCCGCTCAAGCTGGTGTTCCTGGTCGAGCCGGTCGGCATCGAGCACACCAACGAGGAGATCGCGGATATCTGCCTGCTCACCGCGGACTGCAACGCGATCGTTTCGGGCGCGATGGCGCGTATCCCTGTGCCGGGCACGCCGCTCGGCAATCATCCGCAGATCAGCGACGAGCGTCTGGCGCAGATCATCGCGGTCACGCGTCTGGCGTGTGGTGCGCACGTCCCGGACATCTGCGTGCATCCCGGCACCCAGCTCGCCATGGAGTTCGGCGCAAACGTCACCGTGATCGAGACCGGCTCGATCCCGCGCGACGTGTGCTGCTGCTCAGGCGGCAAGTGGAACCAGTTCGACGCACCCAAGGCGAAACAGCTGTTCGCTGCCGCAGGCTACACCGTACACCAGACCGCAGAAGGAGACTGACCGCATGAAAAAGAGGATTTGCGCCGCCCTGCTTGCCGCAGCAGGCATTTTGGGTGCGCTGACCGGCTGCGGCGGCCAGACGGCTGACACCCAGGCCGAAGGCGCGGCGGCCGGCGCCGCGGTACAGGCCACCGTCGGCACCTGGAAAACCGCGCAGACGCTGACCCCTTACTTTTATGAAGACTTCCTGGAAGCGGACGGCTCGGTCGAGGTCATGCCCTTCACCAACCCGGGCGACCAGAAAACCGCCCTGCTCGCGGGCAGCCTCGACATGACCGGCACGACCATCCCGACTGCGATCGCAGCCGCGGCGGCCGGGGAACCGGTCAAGATCGTGGCCTCGCTGTGCAACAAGTGCTCGGCGCTCGCGGTCGCCACAGACTCGGATATCCAAAGCCCGGAGGATCTCAAGGGCAAAACCATTGCCTATGTGCCGGGCACCATGCACCATGTGCTGCTGCTCGACGTGCTGCGCCGCGCGGGGCTGAACCCGGACAAGGACGTCACCCTCACCCGCATCGACTTTTTCGATATGGGGCAGGCGCTGGCCGGCGGGCAGATCGACGCCTTCCTGAGCGGCGAGCCTTACCCCTCGCAGGTCGAGCTGGACGGCTACGGCCGCATCCTGAGCTATCCCTACTTTGACGACAGCATCGGCACGATCAACGCGGCCATGATCGTCACCGAGGAGACCATTGCGCAAAACCCGGAGCTGGTGCAGGAGCTGGTAAACGCGCATATCGCCGCGACCGAGTACGAGAACGAAAACCCGGATGCATGGCTGGATCTGGCCGCTTCCTTCGGCACGGACCGCGAGCTGCTCGAATTTTCCGCGGACAACATCGAGCTGTGCTGGGATATTGACGAGCAGTACATCCGGAACTGCGAAAACCTCGCCGAGCAGATGATGGAACTTGGCATGATCGACCATGTGCCGGATATTGAGGCCATGTTCGACCTGTCCTTCCTCGAAAACGCGAAAGCAGAGATGGAGTAATCCCCTTGAAACGATGGAAATTCGACCCATTGGCGCTGGTGCTTCCAGCGCTGATGGTGGTTTTATGGTATTTTGCAAGCGCAAGCGGCCTGCTGCCCGCATACAAACTGCCCTCGCCGGGCGGCTTGCTCCGTGTATTGGCGGATTTTGCGACCGGCGTGCTGGGCATCACGCCGTATTCCGGCACCATGCTGCCGCACCTGCTTTGCAGCCTGCGGCGCGTGGTCTGCGGGTTTGTGATCGCAACCGCCTGCGGCCTGACGCTGGGCTTTGCGACCGGGCTTTCCCCGCTGCTGCGCCGCCTTTTTGACCCGCTGATCCATGTGATCCGCGCGGTGCCGGGCGTGGGCTGGCTGCCGGTCGCAATCGTGTGGTTCGGCGTGGGCGAGGGCAACACACTCTTCCTGATCTCGCTGGCCGCGTTCTTCCCGATCTATGTCAATACCGCGCACGCGGCGGCGACCGTCCCCGAACAGCTTATCAAGGCGGGGAAAATGATGGACGCACACGGGCTGACGCTGTTCCGCACGGTGATTTTCCCGGCCTCGTTCCCCGAGGTGGCGGTCGGCCTGCGGCTGGGGCTCGGCGTAGCGTGGGCGTATCTGGTACTGGGCGAGGTCACCGGCGTGGCGACCGGGCTGGGCGCGGTAATGAACGACGGGCGCATGCTCGGCCATGTGGATATTGTGTTGGCGGCCATGATTGTAATTGCGGCCGCGGGCAAGCTGACCGACCTGCTGCTGCTCGCGGCCTGCCGCGCGTATTGCCCGCAGATGCGCAAAAGGAGGGGCAGGAAATGAACCGTGGACTGGAAATTCATGCAGTCAGCAGGACCTTTTACACGGAAAACGGCACGGTCGTGCCCGCGCTGGATGGGGTGTCATTCGACGCACCCGCCGGGCAGATCACCGCGCTTCTCGGCCCATCGGGCTGCGGCAAAAGCTCCCTGCTGAATATCATTGCGGGGTTTGATGCCCCGGATGCGGGTGAGGTTCGTTTCGCAGGTGTGCCGATGGGACGCGCGGACAGCCACTGCAGCATGGTATTCCAGACACCCGCGCTGTTTGCATGGTTGACGGTTGCGCAGAATGTGGAATTCGGCCTCAAGCGGAAAAAACTGCCGCGCACTGAACGGGAAAAGGCGGTATCGGGCATGCTGCGTCTGGTCGGCCTTGACGGTTTTGCGCTTGCCTATCCGGATGAGCTGTCCGGCGGGATGCAGCAGCGCGCCGCGCTCGCGCGGGCGCTCGTGCTCCGGCCGGAGCTCCTGCTGATGGACGAGCCGTTTGCCGCGCTCGACGCACAGATGCGTGAAAAAATGCAGGACCTGCTGCTGGAGTTGCAGCGCACCCTCGGACAGACCATCCTGTTTGTGACGCATGACATTGAGGAAGCGCTGCGCATCTCGTCGCAGGTCGTTGTGCTGTCGTCACGGCCGGGGCGGGTGGCGGATACGATCCCGCTGCCGCCTGCTATGGATGATGCAGCGCGCACCGCCTGCCGCGCGCGTATCCGCGCCGCTTTGGCCGAATCCTGAATACGCTGCATCTCCCTTTCCCATACGACAGTGGCCGCCCTTGCGTGAAGCGCAAAGGCGGCCACCGTTCCGGTTGACGAACCTTATATAATAGAATACAATAAAAAAATAAGACAACCTCTATTCAGAAAAGGGAGAGCGATATGAAAAAAAGAATATATGCCCTGCTGCTGACGTTTACATTGCTGTCCGCTGTGTTTTCTCCAGGCGCCGCAGCAATTGCCGCGCCTGTTGCATCGGACGCCACCTCTGTGAAGGCGGCAAATACGGATGCAAAGCTCATTGCATTCACCTTTGACGATGGTCCATCCGCCTATACCGCCCAGCTGCTGGACGGGTTGAAAGCCCGCGGCGCGGTCGCTACCTTCTTTATGAACGGCGTCAACGGGGCAAGCGGCATTGTCAATTATTCCTCCCTGCTGACGCGCATGCGGGATGAGGGGCATCAGCTGGCCAACCATACTTACAGCCACATTGTCCCCTTCAACACGCAGTCCGCATCCACCGTCAGCAGCGAGGTCAGCCGGGTCGAGAGCCTGTTATTTGCGCGCATGGGCGGCAGCTACACGGATATGGTGCGCACCCCCGGCGGTGCGCTCGGCACCACTGTGCAGAACAATGTCCCCGCCCCGATTATCCTCTGGAGCGTGGACACGCTGGACTGGCGGTACCGCTATGCGGACACGGTTTACAACAACATCCTTTCCGGCGCACAGGACGGCGCAATTGTACTGCTGCACGACCTCTACCAGACCAGCGTGCAGGGTGCGCTGCGGGCGATCGACACTTTGCAGGCGCAGGGCTATGAATTTGTCACGGTTGCGGAGCTTCTGCGCCGCCGCGGCATCACGCCGGCAGGCGGTAAAGTGTATTACAGTGCGCCGAACAACGGTACCAACCTCCCTGCCTATACCGCGCCTGCTATTTCCGCTGCATCCGGGCCGGACGGCGTGCAGGTAACCTTTTCCACAACCGAAACCGGCGTAACGCTGTATTACACAACGGATGGCACGGTCCCGCATCCGGGCAGCAGTAAGTATTCCGGCCCCATTACCATCACAAAAGACACAACCTTTACCGTCGCAGGGATCGACCGGTACGGCACCCGTACACCGGCTGCCGTCCAAACCGTAGCCGGTATGCCGGCAACAGCGGCGCCCGACATTCACTATGAAAACGGCATGCTGACCCTGTCCTGCCCCACACCCGGGGCGTCGGTCTATTACACGACCGATGGTTCGATGCCTACAATCGCAAGCACCCTTTATACGGGCAGCTTTACCCCCTCGACCACCACCCGCTGCATTGCTGTCAAAGAGGGATATCTGAACAGCCCGGCAGTGACCTGCACCCTGACCGAATACGGCAGGATGTTCACCGATGTACCGGCGGATGCATGGTATTATGATGCTGTCGGCGAGGCAGTGGAACGGGGGCAGATGTCGGGAACCGGCATATATACCTTTTCACCAGACGTTACGATGACCCGTGCGATGGCGGCCTCGGTACTGTACAGCATGGCCGGGCAGCCGGAAACCGTGGAACACACCGCCTTCACTGATGTCACTGAGAATGCGTGGTACTGCGATGCCGTGCAGTGGGCGGCTACATGCGGTATCATGACCGGATACGAAAGCAGCTTCCGTCCGGATGACGCCATTACCCGCGAACAGCTGGCTGCGATCCTGTACCGCTATGCACAGTACCAGAGCCATGATGTGACTGCCCGGGCCGACATAGCTGGTTTTACGGATTTTTCCCAAATCAGCGGTTATGCAGTGGCCGCAATGCAATGGGCCAACGCTGAAGGGCTGGTCACAGGAGTCACTGCCACTGAGCTTGACCCGCAAGGCAGCGCAACCCGGGCACAGATGGCAGTCATCCTTCAGCGGTTCTCCGCGCGGTTTGGCTCCGCAGAATGATACACGCAAAACTGTAAACCGTACTTGCAATTGTGAAAGCTCCCCTGGCCAAAGCCGGGGGAGCTTTTTGTCAAACCAGCTCTCCGTAAACCGCCGGGAATGGCTCGAGCGAACGCGCCAGAATGCCGTGCATCTGCGCAATCGCAATCCCGTAGTTGGTCATCGGCACGCCGCACTCTGCGGCACGGCGTGCGCGCGACTGCATCTCGCGCCCGTTCAGCATGCAGCCGCCGCAGTGCACCACCAGCGCATAGGGGGACAAATCCTCCGGAAACTCCCTGCCGGAGGTAAAGGCAAACTGCGGCTCCTTCCCCGTATACTGCCGGATCCAGCTCGGCAGTTTGACTGTCCCGATATCTCCGCACTGCCGGTGGTGGGTGCAGCCTTCGGAGATGAGCACCCTGTCGCCGTCCCGCAGGCGGCTGAGCGCCGCCGCGCCCTGCACAGCGCGCTGCAAGCTGCCTTTATACCGGGCCATCAAAATGGAAAACGAGGTCAGCTGGATATCCGGCGGCACAAGACGGTTTACCTGCCCAAAGGCCTGCGAGTCCGTGATGACCAGCCGCGGTTTTTCTCTGAGCGTACCGAGCGTATGCGGCAGCCCCTCCACCCCGGTCACGACCGAGACCGCGCCCGCATCCAGAATATCCCGGACGGCCTGCTGCTGCGGCAGGATCAGCCGCCCTTTGGGGGCAGCCGAATCGACCGGCACCACCAACACCACAAAATCACCGGGAGCAAGCAGGTCGGCGACCAGCGGCTTTGCATTGGCATCGCGGTTGGCGAGCTGCGCGATGCGCTCCTTGAGCGCATGGATATTCGTCCCATCCGCCGCGCTGACATATATTTCGTTCTCCGCAGTCTGCGGGCATGCAGCGAGCAGGTCGGCTTTGTTGTACGCGATGATATACGGAACCTTCCGCTCGTCAAACAGGCCGATCAGTTCGCGGTTGGCAGGCTGCAATCCAATGGTGCCATCCACTACCAGCACCGCAACATCCGTCCGGTCAAGCACGCGCAGTGCGCGCCGCACGCGCTCCTCCCCCAGGCTGCCCGTATCGTCCATGCCGGGCGTATCGATGACCACGACCGGCCCCGCGGGCAGCAATTCCATCGCTTTCTGCACCGGGTCGGTGGTAGTGCCCTTAACCGCGGAAACAACGGACAGGTTCTGCCCTGTTACTGCGTTTACCACGCTGGATTTGCCCGCGTTGCGCAGGCCGAAGAAGCCAATGTGCGGCCGCTCGGCGGACACCGTATCATTCAGTCCCATAGATGCGCCCCCTCAGAACCGGAAATCGCGCCGGTTGGAGCTGTAAATATCCGCGATATGCTCCCGCGCCAGCGCGCGCACCCTGTCGTTCGGGATTTTCTCCAGCTCGCGCCCGATCAGCGCCATGCCGTTCTGCTTTGTGCCCTCCGAGGCGTAGTCGACCAGATATTCCGCCAGCGTCATCAGGGCATTCGGATGGCAGCAGTTTAGGATCTGCCCGCTTTTACACAGGCTCATAAACCGGTCGCCCGTGCGCCCCTCGCGGTAACAGGCTGTGCAGAAGGATGGGATGTAGCCCAGCTCCATCAGCCAGTTTACCACCTCGTCCAGCGTGCGCTGGTCAGCCACATCGAACTGCTCGGAGTCATGCGGCCGCTCCTCCTCGGTGTAGCCGCCGACCGAGGTACGCGAGGCGCCGCTGATCTGTGAAATCCCCAGAGTGAGCGCCTTTTCACGCACCTGCTGGCTCTCCCGCGTGGAGATGATCATGCCGGTATAGGGCACTGCAATGCGGATGCACGCAATGATCTTTTCAAACAGCCCGTCGCTCAGGCTGTTATCAAACACGTCCGGATCGATGTCGTCCGCATGCTTGACGCGCGGCACGCTGATCGTGTGCGGGCCGACGCCGTGCACTGCCTCCAGATGCTCGGCATGCATCAGCAGGCCGGCAAACTCGTACTGGTATCCTTCCAGCCCGAACAGCACACCCAGGCCCACGTCATCGATGCCGCCCTCCATTGCGCGGTCCATCGCCTCGGTATGGTAGGCATAGTCATGCTTGGGACCGGTCGGGTGCAGCTCGAGATAGCTCTGCTTGTGGTAGGTCTCCTGAAACAGGATATAGGTGCCGATCCCCGCTTCTTTCAGCTTTCGGTAATTTTCCACTGTGGTCGCTGCAATGTTCACATTGACGCGGCGGATGGCGCCGTTTTTGTGCTTGATGCTGTAAATCGTGTTGATGCATTCCAGAATATATTCGATCGGGTTGTTGACCGGGTCCTCGCCCGCTTCGATCGCAAGGCGCTTATGCCCGAGGTCCTGCAACGCGATGACCTCGCGCCGCACCCCCTCCTGCGTGAGTTTTTTGCGCGTAATATGCTTGTTTTTTGCGTGGTACGGGCAGTAAACGCAGCCGTTGATACAGTAGTTGGACAGGTACAGCGGCGCAAACATGACAATACGGTTGCCGTAAAATGCGAGCTTGATCTCCTCCGCAAGGCGGTACATCTCCTCCACCTTTTCCGGGATGTCGCACGCCAGCAGGACGGACGCCTCGCGGTGCGTCAGCCCTGCGCAGCGCACGCCGCCTGCGGTCTGTTTTGGCCGCGCCTTTTCCAGAATGCTGTCAATGAGCGGCAGGTTATGCTTGTTCTCTTCTGCGTAACGGATGGTTTCGAGGATCTCCTCATGGTTAATGAATTCCTCAGCACGGAGGGATTTGGGGTTGTAGGTTTCCATTGGTGTCAATCTTCCTTTCTCTTGCGGTCAGAATGCTCTTTCCGTCAGATTACTCTATTTCAGCCGGCCGCAGCGTCGCCCCGGCCGGTGACGACGCGCAGCCCGATTGCCGACATACGTTGTTCCAGCTCCGCCACATGCTGCGCGGACTCCGCGCCGCTGTGGATTTTGCCGTTATACAGGCTGTACTTCTCCCGCGCCGCGGGCGGGGACAGGTTGGGCATGACCACGTTTGCGCCCGCCAGCATCCCCTGCTCCCGGCCATCCGGCCGGAGGGTGCCGAGCGCGGTCGTCGCGGGCAGCAGCAGCGTGGGCTGGATCAGCCGGAGGAGTGAGAGCAGATACAGCGTCAATTCCACGCTGCCTGCCGGTTCGTTTCCAAACGGCGTATCTTTATGCGGGATGAACGGGCCGATACCGCACATTGCCGGTGCAAACTGCTCGACATATTTCAAATCCTCTGCCAGCATCTGCGCGGTCTGGCCGGGCGAGCCGACCATAAAACCGCATCCAACCTGAAACCCGATTGCTTTCAGGTCGCGCAGGCAGCGCATCCGGTTATCAAATGACATTTCCGGCGGATGCAGGCTCGCATAATGCGCCCTGTCCGCGGTCTCGTGCCGCAGCAGGTAGCGGTCTGCACCTGCGTCGAACATCGCCTGATACGCCTCCGTCGGATATTCCCCAAGCGAAAGCGTGACCGCGCAGTCCGGGAATTCATCTTTGATCGACCGCACCAGCGCGCACACAGCGTCTGCCGGGAATGCGCTGTCCTCCCCGCCCTGCAACACAAAGGTGCGGAATCCGAGGCCGTATCCCTCGCGGCAGCAGGACAGGATCTGCTCCGGCGTCAGCCGGTAGCGCACGCACTGCCGGTTGGTGCGGCGGATGCCGCAGTACAGGCAGTCGTTCCGGCAGATGTTGCTGATCTCGATCAGCCCGCGGATATACACCGCGTCCCCATAGACGTGCCGCCGCGCGCGCATCGCCTTTTCCGCCGCATAAGCCGCCGCCTGTTGCGTGCGGTTTAGCAGCAGCTCTGCATATTCCTCCAAGGCAAGTGCATGTTCCTGCTCCAGCCGGTCAAGCAGCTGTTTTGTGCGCTCATTCATCGCCGGTCACATTGGAATACGCGGTTTTGACGCTGATCCCGTGCAGATTGCCGATCTTGCCGGAGAGCGCGGAAATCGTATCCTGCGGCGCGTCAATCGCAATCGATACGATATTGATCCCCTTCTCCCGGTAAGGGATACCCATTCTGCCGATGATGTACTGCCCATAGGTATGGAGCAGGGCGTTGAGCTGCTCGACGGAATCCATATCCTCTACAATGATCCCCATGACTGCTACCCGTGTTTTCATATCCTCACCTGCCGTATTATTTTCATATTCAAAAATAAAAACTGGCTGCACCCAAAAACGGTGCAGCCAGTTCGTGGTATTTCCTGCTTTTGGCGGCACCTTCCACGCAGATCCCGCCGGAGCAAAATCTTAGTGTCAGGATGCTTTCCTGCTTTTTATTATACGCGGGAAAGGCCGCAAAATCAAGACGCCATTCCGCCCTGTGCTCCCTATCTCAGGCGGGCTGTTTGTCCTTTGCACCGAGCTCTTTATAAGTGCGGAAGATCAGGAAAACTGCGACAATAAAGGTCAGAATATCCGACACCGGCATGGAAATCAGTACGCCGTCAAGCCCGAAGAACACCGGTAGCAGCAATGCAAACCCGACGCCGAACACCACTTCGCGGATCATGGAAAGCGCAGTGGACGCGACCGCCTTGCCCATTGCCTGCAAAAAGATGAAGCACGCTTTGTTGATGCAGGCAAGGATGATCATGCACAGATAGGTGCGGAACGCTGTGATGGCAAATTCCGTGTAATAGCTGCTCTCATTGGCAGCGCCGAAAATGGAAATCAGCTGCTGCGGGAAGAATTCAGCCAGCACAAAGGCCACTGCGCCCACGGCCGCTTCTGCGAGCAGCAGGCGGGTGAAAACAGATTTGACACGGCTGTTTTTCCCTGCGCCCATGTTGAAGCCGACAATCGGGATGCACCCGGCAGCCATACCGACAACCATGGAAATAACGATCTGGAAAAATTTCATCACGATCCCGACTACCGCCATTGGGATCTGGGCATACTGTGCCTGCCCGAAAACCGGATTCAGCGCACCGTACTTGCGCAGCATGTTGTTGATTGCCGCCATTGCCGCAACCAGCGAGAGCTGGGACAGAAGGCTTGTGATGCCGAAAAGCAGCGTCCTTCCGCAGACTGCACGGTTGATGCGGAAATCCTTTTTGGACGGCTTGATAATCTTCATGTGCAGGATATACCAGACCGCAAGCGCGGCCGTGATAATCTGTCCAATCACGGTTGCAACCGCGGCGCCCATCATGCCCCAATGGAATCCGAAGATGAAAACCGGATCCAAAATGATGTTTGCAACCGCACCGGCCAGCGTGGAGGCCATTGCAAATTTCGGGCTTCCATCCGCACGGATAACGGGATTCATCGCCTGTCCAAACATATAAAACGGGATGCCCAGGCTGATATAGAAGAAATATTCTTTGGAATAAGCAAAGGTTTCTTCGTTGACCGTACCGCCGAACAGGGCAAGGATCTGCGATTGAAATGCCAAGTAGATAATGGTCAATACAATACTGCTGGCCACGCTCATCATGACTGCATTGCCGACGCTTGTTTTGGCGGCGTCCCGGTCTCCCTGTCCAAGATTGAGGCTGACAAAGGCACAACAGCCGTCCCCGATCATCACCGCGATTGCCAGTGCCACGACCGTAAGCGGGAACACAACCGTATTGGCCGCATTGCCGTAGGAACCGAGATAACTGGCATTGGCAATAAAGATCTGGTCAACAATGTTATACAGCGCTCCGACCAGCAGCGAAATGATGCACGGAACCGCATACTGCCGCATCAGCTTGCCAACGCGCTCGGTTCCCAGAAATTGATTGGTCTGTTCCATGAAATCCACCTTTTTCCGTCTGATTTTTCGTACAAAAAAACGTGCAGCTCCTTACGCAACCGGAATTACGCAACAAGCTACACGTTGTGAATTTATTATATCGGGCAACAAAATAATTTGCAAAGGTGGTTTTGTACAAAAATCAGATACACATTCGTCATTTTTTGCGATACGACATCATTGTTGCATGGTCTTTTTTCACATTTCCGCCTCTACTTCTTGCCCCGTATCGTATGAAGCGCCGCCTGTTGCAAACAATTATACATAGAAAGGGAGACCCACGGCAAACGGAAGGTGGCTGCGCAGGATGAAAGCTGACAAACGCCAACAGGCAGAAGCGGTCTGGCTGCATTACTTTAACCGCACCCTGCTGGCAAACGGCCTGATTGATGAAGCCGAATGGAGGAAAATGAATTGGGCCATACAGAAAAGCATGGGAAATATGGAAAGATAGCAGATAAGGTGTAACCGTCAAATCTCCGGGCGAAAGCAAAAACGCCGCAATCCGGCTCCTGAAGGAGAGGATTGATGATGGGACGGCAGAGCGGTCAGATAAGTATGTTGGTTCTGGACATAAAGGAACTAATTCCCAAAAATTATTTGCGAGGCTTCTTCAAATTATGTGTAAACCTCCTGAGTGGTGT
>DXIC01000179.1 GCA_019113065.1 Candidatus Agathobaculum stercoravium
ATCTCTTTCATCACGTCCTCAACCGTCATCAGGGTGCCGTATACATTGTCCGCTGTACGCTCCACCCCGAATGACTGGCTTTCCGGCGTCGAGCACCACTGGCACCGAAGCGGGCAGCCCTTGAGGAACACGACCGTGCGGAACCCATCTCCATCATGGATGGAGGACCGCTCGATCCGCAGTACCATGCCCTGTCTATCCTTCTCTATTGTCTCCAGCATTGCGCTGCTCCTCCTTGTCCTGACATTCCTGATTTCCGGCTGCGGCCCCTCCCTCCGTTGAGAGGGGCGCCTGCCAGCCGTCCGAAGGCGCCTGTGCTGCACGCCCGGGCACCCGTTTTGTTGATTTTTTCATTGCCGCAGCTCAGTTTGTATTATCCAGGCTGCGCAGCCCGTAGCGGCAAATCGAGACCACAACCGACCCCATACCGATCAATTCGGTCAGCACGCCCGGGATCGACCCGGCCGCTACGCAATAGATAATCCATGACGGCCCAGCCAGGAACAGGCGGCCCAGCCGGATCACCTTGCCGTTGCCCGACCATGTCACCCAGATCGTCGTCAAAATGGAGATCAGGCTGCATATGTGGGGGAGCGGCTGGAAATCGTGCCGCCACATCAGCAGGCAGGATACTGTCAAAACGATTGACAGCAGCCATTTCCAGCCTTTCCACTCCGCCCATGCACTCCCCCGGAAGCCGCAGATGACGCCGTTAAGGGAGCAGATGCCTACCGTGACACAGCCGTTCGGCGAGCCGAGCAGCAGATAATGGAAGATGTAGATAAAATCCCCCGCCGCCCTGCAAAGGACGAGCAGCCGGCTGCTTTTCAACTGATAGCTGCCGACATTCAGCACCATGGCCACAACACCGACAGCCTGTGCTATCAGATTTTGCACGTCCGATCCCCCTGCTCAGCCGGTTTTCAGCCCGCGCAGCCGCAGCCGGCCCATGCGTTGATCTCGGTACGGCCGATGATCTCGTCCTGGGTCTCCTTGCCCAGCTCCACGAAGAACGCGGTGTAGCCCGCCACGCGGATCAGCAGGTCGCGGTGCTGGTCCGGATGCTCCTGCGCGTCGATCAGCGTCGCGCGGTCGACACAGTTGATCTGTGCGTGGTAAACGTCCAGCATGCACATGGTCTTGAGCATGTTCATGCCGTGCGCAATGCCGTCCTCGCCCCTCAGCATCTCCGGCTCGAACTTCATGTTCAGCTGGGTGCCCTGCGTGAAGCGCGCGTGCGGGATGCGGCTGACCGACTTGAGCAGTGCGGTCGGGCCGTTTACGTCCGTGCCGCCGGTCGCGCCGATGCCGTCGGTCAGCGGGGTCGTGGCGTTGCGGCCGGAAGGCAGCGCGCCAACCCACTGGCCAATCGGGGTGTTGCCGGATACCGGCAGCATGCCGCAGGTCATCTTGCCGAACTTGGTGTCGTATTTCTCGAACTGGTCGACAACATGGGTGAAGATCTCGCCTACGCAGAAGTCTGCGCGCTCGTCGTCGTTGCCGTACTTCGGCGCTGCAAGGCACATCGCCTGGATATCCTCATAGCCGACAAAGTCCGCATCGAGCGCCTTGACCAGCTGGTCCATGGTGCACTTCTTCTCATCGTATACCAGGTACTTGACCGCGGCTACCGAGTTGACGATATCCGCCTGGCCAACCGTGATAACGCCGCCGCCAACCGTGTACTTGGCCGCGCCCGGCTGGCTGTAATCCTTACCGGTCTCCATGCAGTGCGGGAAGCCGAGCGACAGCACCGGGACAGGACGGTAGTTCATGGACAGGTAGTCCAGCAGCTGGTTTGCCGAAGTGATGGCATCCACTGCGTAGTCGATATGCTTCTTGACCGCACCAAAGAAGTCGTCAAAGGTCTTGAAATCACGCGGGTCGCCGGTGTGCACGGAAACCTGCTCGCCGGTGATGCGGCTCTTGCCGTCGTTGAGCGCGAACTCGACCATCGCGCCCATGTTGATGTCCGCGATATCGGTGTATTCCTTGAGCTTGCCGGACAGGTTGGTTTCTACGCAGCCGCAGGGGTTCCAGTCCCATGCCTCGGAGAGCGGCACGCCCTTGTTGAGCATCATGCGCATGCCGACGTCGTTGGAGTAAACCGCGGGCATGGTCAGGCCCATGCCGATCGACTCGACCGCCTTGTGCAGCAGCGCGTCCGGGTTCTTGGAAATGCTGTAAGTGACAGACAGGTTAGGCTCCTTGAACTTGACGTCCTCGGTCGCCTGGATCATCATGTAGGACAGCTCATTGGTCGCATCGTTGCCATATTCGTCGATGCCGCCGCAGCTGGTCTGGACGGTGATGCAGTAGCCGGCCGCGTACTGCGCGGTGACCTCGTCCTGGAACAGGGACATTTCTGCGATCTTGATCCACAGGCAGTCGAGCAGCTCCTGCGCGTCGTCGTCGGTCAGGATACCGGCTTCCTTGTCCGCCTTGTAGTAGGGGTACAGGTACTGGTCCAGACGGCCCAGGTTGTACGAGGATGCGTTCTGCTCCATGAAGCAGGCATACTCATAAGACAGGATGGACTGGCAGGCCTCCCAGAAGTTGCGTGCCGGATGCTCCGGTACCCAGCGGCAGACCTCTGCGATCTTGAGCAGCTCGGCCTTGCGCGCTTCATCGGCGCACTCCGCCGCCATCTGCTCTGCCAGGTCTGCGTGGCGGTTTGCCAGATGGATCACCGCGTCCGCCGCCATGATCTCCGCCTTGTAGAAGAAGGCCTTCTCGAGATCGCCCGGTACTGCGTCGTCCAGTGCCGCGAGCTTCTCTTCCGCTTCCTTCTTGAGCGCGCCCAAGCCCTTGCTCAGGATCATGCGCCAGCCGACCGTGGTCTCGCCATAGCCGCGGACCGCCTTGCGGTCAATAAAGACCGCGCCGTTTGCACGCAGGCGGCGCACGTCCTCAGGCAGCATCAGGTTCCAGCGGTCGAGTACGCACTTGTTCTTCCAGTAGTCCTTGACCTCATTGAGGTATACCTGCTTGCCCTCATCGCTCAGATAAAACGGGTCGAACGGGCGGTTCGAAATGGTGTCGACTTCCTTCTCGATAACGCCTGCGGCGCTGTCCGGGTTGAGGATGCCGCAGCGGGGCTTGAAGCCTACGCCGCCGACCAGCAGCTCGTGATCCTGGATGTAGATCTGCTTCTTTTCGCAGGTGCGGGCATAGCCGGTCGCCTTCTGGATGATCCAGGGCTGGCCCTCGGTCTCCTTAAAGCCCTCGGTCACATACTTTGCGTTGTAGACGTCCATGTCCACACGCGTGCTCAGATACTGCTGGCGCAGTGCCTCAATTCGTTCCATATACTGTTTTGCCATGTTGTATCCTCCTTGTCGGTTGGTCAAAATGTTTGCTTTCATCGTTTTGCGGAAGCGGATGAATCCATGCAGCGGCCCAGGTGTGGTTTGAAGTGTGTATCCTGTCCGGGTCCGTCCCGCCGCCAGCACCCTTTCCTCACATCCGGGCGGCAGGCCCTTCCACGGGCGCCCTGCATACCGGATCCATCTGTCCCCGGCCTTGCAATAAAATAAAAGCAATCCCTATGCCAATTTGTGCAGGTTCACCTTTTATTTCTGAATTTGAATTTATTTTTGTATAGTTTGCAAGACCGTGCCCATTCCATTTTGTGCTTGTTGATGAGGCGCTTGTTCCATCTGTAAACAGTAAAAAATCATTTTTATGCAAATTGTGCAGAGTTCGGCATTTCCTCCCCTGATCCGCCTTTTTTGCCGCAAATCCGCTTTATTTTGCATTTTTCTGCAACTTATTTTACGCCTGATCGGGCATCTTTTCCTCTTTCTCCGCGCGCCTTCATCCTGCAAAAAATCTTTCCTGCAAAACATGCAAAATATTTTGCGAAATGCCGCAAACTTTTTTGCGGATTTTGCACTTTTTTTGCACCCTGCCGCCATCCGGGAAGCGGAAAACCGGGGAAACAGAAACTGCGGCGCGCAAAGCAAAG
>DXIC01000180.1 GCA_019113065.1 Candidatus Agathobaculum stercoravium
GCCAAGGGCGGCAAGATCGGCCTGTTCGGCGGCGCGGGCGTCGGCAAGACGGTCATCATCATGGAGCTGATCAACAACATTGCCAAGCAGCACGGCGGTATTTCGGTCTTTACCGGCGTTGGCGAGCGTACCCGTGAGGGCAACGACCTGTATAACGAAATGCAGGAAAGCGGGGTTATCAACAAAGCCGCGCTGGTCTACGGCCAGATGAACGAGCCGCCCGGCGCGCGTATGCGCGTGGCGCTCTCCGGCCTGACCATGGCGGAGTATTTCCGCGATGTGGAAGGACAGGACGTACTGCTGTTTATCGACAACATCTTCCGCTTCACGCAGGCCGGCTCGGAGGTTTCCGCGCTGCTCGGCCGCATGCCGTCGGCGGTAGGCTACCAGCCCACGCTTGCGACCGAGATGGGCGCCCTGCAGGAGCGCATTACCTCGACCAAGAAGGGCTCGATCACGTCCGTACAGGCGGTTTACGTCCCGGCGGACGACCTGACCGACCCCGCCCCGGCGACCACGTTCTCGCATCTGGATGCAAAGGTCGTCCTGTCGCGTGACATTGCGTCCATGGGCATTTATCCGGCGGTCGACCCGCTGGATTCTTCCTCGCGTATCCTGTCGGCGGACGTTGTCGGCATTGAGCACTACGAGGTCGCACGCGCGGTGCAGTCCATCTTGCAGAAGTACAAGGATTTGCAGGACATCATCGCCATCCTCGGCATGGACGAGCTGTCCGACGAGGATAAGCTGACCGTTGCCCGCGCCCGTAAGATCCAGAACTTCCTCTCGCAGCCGTTCCACGTTGCGGAGCAGTTCACGGGCTTCCAGGGCAAGTATGTGCCGGTGGCGGAGACCATCCGCGGCTTCCGCGAGATCCTGGACGGCAAGCATGACGATCTGCCGGAGTCGGCGTTCCTGTTTGCAGGCAGTATTGACGAGGTCGTGGAGAAGGCAAAGAAGGGGGCATAATATGGCTACCTTCCATCTCAAGGTGATGACGGTCGACCGTTGCTTTTATGACGACGAGGTGGACCGGATCATCATCCGCACCACGCAGGGGGACGTCGGCATTTTGCCGAACCATGTCCCGTATATCGCGGCGATCGGCATCGGCGGCCTGACCATTATTAAGGATGGCGAAAAGCGCATGGCAGCGGTCGCGGGCGGTTTTGTGGATGTGTCCAAAGAGCGGACCGTGGTGCTCGCGCGCACCTGCGAGTGGGCGGATGAGATCGACGTACACCGCGCCCAGGAGGCTGCGGAGCGTGCGCGTGCCGTGATCCAGCAGCGGGAGAGCGCCCGTGAGCTGGATTTGGCGCAGGCCAAGCTCAAGAAAGCGGTCAACCGTATCCGCATTGCGGAGGATAAGTAAGCGGAAAGCCGCCCGTTGCCCAAACGGGCGGCTTTTTTGCTATACTGGGGAAAGCAAACAGACGGAAAAGGGGAATGGGAATGAAACAGGCGCATGGGCAGATGTCCGAATCCATGCGGTTGGGCGCGCTGCTCGCGGTGGCGGGCGGCTTTTTTGATGCATATACCTACCTCTGCCGCGGGGGCGTGTTCGCCAACGCGCAGACGGGCAACATTGTGCTGCTGGGGCTGGAGCTGGCCGAGCGGGAGTGGCTGCGCGCGCTGGCGTACCTGGCGCCGATATTGGCGTTTGCGCTGGGGGTGGTTGTTGCCGAGGTGGTCAAGCGGCGCGGCAAAGCGCGGCAGGCGGGCGGTGCAGGCATGCACTGGCGGCAGGTCATCGTGCTGGCGGAGATTGTCCTGCTGGCGGTTGCGGCGTTCCTGCCGCAGCGGATGGACATGGCGGTCAATATCCTGATCTCGTTCGTGTGCGCGATGCAGGTGGAGGCATTCCGCAAGGTGCGTGGGAGCGCGTTCGCGACCACGATGTGCACCGGCAACCTGCGCTCGGGCACCGAGCAGCTGGTGATCTGGCGGCAGACCGGGGACGCGAATGCAGCGCGCAAGGCGCGGCATTATTACTGTATTATCCTGTTTTTCATCCTCGGTGCGGCGCTGGGTGCGGTGTGCACGGATACGCTGGGCGAGCGGGCGCTGCTGATTACCTGCGTGCCGCTCCTCGCGGTGTTCGGGATGATGTTCATCCGGGAGGAAGCGTAAAGCGGCGGGATAGCTGCTTGGGCAAAGACTTTGCAGGGCGTGTAACGAATGTAATAGGGTTATGCCTTATTCGTAGGGGTATGCAGTGCGCGTCCGTCCTGGGGTGGCATCCGTTCTGCTTACCCTGTCCAAGCAGCTGGGCGGCAGGCGCAAAGTGCTGCTTAGCCTTGCGCGCGCAGCGCGCCCTAAAGGAAAGGGGATGATTGACAAGAAGGGGGAAACCAGGGTTTCCCCCTTCTTGCCCGCAGTGCGGCCGCGCAGGCCGCGAATATGCAGTTTGGGATAAGCGATTTGCAAATCTGCGTTAGCGATGCCTGTGCGCGAAAAAGCACCGCCGAGCCGGCGCACCTTCGAGGCAGGCCGCACAGGCGTACCATGAAAAAGGCACAGCCGGCCGGCTGTGCCCCTTCGGCATCCCCTCGGTTGACAATCCCAATCGGACATTTTATAATAAATAGGCATTCGGTTTTACAAATTTCCATCGGGGGATAAGCATGAAAACACTCAACAACTTAAAAACAGGACAGAGCGGTGTGGTCGAACGGATCACGGCCGAAGGCGCGCTCAAACGGCATTTCCTTGATATGGGCATCACCAAGGGCGTGGTGGTGACCATGGAGCGCGTCGCGCCCTTCGGCGACCCGGTCGCTGTGCGCCTGCGCGGATACAGCCTCTCGCTGCGCCGTGCGGAAGCGAAAAAGATCGTGCTGGAGGCAGGCGCATGAGCGGGAAAAAGACAATCGCCATCATCGGCAACCCGAACAGCGGCAAAACTACGCTGTTTAACCGCCTGACCGGCTCCAACCAGCACGTCGGCAACTGGCCGGGCGTGACCGTGGACCGAAAGACCGGCCATGTCTGCCACGACGGCGTAGGCGTGGATATTGTTGACCTGCCGGGCATCTATTCGCTGTCGCCCTATACGCAGGAGGAGATCATTGCACGCGAATATGTGCTGTCGGACGAGCTGGACGGCATCCTCAACATTGTGGATGCGGCCAACATCGAGCGCAACCTGTATCTGACGCTCCAGCTGATTTCGCTCGGCCTGCCCATGGTTGTGGCGCTCGGCTTTATGGACGACGTGCGCGCGCAGGGGGTCGAGATCAATGTAAAAGAGCTTGAGCGGCGGCTGGGCGTGCCGGTCGTGCCGATCTCGGCCAAAAAGGGTGAGAACATCCATGACCTGCTCGATGAGCTGGCGCACGGCATGCGCGCGCCGGCGCAGCAGCCGACCTATCTGCACGGCGTGGGCGCGGCGATCCGACAGGCGTCCGATCTGCTGCGGCCGCTGCCGCTGCGCGCATGCAGTCTGCCGTTTTACGCAGCCAAGCTGCTTGAGGGCGACAAGGCGCTGTGGGCCAAATATGGCGGGGATATGCCGCGCGAGATGCGCGAACGGCTGGACGCGCTCGCCGAGGGCATGCACAGCCACGCCAATTCCACGGATAACGAGATGGTGCTCGCGGACGCGCTGTACGACTACATAGAGGAGGTCGTGCGCGCCTGCTTCAAAAGGCCCAGGGTACATAAAATGACCACAACCGAGCGCATTGATGCAATCGTGCTGCACCGTGTGTGGGCGCTGCCGATCTTCGCATTCTTCATGTTCCTGATGTTCTGGACGACTTTCGGGCCGTTCGGCTCGTGGCTGGGCGACGGCATGGAATACCTGATCCAGGGCATCATTTCGCCCGCGGTGCAGGGCGGGCTGGCTGCCCTCGGCACACAGGAATGGCTGATTGACCTGATCTGCGACGGCATCATCGGCGGCGTAGGCAGCATGCTGAGCTTCCTGCCGCAGATCGTCATCCTGTTTTTCTTCCTGTCCGTGCTGGAGGATACCGGCTATCTTGCGCGTGTGGCCTTCATCATGGATACGCTGCTGCGCCGCATCGGCCTGTCGGGCAAGTCGTTTGTGCCCATGCTGATGGGCTTTGGCTGCACCACGCCTGCGGTTATGGCCGCGCGCACGATGGAGAACGACGCGGACCGGCGCATGACGATCATGCTCACGCCGTTCATGTCATGCAGCGCCAAACTGCCGGTATATGCGCTGGTGGCGGGCGCGGTGTTCCCGGAGCACCAGGGGCTGGTGGTCATCAGCCTGTATGTGCTGGGCATCCTGATGGGCGTGCTGGCGGGCTTTATCCTCAAAAAGACCATTTTCCGCGAGGTATCGTCGGGCTTTGTGCTCGAGCTGCCGACCTACCGCATGCCGTCCTTCAAGGGTACGGTGCTCAACATGTGGCAGAAGGCCAAGGACTTCATCACCCGTGCCGGTACGATCATCCTGCTGATGAGCGTGGTTATCTGGGTGCTGCAAAACTTCACCCCTTCGCTTGCCGTTGCGCAGGACGCGGGTACGAGCATCCTCGGTGTGATCGGCACGGCTATCGCCCCCATCTTTGCGCCGCTCGGCTTTGGCGCATGGCAGGAATCGGTCGCGCTGCTGACCGGCCTTGCGGCAAAGGAGGCTGTGGTTTCGACCATGAGCGTGCTGTATGGCGTCGGCGGTGGGGCAGAGCTGACCCAGCTGCTGGGAACGGTGTTTACGCCGCTGTCCGGCTACTGCTTCCTCGTGTTCACGCTGCTGTACATGCCGTGCATGTCCGCCTTTGCGACTATCAAGCGCGAAATGGGCGGCTGGCGCTGGGCGTTCGGCGCGGCGGCCTTCCAGACCGTGCTGGCGTATCTGGCTGCACTCGTGATCTATCAGGTGGGAAGCCTGGTTTTATAACAGAAATGACAGGGCTGTGCCGCTTGGCACGGCCCTGTTTTTTGCAGGATGCCGGATGACAGGGCAGGGGGCCAGATGATATACTATCCTTGAATGAAAAACCGAAAGGAAAGGCAACACACATGTCAATCAAACTGATTGCCGCGGATATGGACGGCACGCTGCTGGACAGCGCAAAGCAGCTCCCGGAAGGGCTGTTCCCACTGATCCGCGCACTGCGCCGGCGCGGGATACGCTTTGCACCGGCCTCCGGGCGGCAGTATTATACGCTTTACAGGCAGTTCGGCGAAATCGCGGACGAGCTGCTCTACATCAGCGAAAACGGCGCAATGGTATGTGACGGCGCGGAGATCGTGTCGTTCGAGGCCATGCCGGCGGAGGAGGTATGCCGCGCGGTTGAGCTGGTCCGCACCTTGCCGGGCGTATATACGGTGGTTTCCGCGCGCGACGGCGGCGTTTATGAGGATGGGGACGACCCGGCGTTCCTGAAAAACATGTCGATGTACTGCGCGCGGCACAAGGGCGTGCCCGACCTTCTGGAATTTGTGCGCCATGAGCCGGTATGCAAGGTGGCGCTGTTCTGCGAAGGGCGCGCGGAGCAGGTGCTTTTGCCCGCTTTTGCACCGTTTGAAGGCACTTCGCAGGTGGCGCTGTCAGGCGCGGACTGGGTCGATCTGATGCGGCCGGGCATGAGCAAGGGGCTGGCGATCGGCGCGCTGTGCGGCAGGCTGCAGATCACGCCGGCGGAGTGCATGGCCTTCGGCGACTATCTCAACGACCTGGAACTGCTGCAGGCGGTAGGCGAGTCCTACGCCATGGCAAATGCGCATGCATCGCTCAAGGCGGTTGCAAAGCATTTCTGCCCATCCAACGACGAGGACGGCGTGTGCCGCACCATCCGCGCGGTTTTCGGTATTGACAAATCGTAGTGCGGCCGATACAATAGAGGACAGAAAAAGCAGAGTAGACTATGGTGCGTCAAGTGCCGCCGGGACGGGGAGTTGTTCGGCGGACGAAAGGGCGTTTGTCCTGCGGTGCCGTGGTCGCATCCCGCTGCTGCAACTGTTTAGGCATCTCCTAAATCGCTGTGGCAACAGATGAATTTTTTGAGGAGGTGTCTTTTTCTATGTCCAAAACTCCAAATATCTTTGTCCGCTCGCTGCGCGAGATCAAAAGCACGCGCTGCCTGGCGCTGACCGCGCTGCTGGTCGCGGCGAACCTCGCGCTCGACCTGATGGGGCTGGAACTCCGGCTCCCGCCCGACCTCAAGATCGGCTTCGGCTTCCTGACCAATGCATCCATCGGCATGCTGTTCGGCCCGTCGGTTGCGATGATGGCGGGCGTGTGCACCGACCTGCTGGGCTATTTTATCGGCGGCGGCTTTACAATGGGCGGTTATTTCCCGGGCTTTACGCTGACGGCGATTACCGCCGGGCTGATCTGGGGGCTGTGGCTGTACCCGCGCAGGGTATCGGTCTGGCGCGCGATCGGCGCGAAAACGTGCATCAACGTGTTCTGCAACATCGGGCTGAACACCCTGTGGCTGACCCTGACGGGCGGCAAGGCGATGGCTGCGCTGCTCGCAATCCGCATACCTAAAAACCTCATCCTGCTGCCGATCGAGATCGTGCTGCTGTATTTCGGCATGAAGATCGTGATGCGGCTGTATGCTGCGCTGCCCGGCGTCTCCGGCGGGGAGTGCGCGGCAGGGAAAAACACCCTGTGAAGGATATTTTGGCCGTCCGGCGTTTGCCGGGCGGCTTTTTTGCCGGTATCGTCTGATTTTGTTAAGATTTCCGATTTTCCCTATGCAAACGCACAAATTTTTGGTATACTATATATGATTGGAGAAGAACGGAGCTGTCCGTTCGCTGAAAGGGAGTGACCGCTTTATGAAATTGACAAAAGAAAGCATCAAGCATAACGCGTCATGGAAGGGATACCGCCTGCCGCAGTATGACATCGACGCGGTGCGTGAGAATACACGCAAAGCGCCGGCGTGGCTGCATTTCGGCGCGGGCAACCTGTTCCGTGCTTTTCCCGCTGTGCTGGCGCAGCGCATGCTGACCGCGGGCCTGTCGGATACCGGCATTATCTGCTGTGATGGATATGACGAAGAGCTGATCGACCGCTGCTACCGCGCGTGCGACCACCTGTCGCTCGTGGTAACACTGTATTCCAACGGTACGATCAACAAGGAGGTCGTGGCGTCTGTCACCGAGAGCCTCAAGCTGAGCGAGGATATGGCGCGCCTCGCCGAGATTTTCCGTGCGCCGTCGCTTCAGATGGTGAGCTTTACGCTGACCGAGAAGGGTTACGTCATTCAGGATGATAAGCACGAATTCCTGCCGGATTATGCGCATGACCGCGATAACGGCCCGGAAGGCTGCCTCTCGTTCTTTGGCAAGCTGGCTTCTCTCAGCCTCGCGCGCTGCCGCGCAGGGCTGCCGCCGCTGGCGCTGGTTTCGCTGGACAACTGCTCGGATAACGGCACCCGCCTGGAGCGCGCGATGCGCTACATGGCGCGTGCGTGGCAGGAAAAGGGGTATATTTCCGAGGACGAATATTTTTACCTCATCAAGAAGAATACCTATCCGCTGTCCATGATCGACAAGATCACCCCGCATCCGGACGAGCGCATTGCAGACAAGCTGGAAGCGGATGGGCTGGAGAATGCGCATCCGTTCGTGACTGCGAAGGGCACCTATGCCTCTATCTACGTCAACACCGAGAACCTGCACTACCTGCTCATCGAGAATGCCTTCCCGAACGGCCATCCGCCGCTCGAGCAGTGCGGCGTTATCCTGACGCGGCGCGATATCGTCGAGAAGTCTGCGCTGATGAAGGTCAGCACCTGCATGAACCCGATGGATACTGCGCTCGGCGTGTTCGGCTGCATGCTGGGCTATACGCAGATCAGCGCGGAGATGAAGGACAAGGAACTGGTCAACCTTATCACCCGCATGAGCGAGCAGGAGGCTATGCCCATGGTCGCCGACCCGGGTGTCATCGACCCGGTCGAGTTCCTGCACGAAGTGCTGGGCGAGCGCTACCCCAACCCCTTCCTTCAGGATTCCCCGCAGCGTATTGCGACCGATACTTCGCGTAAGATCCCGCTGCGCTTCGGCTCGACGCTGTACGCATATTACAACTCCACCCTTCCGGCGCACCGCGCGACCAAGCTGGTGTATATCCCGCTGGTGCTTGCGGGCTGGCTGCGCTATCTGGTCGGTATGGACGACCGCGGCGATGCATTCGAGCTCAGCCCGGATACCAACCTTGACCATGTCCGCTCGCTGATCGGCAATCCGAAGCTGGGCGACCAGGTCTCCGAGGATCAGCTCTATCCGCTGCTGGCCAACCGCTACTACTTTGGCGTCAACCTGTTTGAGATCGGCGTGGGCGAGACCGTCGTGCGCATGTTCAACGAGCTGAACAAGGGGCCGCGTGCGATCCGCGAGACCCTGCGCAAGTACTGCGGCGAGGAAAAGGAGGAGGAGTGGATCCTGTAAGAGGGGTCTGCCATATCCCTTCCAGTGAAGCTGGGGACGATAAGAAAACGGCTGCATCCGCAGCCGTTTTCCTGTATAGGCGCCGGGGTCCGGATCGGAAACGTCTCGAAAGACGGCGGCAGGATACCATACGGAAAAGGATTGGAGGTACGGTTATGAAGAAGTGGTATGCGGAAGAATATGAATTTACGGTCGAGGTGACAGGCTTTTTGCGCGGCGACCATACCGAGCGCTATTGCCGCAACGGGGAGGAGATCGGGGACAGGTACACCTGCACCTATGGCTGCCCGGTCAATCAGGACGGGCAGGGCATCTGTTCCAAAACCATGATGCTGCTGTTTCCGCTGATGGAAGCGGTCCGCAGCGGCGGCGATCTGGAGAATGTCGGCGGGAGCGGAAAATATACCAAGGATATCGTTTGCCCGGACGGCTGCGTGCTGTTCCGGCTGACGGCCAGGCCGCTTGGGAACGAGAATTTCTATAAGGGGAAGTTCCATGAATGAGTATCCCGGCAAGCCTTTGACGGCGCGCTGCCGGTCTGCTATACTTACCATATCATAAGGGCAAGGAGGGACGCCAAATGCAGGCGAAACGGATTTGGGCGATGTATTGGAGCGCGACCGGGACAACCAAAACAGTGGTAACCACGGTTGCGGAAAAAATGGCGGAAGAGCTGGGGCTTCCAATCGAGGAATACGACTTCACACTGCCCGGTGCGCGGCAGGGTGCGCCGGATTTCCGGGCGGAGGACGTTGTAGTGTTCGGCACGCCGACTTATGCCGGGCGTGTGCCGAACGTGCTGCTCAAATATCTGGCGACGGTCAAGGGGGACGGCGCGGCGGCGGTACCGGTTGTGACCTTCGGCAACCGTGCGTTTGACGATTCGCTGATCGAGCTGCGGGATATCCTTGCGGATAACGGGTTCCGGCCGTTTGCGGCGGCGGCATTCGTCGGGGAGCATTCGTTCTCCGACACGCTGGCAGCGGGACGCCCGGACGCGGACGATTTAGCGCTGGCGGTGCGGTTTGCGGAACAGGCGGCGGCGCGTGTCCCGGCGTTGGATTCAGACACTCCGGTCATCGAAGTCCCCGGCCGCGCAAAGGAAAACCGCAATTATTACCAGCCGCGTGACCGGGCGGGCAATTCGATCGACATCCGCAAGGTCAAGCCCGAGACAAATGACCGGTGCGACAACTGCGGCATCTGCGCCGCGGCCTGCCCGATGGGGTCGATCGATCCGCAGGATGTGCGGCAGTTCACCGGTATTTGCATCAAATGCGGCGCATGCATCAAAAAATGCCCGCGCGGCGCGAAATATTACGACGACCCCGGGTACTTATACCACAAGACCGAGCTTGAGGAAGGCTACAAACGCCGGGCGGAGGTCAGCCTGTTCCTGTAACCGGAACGATCAGGGGAGGTGACCAACTATAAGATGTCAAGCCTATGAAGGGGAAA
>DXIC01000181.1 GCA_019113065.1 Candidatus Agathobaculum stercoravium
CGCAGACAAGATGACCCACATCTCCACCGGCGGCGGCGCTTCGCTCGAGTTCCTCGAAGGCCTTGAGCTGCCGGGCATTGCCTGCCTCCAGGACAAGTAAACCTTTAATTGAAACGGCGTGGCCGTTTCCTATTCCAATCGCGCCGGCGCGCGTCAGCGCCGCCGGGCGCGGGACATGCGTTATACCGGGGCGCGGGACGCTCCGTATAATACATAAACGATCAGGGCGGCAAAGCCGTCTGAAAGATTGAAAGGGGTAAAACCAACATGAATCGCAGATACCGTAAGACCATCATCGCCGGCAACTGGAAGATGAACAAGACGCCGGCCGAGGCAAAGGCCCTTATCGAAGAGATGAAGCCGCTGCTCTCCAAGACCAAGTGGTGCGAGATGGTTCTTTGCGTGCCGTTCACCGATATCCAGACCGCTGTCAAGGCGGCCAAGGGCTCCAAGATCGCCATCGGTGCGGAGAATATGCACTATGAGAAGTCCGGCGCGTTCACCGGCGAGATCTCTGCCGACATGCTCAAGGAGCTGGGCGTCAAGTACGTCATCATCGGCCACTCCGAACGCCGCCAGTACTTCAACGAGACCGACGAGGCCTGCAACAAGAAGGTCCTCGTTGCGCTGGAGAACGGCCTGCGCCCGATCCTGTGCGTTGGCGAGTCGCTGACCGAGCGCGAGCAGGACGTGACCATGGAAGTCATCCGCAAGCAGATCAAGATCGCGCTCCAGGGCGTTGCGGTTGAGGACATCAAGAAGGTTGTCATCGCTTACGAGCCGATCTGGGCGATCGGCACCGGCAAGACCGCTACCGCTGAGCAGGCCAACGAGGTTTGCTCTGCGATCCGCGACTGCCTGCGCGAGAAGTATGGCGCGCGCGCTGCCCGCGGCATCACCATCCAGTACGGCGGCTCGATGAACGCCAAGAACGCGGCTGAGCTGCTCGCACAGCCGGATGTTGACGGCGGCCTGATCGGCGGCGCCTCCCTGAAGAGCGCTGACTTCGCGACCATCGTTGAAGCAGCCAATCAATAAGATAACGAATGCGGTGAGGGACTGATCCCCGCGCCGTGCAAGCGGGAGGGGACATCGGGAATCGTCGTTGTCCCCTTTCGTCCGCTTCTGTAAAGGAGTCATTAAATCTATGAAAAAAGCAATTACGCCGAACAAGGCAGAGGAGAGCACGAAAGCTGCGGCTCCTGCTGCTGAAGGAAAGGCGGAGACCAGCGTGAAAGCCGCCGCGCCTGCCGCCGAGGCAAAGGCAGCGGAGGCTGCCGCTGTAAAGGCGGAAGCGAAGAAGACCACCAGGCCTGCGGCGAAGAAGCCGGCTGCGGCCAAGAAGACCACGGCTGCCAAGAAGACCACCACCCGCAAGACCGCTGCCAAGAAGGCGGAAGGCCCCAAGAAGCCGACCGCGCTGATCATCATGGACGGCTTCGGCCACCGCGATGAAAAGAAGGGCAACGCGATCGAGGCGGCGAACACGCCGAACCTGGACAAGATCTTTGCGGAAAACCCGATGACCTATATCGGCGCTTCCGGCCTGGACGTCGGCCTGCCGGACGGCCAGATGGGCAACTCCGAGGTCGGCCACACCAACATCGGCGCGGGCCGCATCGTGTACCAGGAGCTGACCCGCATCACCAAGGCCATCCAGGACGGCGATTTCTTCACGAACGAGGCGATCATGAGCGCAATTAACCAGTGCAAGTGGTTCGGTTCCACCCTGCACATTTTCGGCCTGCTGTCCGACGGCGGCGTGCATTCGCACATTGACCACATGTTCGCGCTGCTTGAGCTGGCGCGCCGCAACGGCCTGCGCAAGGTGTGCTTCCACTGCTTCATGGACGGCCGCGACACCCCGCCGCAGTCCGGCATTGAATATATCGACCGCCTGCAGAACAAGATCGACACCCTCGAGCTGGGCTGCATTGCGACGATCTCGGGCCGCTACTACGCGATGGATCGCGACAAGCGCTGGGAGCGCGTCGAGAAGGCATACAACGCGATCGCCGAGGGCATCGGCGAGCACGCGGCTTCCGCGCACGAAGCCATGCAGGCTTCCTACGACGCGGGCGTGACCGATGAGTTCGTTGTCCCGGTCATCGTGACCGAGGGCGCGACCGTGCAGGACGACGACGCGATCATCTTTGCAAACTTCCGCCCCGACCGCGCGCGTGAGATCACCCGTGCGTTCGTGGACCACGAGTTCGACGGCTTCAAGCGCGCGAAGAAGAACATCCACTACGTCTGCATGACGCAGTACGATGTCACGATCGCGGGCGTTGAGGTGGCGTTCAAGCCCCAGAGCCTGAAGAACACCTTTGGTGAATATATTTCCGACCTCGGCATGACCCAGCTGCGCATTGCGGAGACCGAGAAGTACGCGCATGTCACGTTCTTCTTCAACGGCGGCGTAGAGAAGGAGTACCCGGGCGAGGACCGTGCGCTCATCCCGTCGCCCAAGGTGGCGACCTACGACCTCCAGCCGGAGATGAGCGAGCCTGCCGTAACCGAGGAGTGCGTCAAGCGCATCCTGTCCGGCAAGTATGACGTCATTATCCTGAACTTTGCCAACTGCGACATGGTCGGCCACACCGGTGTGTTCGAGGCAGCGGTCAAGGCGATCGAAGCCACCGACGACGGCGTGGGTAAGGTCGTTGCCGCCATCCGGCAGATGGGCGGCCAGTGCCTGATCACCGCCGACCACGGCAACGTCGACCAGATGCTCGACGCGGACGGCGTGACCCCGTTTACCGCGCACTCCACCAACCCGGTCCCGCTCGTGATGGTCGGCCATCCGGGCAAGCTTAAGGACGGCGGCGTGCTGGCGGACCTGGCGCCGACCATGCTCGAGATGATGGGCCTTAAGCAGCCGGAAGAGATGACGGGGCACAGCCTCTTGGTCTGACGGCCTTATAGGGGACTTCCAAAGTCCCCTATATACGAACCTTGGTTCCGCAGAAACCAAGGTTCGATACCCGAAGGACGCCGCCCAGAGCGGCTGAGTCGTGGTATCAAAACCCACGCGCGTGTCGCGGGTTTTGATGGAAACCGCAAGGCGGTTTCCTGATTAAATGATTATATTATGCGATCGGTCACGGCGCGGGCAGTGGTGCAAAACCGAGGCAGAACCCCGGTTTTGTTGGGGTTTTAACTGACACAATACTGCGGCGCGTGCACCGTGTCGCGGGTTTTGATGGAAATTGCAGGGCAATTTCCGGATTTGCTATGACGACCCGCAGGGGCGCGTATTGCGCGCCCACGGGAAACAGGAAAGGCAAGGGGGATCGTTCCCCATGCGCTATTCTCCATTTTATTTGTCAGCGTTTCCAAATTTATTATAAAGGAGAACAGAATTATGAAGGGCTACATTGAAATTGTTGATGTACTCGGCCGTGAGGTAATGGACTCCCGCGGCAATCCGACCGTTGAGGTTGAGGTTTATGTTGAGGGCGACACCGGCGCCTATATGGGCCGCGCGGCTGTTCCGTCCGGCGCTTCCACCGGTATCTTCGAGGCTTGCGAGCTGCGCGACGGCGACAAGTCCCGCTACAACGGCAAGGGCGTTCTCAAGGCTGTCGACGCTGTCAACGGCGAGATCGCTGAGACCATCATCGGCATGAACGCGCTCGACCAGCAGGCTATCGACAAGGCCATGATCGAGGCGGACGGCACCCCGAACAAGACCAAGTTCGGCGCAAACGCGATCCTGGGCGTATCCCTGGCAGTTGCCAAGGCTGCGGCTGAGGCGCTCTCCCTGCCGCTTTACAACTACATCGGCGGCTGCAATGCCAAGACCCTGCCGATGCCCATGATGAACATCCTGAACGGCGGCGCGCACGCGACCAACAACGTCGAGATCCAGGAATTCATGATCATGCCGGTTTCCGCTCCGTCCTTCCGCGAGGCGCTGCGCCGCTGCGCTGAGGTATTCCATCAGCTCAAGACCACCCTCAAGGAGAACGGCACCCCGGCTGCGGGCGTTGGCGACGAGGGCGGCTACGCGCCCAACCTGAAGAAGGACGAGGACGCGCTCAAGGTGATCGTCAAGGCGATCGAAGAGGCTGGCTACAAGCCGGGCGAGGACTTCATGATCGCGATCGACGCTGCTTCCTCCGAGTGGTGGAACGACGAGGAGAAGTGCTATATCCAGCCGAAGTCCGGTAAGAAGATGACCCAGCAGCAGCTCGTCAAGATGTGGAAGAACTTCGCTGAGAAGTACCCGATCATCTCCCTTGAGGACGGCATGGCTGAAGAGGACTGGGAAGGCTGGGAGATGCTGACCAAGGCTCTTGGCGACAAGATCCAGCTGGTTGGCGACGACCTGTTTGTTACCAACACCACCCGCCTGAAGAAGGGCATCGACATGGGCGTTGCAAACTCCATCCTGATCAAGGTCAACCAGATCGGCTCCCTGACCGAGACCCTGGACGCGATCCAGATGGCAAACCGCGCGGGCTACACCGCTGTTGTTTCCCACCGTTCGGGCGAGACCGAGGACGCGACCATCGCGGACATCGCGGTTGCGCTCAACGCCGGCCAGATCAAGACCGG
>DXIC01000182.1 GCA_019113065.1 Candidatus Agathobaculum stercoravium
GCCATCGGCAAGGAGGGCCAGAACGCCCGCCTCGCCGCCAAGCTGACCGGCTGCAAGATCGACATTGCGCCGGCATCCCAGGGCGAATAAAGAAAGGGGCGGCAGTATGGCACAGAAGAAGATCCCCATGCGGCAATGCCTCGGCTGCCGCGAAATGTTCCCCAAACGCGAGCTGATCCGCGTGGTGCGCTCGCCCGAGGGCGTGCTCTCGCTGGATTTCAAGGGCAAGGCGCCCGGCCGCGGCGCATACCTGTGCGGCAAGCCGGAATGCCTGAAAAAAGCGCGCAAGAGCCGCGCGATCGAGCGCGCGCTTTCGGTCGCGGTGCCCGAGGAAGTGTACGACCAGCTCGAGCAGCAGATGGAACAGGAGGGTGCGCATGGCGAATGACCCCTTCCTCGGCATGCTGGGGCTGGCGCGGCGCGCAGGCAAGCTCGCGTTCGGCGATGAACTGGTGCGCGAGATGTGCGCGGACAAAAAAGCGCGTGCGGTTTTTGTGGCCGCGGACGCGGGCGCAAGCACCGCGAAAAAGGCTGCGTTTTACGCGGAAGGCGCGAACGTGCCGTGCATCACCCTGCCGCACGGCAAGGATGAACTGGGCATGGCGATCGGCAAGAACGGCTGCGCCGTCTGCGCGGTGAGCGATATCGGCATGGCCGCTTCGGCGATGCAAAAGCTCGCGGCGATGCACAGCGAATACGCGGATGCGGCCGCGCAGCTGGCTGAAAAGAATACGCGCATCCAGTCCCGCCGGGGCAAAAAGAAGCCCCGGGACAAGAGCATGCAGGCTGCACCTGCTGCAAAGGCAGGCGGCTCTGCAAAGGCACGGCGCAGGCCCCTTGACAATCCGCGCGCACGGCGCGCCGCAGATAGGAAATCCCCGCGCACCAAGGCGGAGCGGTGATTTTCACCCTCGATCGGAAGCATGCTTTTGATCGAAATTCTTTAAAGGAGGAGTTGCCCATGGCAATAGAGAATAAATACCGGGTGCATGAAGTCGCCAAAGACTTCGGCACATCCACCAAAGAAATTACCGAGATCCTGACCGAATACTGCACCACCCCCAAAAACCATATGCAGGTGCTCGGGGACGAGGAGCTGTCCGTCATTTTCGAGTATATGACCCAGCACCACCAGGTGGATAATATTGAGGAAACGCTGAACGCGCAGATGGCGTCCCGCCAGCCTGCCCAGCAGCCCGCGCAGGACAAGAAGCTTGCGGCCGCTGCCGCCCCTGCGCAGGCGGACAGCAAGCCCGCGGAAGCCGCCAAGCCTGCGGAAGCGGAGAAGCCTGCCCAGCCGGTGCAGAGCAAGGTCAAGCAGGTGCACCGCATCGACACCCGCGGCACGGGCGACGTCAACCTTGCCAAGTACGACGACCATGTCGACAAGCTGGTTGACGCCAAGGCCGAGCGCATGGAGTCCCGCGGCCCCAAGAAGCAGAAGCTGACCAAGAAGTCCGAGCAGCGCTCCAAGCCCTTCGGCAACAAGCGCCGCCAGGAGGAGCAGGAGAAGATGAAGCGCCTGCAGCGCCAGCAGCAGATGGCAGCGCTCAAGAAGATCCCGGTCAAGGTCATGATCCCGGACGAGATTTCGGTCGGCGAGCTGGCCAGCCGCATGAAGCGCACCGCGGCGGACGTCATCAAGGGCCTGATCAAGCTGGGCGTCATGGCGTCGGTCTCCGAGATCATCGACTTCGACACCGCGGCGATCGTCGCGGAGGAGATGGGCTGCAAGGTAGAAAAGGAAGTCCATGTCACCATCGAGGAGCAGCTGTTTGACGAGCGCGAGGACCGCGAGGAGGATCTCGTCCCGCGCGACCCGGTCGTTGTCGTCATGGGCCACGTTGACCACGGCAAGACCTCGCTGCTCGACGCGATCCGCAAGACCAAGGTCACCGAGGGCGAGGCCGGCGGCATCACCCAGCACATCGGTGCGTACCGCGTCAAGGTAAACGACAAGCAGATCACCTTCCTTGACACCCCGGGCCATGCGGCGTTCACCTCCATGCGTGCGCGCGGCGCGCAGGTCACGGATATCGCGATCCTGGTCGTTGCGGCGGACGACGGCGTCATGCCGCAGACCATCGAGGCGATCAACCACGCCAAGGCGGCGAATGTGCCGATCATCGTGGCGGTCAACAAGATCGATAAGCCGGGCGCGAACCCGGACCGCGTGCTCCAGCAGCTGACCGAGTACGAGATCGTACCCGAGGAGTGGGGCGGCGACACAATCGTCTGCCAGATCTCGGCGAAGTTCGGCCAGGGCATCGAGAACCTGCTCGAAATGGTGCTGCTGACCGCGGAAATGGCCGACCTCAAGGCCAACCCGAACCGCAAGGCGCACGGTACGGTCATTGAGGCCAAGCTGGATAAGGGCCGCGGCCCGGTTGCGACCCTGCTCGTGCAGAACGGCACGCTGCATACCGGCGATACGGTCATCGCGGGCACGGCGGTCGGCCGTGTGCGCGCCATGACCAACGACGACGGCAGGAAGATCCAGCAGGCCGGCCCGTCCGTGCCGGTCGAGATCATCGGCCTTGCCGAAGTGCCGGGCGCAGGCGACATCTTCGACGCGGTAGACGACGAGAAGATGGCGCGCGAGCTGGTCGAGCAGCGCAAGGACAAGGAGAAGGAAGAGCGCAACAAGCAGTTCCACAAGGTAACGCTTGACAACCTGTTCGCCTCCATCCAGGAGGGCGAGATGAAGGAACTCAACATCATCGTCAAGGCGGACGTACAGGGCTCGGTCGAGGCGATCCGCTCGTCGCTCGAGAAGCTCTCGAACGACGAGGTGCGCGTCAAGGTCATCCACGGTGCGGTCGGCGCGATCAACGAGTCCGACGTTATGCTGGCGGCGGCTTCGGGCGCGATCATCGTCGGCTTCAACGTGCGTCCTGACCGCGTGGCGACCGACTCCGCGCACCAGCAGGGCGTGGATATGCGCATGTACCGCGTCATTTACGACGCGATCGAGGAAATGGAGCAGGCCATGAAGGGCATGCTCGAGCCCAAGTTCAAGGAAGTCGTGCTCGGCCACGCCGAGGTGCGCCAGGTGTTCAAGATCACGGGCGCGGGCGCTGTCGCAGGCTGCTATGTGCAGGACGGCACCATCCGCCGCAACGCGGAAGTGCGCGTTGTGCGTGACGGCATCGTGTTCCACGAGGGCCACCTCAATACCCTCAAGCGCTTTAAGGACGACGTCAAGGAAGTTGCTTCCGGGTATGAATGCGGCATGAGCATCGAAAACTATAACGACATCAAGGAGCAGGACATTATCGAGTGCTTCGTGATGGAGGAAGTCAAACAATAAAACTGCGGCTTGGGGTTGCGGCGCCGCAGCGCCGCAAGTTCAAATTCCCCACAAAACCGGGGCTTTGCCTCGGTTTTGTACCCCTGCTTCGGGACATGTGTCCCGAACCGCCCTTGCTGTGCAAGGGCGAGGGGGTTATCGAAACAAGTTTCTCCCGGAACTTGTTTCGTATCTAAGGGGGACTGGTCCCCCTTAGACCCGGACCGAAGGGAGGAATATCTATGTCTACACGAATCGACCGTATTTCGGAAGAAGTGATGAAGGCGCTGGCGGAAGCCATGCGCTCGGTCAAGGACCCGCGTGTGCAGAACGGGCTGGTCTCGGTCGTGCACTGCGAGGTCACGAACGACCTGCGCTATGCCAAGTGCTATATCTCGGTGCTCGGCAGCGAGCAGCAGGCCAAAGAAGTGATGAAGGGCCTGAAATCTGCCGCGGGCTGGCTGCGGCGCGAGGTCGGCCACAAGGTGCAGCTGCGCTATGCGCCCGAGCTGGTGTTCGAGCTGGACAACTCGATCACCCACGGCGCGCATATCTCGGAAATGCTGCATGAACTGAAAAACGAAGGCAAGCTCGGAGGGGAGGACGACGGCGAATGACCGTTGACGTTGCGGGCGCCGCCGCGGCGCTGCAAGCTGCGGACGACATCCTCATCCTGACCCACCGCCGCCCGGACGGCGATACCACGGGCTGCGCGGGCGCACTGTGCCGCGCACTGCGGCAGATCGGCAAAACCGCCTATATCCTCAAAAACCCGGAGATCACAAAGCGCTACGCGCCGCTGATCGTGCCGTGCTACCCGCCGGAAGGCTTTGTGCCCGGTTATGTCGTTTCGACCGACATCGCGGAGGAAAAGCTGTTCCCGGATACGGCGGAACAGTACAAGGGCAAGGTCGATCTTGTGATCGACCACCACCGCTCCAACATCGGTTTCGGGCAGAAAAACCTTGTCCGGCCGGATGCGGGCGGCTGCGCCGAGGTGCTGTATGACGTCATAAACGCGCTGGGCGCGAAGTTCACCGCCGATATCGCCGAGTGCATCTATGTCGGTGTGTCGACCGATACCGGCTGTTTCAAATATTCAAACACGACCGCGCACAGCCACGCGGTCGCGGCGGCATGCCTGACCGCGGGCATCGACGGCGGCGAGATCAACCGCGCGCTGTTTGAAACCAAGACCATGCCGCGCTTCCAGATGGAGCGCATCGTGTTCGACACGATGGAGTTCTACGAGGACGGCGCGATTGCCGTTGCGCTGCTGTGGCGCGCGGACATCGACCGCACAGGCGCGGATATGGACGACCTGGACTCGATCGCGTCGCTCACGCGGCAGATCGAGGGCGTGCAGATCGGCATCACGCTGACCGAAAACAGGGACAAGACGGTCAAGGTCTCGGTGCGCACCACCAAGGAGATGGATGCATCCGCGATCTGCAAAAAGTGCGGCGGCGGCGGGCATATCCGCGCAGCCGGCGCGAGCTTTGACTGCGGCATGGAGGAGGCGAAAGCCGCCATCCTGAACGCCGCACAGGAGCAGTACCATGCAAAACAGTGAACTGACCGGCATCCTGCTGATGGACAAGCCGCAGGGCTTTACCTCGCATGATGTGGTGGCAAAGCTGCGCGGCATTCTGCGCACGCGCAAAATCGGCCACGGCGGCACGCTCGACCCGCTGGCGACCGGCGTGCTGCCGGTGTTCGTCGGCGGCGCGACCAGGGCGGCGGATTTCGCCGCCGCGCAGGACAAGGAATATGTGGCGGGCTTTACGCTGGGCTATAATACGGACACGCAGGACGTGACCGGCGAGACAATGGAGATTAGCGGGCGGTATGCCGCGCGGTACGCGGTCGAGCGGGCGGTGAAACGCTTTCTTGGCCCGCAGCAGCAGGTGCCGCCGATGTACTCGGCGGTCAAGGTGAACGGGCAGAAGCTGTACGACCTCGCCCGCAGAGGCAAGGAGGTCGAGCGCCCGGCGCGCGACATCATCGTGCACGAGATCGAGCTGATGGACTTTGACGAGGACGCGCAGAAGGGCACGCTACGGCTTGTGGTCAGCAAGGGTACTTATGTGCGCACGATCGTAAACGATCTGGGCGAGGCGCTCGGCACGCTCGCGGCCATGCACAGCCTTGTGCGCACCCGGTCGGGGGCCTATGCGCTTGACCGGTGCCACAGCTTTGACGAGGCCGAGCGGGCAATGCAGGACGGCACGATGCAGCAGCTTCTGCTGCCGACAGACAGCCTGTTCCTCGAGCATCCCGCGGTGCAGCTGACCGACGAGGGCGCGGAGCGCATCGCGCGCGGCGCAGTCGTGTTCCCGCGGCAGGCGCAGGGCCTGCCCGGACAGGCGGGCACGCTTTGCCGCGTGTACCACGAGGGGCGCTTTCTCATGCTCGGGCAGGTGCGCGCGCTGGACAAGGGCGGGCTGGGCCTGTTCGTTTACAAGAATTTCCGCTGAATGGGTCTCCCATTCTCAATTTTCAATATTAGGGGGCGAACCCTATGCAAGAATATCAAAAACCCCGCGCAATCGCGCTCGGCTATTTTGACGGCGTGCATCTGGGCCATCAGGCGCTGATGGAACGTGCGGTCGAGCGCGCCCGCCAGATCGGCGGCACGAGCGCGGTGTTTACGTTCGACGTGCATCCTGATTCGGTCGTGCTCGGGCGGCAGGTGCCGCTGCTGACTGCAAACGCCTACCGCCGCGACGAGATTAAAAAGCTCGGCGGGGTGGACGAGGTGATCTTCGGCCATTTTGACGAGCATATGCAGCATATGGACTGGCGCGATTTCATCCACAAGATGCTGATCGGCCAGTTCGGCGCGCGCTGGATCATCTCCGGGCGCAACAACCGCTTTGGCTACAAGGGGCAGGGCAATGCCGAGGGCATGGCTGTGGAATGTGAAAAGGCCGGCATCGGCTACGACTGCATTGAAGACGTCACGGTGGACGGCATTGTCGTGTCTTCGACCTATATCCGTCAGCTGATCTCGCAGGGCGATATGGAGGGCGCGGCGCGTTTCCTCGGCCATCCATACACCGTGACCGGCGTGGTCGAGCACGGCCGCAAGGTCGGCACGAGCGTGCTTAAGGTGCCGACGGTCAACCTTGCGCTGCCGCCCGAGATGGCGCTGCCGCCTTACGGCGTGTATGCAACCCGCGTGCTGGTCGGCGAGCACAGCTATATTGCGGCGACCAATATCGGCGTCAAGCCCACGTTTGTGGACAGCGGTGCGCCGACCATCGAGCCGCATCTGCTTGATTTTGCGGGAGACCTGTATGGCAAGATGATCCATGTGGAGCTGTATAAGTTCCTGCGGCCGGAAATGCAGTTTGAGTCGGCCGAGGCGCTGCGCGCTGCAATCGACGAGAACATCCGGCAGACACGCGAATATTTCGCCAGATAGCAAACAGGCGGCATCATGCAGATGCCGCCTGAGGCTGTCGAAAAACATAGTTT
>DXIC01000183.1 GCA_019113065.1 Candidatus Agathobaculum stercoravium
TGGCAAGTGTGCCCGCAGGGCGCGCGCAGACATCGGCAAATTCGATCGGGCCGTAGCCCGCTAACCGCTTACCGCCGCTCTGCGGCGGATATTCCAACGAGTGAAAGCGTGGTTCCGATCGAGAAGCTGTCGAAAAACCATGTTTTCCGACAGCTTCAAAAGGACAGGCAACAAGCCTGTCCTTTTTTTGTTTCCTTCAGGCTTCTTAAGGTTTGCTGAAGAAAGCCTGAATATCGCGCTGGTAAAGTAGCATCATCAAGAGCGCAGGCCCTTGAAATACCACACAAAGGAGCAATCCACCATGAACTTCATCCATTCCAAGGCCGCGAAAGGCGCCGCCGCCCTGTCCCTCGCCATGCTGATGGCACTCCCCGCGCTGGCCGGCTGTTCTTCCTTCAAAAAGGCTGATACCACACCCGCCCAGTCCCAGTCGCAGACGCAGGAGGACGGCGCCAAGGCCGATACCGGCAAGCAGGCCAAGAGCTCCGGCAAGTCCGCTTCGTCCTCCAAGGCCGCCAAGTCCTCCAAGGACAGCAAGTCCTCCAAGGACAGCAAGTCCGCCAAAACTGCCAAGCCCTCCAAGGACAGCAAAAGTGCGGAAGCTGCAAAGGGCGCCAAGAAAGCCGAGAAAAAGTCCGTAAAGAAATCCGCGTCCAAGTCCGGCTCGGTCAAAGCCGCGCAGAAGACGCCCGCCGCGAACAAGGGCGCCGCTAAATCCGCCGTAAAGCGCTGAGCGCGCGGCAGCCCTTTCTTTTTCCTCCTTTTATCCTTCGCGGGAAACCGGGCACCGCACGCCGTCCCGGAGGCTGAGATGTCCGGTTTCCTGTGAATGATTGCAACTGACGATGAACAAGAGGTATCTATGAACAATATCCTGGAATTTCTCGAGGCGGCCGCCGTCCGCCTGCCGGATAAGACGGCAGTAATCGACGAGACCGGCACCTGCTGCTGGCGCCAGCTGCTGCAAAGCAGCCAAAGCGCGGGCACGGCGCTCGCGGCGCGGGTCCCGCCCCGCACGCCGGTCCCGGTGCTGATCGAGAAGGGCCGCCACGCGCTGTCTGTGTTTTTCGGCGCGGTGCAGGCAGGCTGCTTTTATGTGCCGCTGAACCCCGCTCTGCCGGAGGCGCGCCTGCGGCAGGTACTGGACGTACTGGACGCGCCCGTGATCGTCACCGACCGCACAAACCAGCCGCTTGCCGCGCGTCTGTTCCCCGCATCCGATGTGATGCTGGCCGAGGAACTGATCCGGACGCCATCCAATCTTACCGCGCTCGCACGCATCCGCGCGGGCATGGCCGACACCGACCCGCTGTACTGCCTTTTCACCTCCGGCTCAACCGGCACGCCCAAGGGCGTGGTCATCAGCCACCGTTCGGTGCTGTCCTTCATCCCCGCTTTTGTCAGGCTGTCCGGCATCGGCGCGGACGACGTGATCGGCAACCAGGCGCCGTTTGACTTCGATGTGTCGGTCAAGGACATCTACGCCGCCCTGTATACCGGCGCAGCGCTGGCCGTTATCCCCCGGCGGCTGTTTTCCCAGCCCGCGGCGCTGATGGATTACCTTTGCGAGCACCGCGTCACGTCCCTGACCTGGGCTGTGTCCGCGCTGTGCCTGGTCAGCGCGCTGCACGGGCTGGATTACCGCACGCCGGACACCGTGCGCCGCGTGCTGTTCAGCGGCGAGGTCATGCCGCCCGCGCACCTGCGCCGCTGGATGCAGGCCCTGCCCCACGCGGATTTCGTCAACCTGTACGGCCCTACCGAAATCACCTGCAACTGTACTTACCATAGGATAGAGAGAGAAAACGAGTACGCAGCAGGGCTCCCGCTCGGCAACGCATTCCCGAACGCGCGGGTGTTCCTGCTGGATGGGAAGGGACAGGAAGTCACCCGGCCGGACGAGGTGGGCGAAATCTGCGTGGGCGGCGCGGGGCTGGCGCTCGGCTACTACAACGCGCCCGAACAGACTGCACAGGCGTTTGTCCAGCACCCCTGCAACCAACGCTATATGGAGCGCATCTACCGCACGGGCGACCTCGGCCGGTATGACGCACAGGGCAGGCTGTATTTCTGCGGCCGCAGGGATTTCCAGATCAAGCACATGGGGCACCGCATCGAACTCGAGGAGATCGAGCGCGCGGCCGCCGCGCTCCCCGGCGCGGAGCAGTGCTGCTGCGTGTTTGACGAGCGCAAAAGCCGCCTGCACGCCTTTTATACCGGCACGGCGGAAAGCGCCGCGCTCTATGAACAGCTGTCCCGGCAGCTGCCCGTATTCATGCTGCCGCGCACACTCGAGCGGCTGGAACATATGCCGCTCACCGCAAACGGCAAGGCCGACCGCCGCCGTCTGCTCGCCATCGCAAGGAGGGAAACCACATGACAGACCAACAGATCGAACGCCTTACCGCGCAGTACGGCACGCCGCTGTACGTTTTTGACACCCGCATCCTGCGCGAGCGCATCATCTATCTGCGCCGCCAGCTGCCCGCAGGCATCCGCCTGTGCTACGCGATCAAGGCCAACCCCTTTTTATTGCAGGAGATCCGCGGCCTGGTCGAGCGGTTCGAAATCTGCTCGCCGGGCGAGGCATCGATCTGCCGCCGCGCGCACATCCCCGCCGCGCAGCAGGTCATCTCGGGCGTTTACAAGACCCCGGCCGTCATGGAACAGCTGCTCGCGCAGAAAAACGGCCCGCGGCTGTTCACCATCGAGTCCATGCGCCAGTTCCACCTGCTCAGCGCGCTGGCCGCGCGGTATGAAAAGCCCATCCATGTGCTGCTGCGCCTGACCAGCGGCAACCAGTTCGGCCTGGAAGAGCAGGAGATCGTGCAGCTGGTGCGCCGCCGCGCGGATCACCCGTTTGTCTGCATCCGCGGCCTGCAATTCTTCTCCGGCACGCAGAAGGCTTCGCTGAGGCGGCTACGCCGCGAGCTGGAAACGCTCGACGCATTCGCGCTCTCGCTGCAAAACGAGCTGGGCTTTACCGTGCAGGAGCTGGAATTCGGCCCGGGCTTCCCGGTCAACTACTTTGACGCCAGTGCTTTTGATGAAGCGGCGTTCCTCGCGGACTTTTCCGCCCTGCTCTCCGGCCTGCGCTGCGGGGCGAGGGTCACGCTCGAGCTGGGGCGCAGCATCGCCGCCTCGTGCGGCTCCTACCTGACTCGCGTGGTGGACGTCAAGCGCAACAAAAACCAGAACTACGCCATCGTGGACGGCGGCATGCACCAGCTGGTCTACTACGGCCAGAGCATGGCCATGCAGCAGCCGCGCCTGCGCCTGCACCCGCCGCGGGACGGCAAACCCGAACCATGGAACCTGTGCGGCTCGCTCTGCACGGTCAACGATATACTGGTCAAGCAGCTGCCCGTCCCCGGGCTCAAATGCGGCGATGTGTTCGCCTTTGAAAACACCGGCGCATACTGCATGACCGAGGGCATCTCCCTGTTCCTCAGCCGCGCGCTGCCGCGCGTGGTGCTGCTCCTGCCGGACGGCGCGCCGCTGCTCGTGCGCGAGGCGCTCGCCACCGACCGGCTCAACACCCCCGACTATGAAAGGAAGAACTGCTATGGAAAAGCTGATCGCAATTTTACAGGGCTTGCAGCCCGGCGTGGATTACGCCTCCTGCCGTGACCTGATCGACGGACGCTATCTGGACTCGCTGACCATCCTCGCGCTGGTGGCCGAGCTGGAGGAAGAATTCGACGTCACCATCCCCACGGTCGAGATCGTGCCCGCGAACTTCAATTCCGCCGAAGCGATGTGGGCGATGATCGAGCGCCTGCAAGAGGAAAGCTGACCGATGGCTTCCTACTGCTCGCTTCTGTATGCGGGCGTGTTCCTGCCCGCAGTGGTGCTCTGCTACGCTGTTACACCGCAGCGCCACCGCGGGAAAGTGCTGCTTGCGGCCAGCTACCTGTTTTTCTGGCTGGTCAGCGGCAAGCTGGTCGTGTTCCTGCTGGCGTCCGCCTTCTCCCTGCACCATTTCGGCCTGTGGCTGGCCGCCGTGCAGGAGGAACGCGGCCGCCTGCTCGCCGCCGCGGACAAACCGGAGCGCAAGGCGATCAAAGCCGCGTTCCAGCGCCGCCTGCGGCGCATCCTGCTGTTTGCCCTGCTGCTGCACATCGGGACACTGCTCACACTCAAATATGCGGCGTTTTTCAGCGCCAACCTAAACCGTGCGCTGGAGGCATTTCGCCTGCCGTTTGCGCTGCCCGTCCCGGCGTTCGTCCTGCCGATCGGCATCTCGTTTTACACCTTGCAGGCGGCATCCTACCTGATCGACGTATACCGCGGTACGGTACAGGCGGACCGGAACCCGGGGCGGCTCATGCTGTTCCTCGGCTTTTTCCCGCAGATCATGGAAGGCCCGATCTGCCGCTACGGGCAGACCGCCCAGGCGCTCTGGGAGGGCCGCCCGTTTACCTGGCATGACCTGACCTTCGGCATGCAGCGCATCCTGTTCGGCATGATGAAAAAGATTGTCATTGCCGACCGGCTGAACATCCTGATCAAGGGCGTCTTTTCCAATCCCGCCGCCTATGACGGCGGCATCACCGCCCTGGCGATGGTGTGCTACACCTGCCAGCTGTATATGGAGTTCTCGGGCACCATGGATGTGGTCATCGGCAGCGCGGAGATCTTCGGCGTGCGCCTGCCGGAAAACTTCCGCCAGCCGTTTTTCTCCAAAAGCATCGCGGAATTCTGGATGCGCTGGCATATCACGCTCGGCACCTGGTTCAAGGACTACATTTTCTACCCGCTCTCCATGTCCGGGCCGCTCAAAAAGCTGACCGGCGCGGCGCGCCGTCGGTTGGGCAACCATTTCGGCCCCCTGCTCGCAGGTTCCGCAGCGCTGCTCGCTGTCTGGCTGTGCAACGGCCTGTGGCACGGCGCGGGATGGCAGTATATCTTTTTCGGCCTGTACCACTTTGCGCTCATCCTGTGCGGCAGCCTGACCGAGCCGCTCGCGCGGCGCGTGGCCGGCGCCCTGCACATTGACCGCAGCGCTGCGCCGTACCGCGTGTTCCGTATCCTGCGCACCGGCCTGCTGGTCTGCGTGGGCGAGCTGTTTTTCCGCGCCGAGGGGCTGCGCGCCGGGCTGTCCATGTTCCGGCGCATGGTGACGGGTTTCACCCTGCGCCCCTTTACCAACGGCGCGTTCCTTGAGCTTGGCATGGACGGGCATGACTTTTTCATCGTCGCTGTGGCGGTGCTGATCGTGCTCGCGGTCGGCGTGCTGCGCGAACGCGGCGTCCCCCTGCGCGAAGCGCTCGGACGGCAGCATATTGCAGTCCGCTGGTCGGTCTATTACGCCGCTATCCTCTTTGTCGTTATTTTTGGTGCATATGGGGTCGGCTATGTGCCGGTTGACCCGATCTACGCCGCATTTTAAGGAGGTGTGCCCTTTTTGAAAACCTGTATCCTGCCTTTGGCCAAGGGCGCGTGCTTCCTCTCGCTGCTCTGCGCGCTGCTGCTCGCGGCCTCCTTCCTGTTCATGCCCAAGAACAACCACAAGGCGTTCGGCATGGGCAATGACGAGCTGGTCGCCGGCGGCATCCTGGGCGAGAGGGAAAACTCGATCGACGTACTGGTCGTGGGCGACAGCGAGGCATACAGCTCGATCTCCCCCATGCAGATGTGGGACGAGCACGGCTTCACCTCCTACCTGTGCAGTACCGGCGGGCAGCCGCTGTATGATTCGCACCGGTTCCTCCGGCAGGCGCTCGAGCACCAAAGCCCCAAAGTGGTTATCCTTGAGACCAATGCGATTTTCCGCCCCTATAAGCTCAGCGACTACCTGGCCTCCCGCGCCAAATCGCTGTTCTCCGTCCTGCGTTACCACGACCGCTGGAAGGCGCTGACCGTCAACGACCTCAGCGGACCGATGGGCTACACCTGGACGGACGACCTCAAGGGCTACCGCTACAATCCCAAGGCCGCGGCGGCGGACGCGCGGCGGCACATGCTGCCCAGCGAGGAGATGCAGGAGATCCCCCCGCTCAACCGCGTGTGCCTGCGCGAAATGCTTGACCTGTGTGAGGAGCGCGGCGCGCAGCTGATACTCGTCAGCACGCCGAGCACGCTCAACTGGAACTACCCGCGGCACAATACCATCGCCGCCTTTGCAGCGGAGAACGGGCTGACCTATCTCGACCTCAACCTCATGACCGACAAGGTCCCGATCGACTGGAAAACCGACACCCGTGACAAGGGCGACCACCTCAATTACAGCGGCGCGGTCAAGGTGACCGGTTTCCTCGGGCAATACCTCAAGCAGACGTTTGACCTGCCCGACAACCGCATGGACGATGCCTATGCCTCCTGGCACAGCGCACTCCTGCGCTACCGCAACACAGTGAGCGGCTGACCGCTCCCTCCCTCTCCGCCCGCCGGGCAGGCATTGGTCTACCCGGCGGGTCTTTCACCTGCGGCCGTCCGCGCCTGTTGTACAACAAAAGGCTGCAAACCATGCGGTTTGCAGCCTTTTTCTTATATATACAGTTCGTTTTCCTGCCGTTTTTCCATAAACGGCGCAAGTTTCTGCGAAAGCATCTGCAAAACCGGCGCCGGCAGGGCGCGCGCCTTCTGCGGGCACACCGTCACACAGCGCATGCAGGTGATGCAGCGCGCCGCGTCTGTCTCTGCCGGATGCGCGGGTGAAATCGCCCCGGCAGGGCATTCCCGTGCGCAGGCGCCGCACGCATTGCAGGCTTCCGCTGCCTGCGGCGCCGTGGGCATGCCCGCCCATTCCTTATATGGGCGATTGCCCGGCGTGTGCGGCGCAGCCAAGTCCCCCTGTTCCAGCTTGGCCGCGATGCGCGCGCCGAATTCGGCCAGCTGTGCTTCGTCCTGTGCGTCCGGGCGGCCCGCCGCAAGCGCGCGCACGATCGAGTGCTCGGCGAGCAGCGCGGCAGACGCGATCACGCGGAAGCCCTGTCCTCCCAGCAGGTCATCCAGCTCGACGAGCGCGTCCTCATATGCGCGGCCGCCGTAAACCGCCGCCGATACGGCGCGGGCGCCCCCTCCCCGGCACGCCCGCAGCCGCTCCGTCATCAGCGCCGGAAGCCGGCCGCCATATACCGGCCCCGCAACGAGCACTACATCGCCCTCCCCGAACGTGTGTGCCTGCGTCTCCGGCCGGCAAAGGTCGATCTCCTCCACCTTGGCGGCAATGTGCCGCGCCAGCAGCAGCGCCGCCCTGCGCGTGCCGCCCGTGGGGCTGAAATGCAATACCGTAATCCTGTCCAGCACAAAAACCCTTCCTTTTCCCTATGCTATTTGGACTTAGTATAGCACAAATCCCGCCGCGGCACAAATTTTCTGAGCCGCTTACGCCTTGCGCGCGATGGCCTTTTTCGCAGCCGCTGCGATGTCGTCCGCGGTCAGGTTATATTCCTTCATCAGGAAGTCCTGCGGGCCGACCTGGCCATAGCGGTTCTGGATGCCGATGCGCTCGAGCGGCACAAGGCACTTCCCGGTCAGCACGTTGGCAACCGCCGAACCCAGGCCGCACGAAACCTGATGGTTCTCCGCGGTCACGATGCAGCCGGTCTCGGCCGCCGCCTTGAGGATCAGCTCCTCGTCCAGCGGCTTCCAGGTGTGCATATCGATCACGCGCGCGGAAATGCCGTCCTTTGCGAGCAGCTCTTCCGCCTTCAGCGCCTCGTCGACCAGGATACCGGAAGCGATGATGGTCACGTCCGTGCCATCCTTCAGGGTAACGCCCTTGCCGATCTCAAACTCAGAGCCGTCCGCGTAAACCGTGGTAAAGCCCTTGCGGATCAGGCGCATGTAGGACGGGCGGTTATCCGCCGCCAGCTTTTTGGTCAGCGATTTGGTCTGCGCAATATCGCACGAGTCGATCACCACCGCATTCGGCATGGTCATGTACAGCGCGCAGTCCTCAAACGGCATATGGGTCGCGCCGTTGAACGCAGCCGTGACGCCCGGGTCCGAGCCGATCACATGCACCGGCAGCTCGGAATAGCCCGCGGACAGGAACGCCTGGTCGAACATACGGCGGGAAGCAAAGCAGCCGAACGAATGCGCGAACACGGTCAGGCCGGTTGCGGCCATGCCTGCGGCAACGCCCATCGCGTTCTGCTCCGCGATGCCCGCGTTGAACGTGCGCTCCGGGAATGCCTTCAGCAGCTTGCCGGTGTTGATGCAGCCCATCAGGTCGCAGTCGATATGTACCAGCTTGTCGTTTTCGGCCATCATCTCGAGCATGGCCTCTACATAGCCGTCGCGGTTGGCGCGGCTGTCCTTTTCATGCTTGCCAATCAAAGTTACGCTCATGTTGTTCTCCCTCCTTACTTCCCGTTTTTGACCGCTTCGAGCGCCGCTTCCGCTGCTGCGATCGCTTCGTCCCACTGCTCCTGCGTCGGCTGCGAAGAGTGCGCCCCCGAGGGTTCTGCGAAGGTCGCGCCCTTGCCCTTGACCGTGTTCAGGATCAGGCAGCTCGGCTTGCCTTTGCAGGCATAAGCCTGCTGGATGGCGTTGTAAATCTGTTCGACGTCATTGCCGTCCTCGACGTTGATGACGTTCCAGCCGAAGGCGTCAAACTTCGCGCCGATGCCCTTTCCATGGCTCATGACGTCTGCTACCGCGCCGTCCAGCTGGCGCTTGTTGTCGTCCACCAGGCAGACAAGGTTGTCCAGCTTGTAATGCGCCGCAAACTGCGCGCCTTCCCAGATCTGTCCTTCGTCCGCTTCGCCGTCGCCGATGGCAACAAACACATGGTTGTCACGCCCCTGCACGCGGCTGCCCAGCGCCGCGCCCACTGCCTCGCTCATGCCCTGGCCGAGCGAACCGGTGGTCAGGTCAACGCCAACCGTCTTGTTGCGGTCGGTGTGGGACGGGAAATCCGTGCCCGGCTGGTTGAGGGTGTACGCGCTCTCGATCGGATAATAGCCCTTGAGGCCGAGGGTCGCGTACATCACCGGGCCGCCGTGGCCCTTGGAGAGCACGAACCAGTCGCGGCCCTCCCAGCGCGGGTTCTTCGGGTCGATGTTCATCACTTCGCCGTACAGCACCGCCATTGCGTCCGCCATGGACATGGAGCCGCCAACGTGGCCGAAGCCGCGCGAAGCGATGATTTTGAGCGTTTCCAGGCGGATCTCCGCTGCGAATACGCGCAGTTCATGCAGTTTCTGCTGATCCATAAGTTCCTCCTTTGATAAAAACGGGCGCCCGCCCGTATGCCTGCGGACGGGCGCTTTCCTTTTATATTTTACTTGATGCGTGCGATGTCCTTTGCGAGCTTTTTCTTCATCTCGAGGTTGGACTGGCGCGCGATCATGATGCGCTGCGCCTGCGGCGAGCCTGCGCCGTGCATGGACTCGGGCAGATAGCCGACTGCGGCCGTGCCCATCGTCATGTTCTCGATCAGGCGGAGCACACGCATACGGTCCTCGGTCGGAACGCTTGCCACGCCCTTGAGGTACTTCTCGATGTAATCGTGGGTCGCCGGGTTGCGGTAATCCGCCTCGCTCGGCTGGGTGACCATCAGGCCGCCTGCGAGATCCTGCGCCAGGCGCGCGATGTCGTACGGGAAGCGGGTGACGTTCTGCTTGCAGACGTTTGCGA